>DBFABM010000075.1:0-7911 GCA_048194085.1 Collinsella aerofaciens
GTTTTCAGGGGTTAGCCCGTACGGCCTTCGGGCGAGTGCGTACGCTACTCAGCCATCTGAGCCTGGACGGCGGTGATGGCCACGACACCCACGATGTCGTCGGCAGAACAGCCGCGCGACAGGTCGTTGACCGGCTTGGCGATGCCCTGCAGGATGGGGCCGTAAGCATCGGCGCCGGCGAAGCGCTGGACCAGCTTGTAGCCGATGTTGCCTGCCTCGAGGTCGGGGAACACGAGCACGTTGGCCTTACCGGCGACGGAGGAGCCGGGAGCCTTGAGCTGGGCGACGGTGGGGACGATAGCGGCGTCGAGCTGCAGGTCGCCGTCGATGGCGAGCTCGGGAGCCTTCTCCTTGCAGAACTTCACGGCCTCCTGGACCTTCTTGGCGACCTCGCCGCCAGCGGAGCCCATGGTGGAGTAGGAGAGCATGGCCACGTGCGGCTCAACGTTGCCCATGAAGGTGGACCAGGAGTGAGCGGAGGCGATGGCGATCTCGGAGAGCTCGTCGGAGGACGGGTTGATGTTGAGGCCGCAGTCGGCGAAGATCAGCGTGCCGTCGGTGCCGAACTGCGGGGTGTCGGTGCACATCACGAAGAAGGCCGAGACCAGCTTGGTGCCCGGGGCGGTCTTGAGGATCTGAAGCGCGGGGCGCAGGGTGTCGGCGGTGGAGTGGCAGGCGCCGGAGACCAGGCCGTCGGCGTCGCCCATCTTGACCATCATGGTGCCAAAGTAGGTGGCGTCCATCACCTGGGCGCGAGCCTGCTCGATGGTAACGCCCTTCTTGGCGCGGAGCTCGGCAAACTTCTGTGCGTACTCCTCGTGCTTCTCGGCATTGCGCGGGTCGATGACGGTAGCGCCGGGAACGTTGATCTCGTCGGGGTTGCCCAGGATGACGATCTTTGCCAGGCCCTCCTCGATGATTTTGGTGGCCGCGACGATAGTGCGCGGATCCTCGCCCTCGGGCAGGACGATCGTCTTAAGGTCGGCCTTGGCGGCAGACTTCATACGGTTTAGGAAATCGCTCATGTTACTCCTTACAAGCGTTTCGCTAAGCTCCAGGCGCCCGGCTGTTCACGAATAAACCCGCTGCTAGCGGGTTTACCTTTCAATTATGTTAGCCGCGGTGCTTGAGCTTTCCTTGTGTGGCAAGCTCATTATAGGACGCATTAGCGCTATAATCGCTCTGATAAATATGTCTCGAAGAATGTTCGAGAAAAGCCCAGCTAACGAGCCCGTGGCTTTTGACAAGGAGTATCGATGCAGATTACCTCAGGCCTGCCTGAAGGCTTTAACGCCGGCGCGTACGACATGATTGTCGTCGGTGCTGGATATGCCGGTGCCGTTTGCGCCCGCCGTCTTGCCGAGACCATCGGCTATCGTGTTGCCGTTTTGGAGCGCCGTAGCCACATTGCGGGCAATGCCTATGACTGCACTGACGAGGCCGGAATCCTGATCCACGAGTACGGTCCGCATATCTATCACACCTTTAACGAGCGCGTGCACAATTTCCTGTCGCGCTTTACCAAGTGGACGGATTATCAGCACAAGGTGCTCGCCAACATCAACGGTACCCTTATGCCCGTGCCCTTCAACCATGCGAGTCTCAAGCTCGCCTTTGGTGACGAGCGCGGCGAGGAGCTGTATCAGAAGCTCGTGGAGACCTTTGGCAAGGATGTCAAGGTGCCCATTATGGAGCTGCGTAAGAAGAACGACCCGGATCTTGCCGAGGTCGCCGATTACGTCTACGAGAATGTCTTTTTGCATTACACCATGAAGCAGTGGGGCCAGACGCCCGATCAGATCGACCCCTCGATCACCGGCCGCGTTCCCGTCTTTGTGGGCGATGATGACCGCTACTTCCCGCAAGCTCCCTTCCAGGGCATGCCGCAGGAGGGCTACACGGCGCTCTTTGAGCACATGCTCGACCACGATCTAATCGACGTATTCTGCGACGTGGACGCCCGCGATCTTTTTGAGATCGACGAGACCACCGTCAAGGTCGACGGTAAGGTCTACGGCGGCGAGATTGTCTATACAGGTCCGCTCGATGAGCTGTTCAACCTCGACTTGGGCGCGTTGCCGTACCGCACGCTCGATATGAAGTTCGAGACGCTCGATATGGACCAGTTCCAGCCCGTGGGCACCGTCAACTACACCACGAGCGAGGACTACACGCGCATCACCGAGTTCAAGAACATGACCGGTCAGGTCCTGCCCGACAAGACCACCATCATGAAGGAGTACTCCAAGGCCTATACGCCCGACTCGGGCGAGACGCCGTACTACGCCATTCTTGAGCCCGAGAACCGTGAGCTCTATGAGCGCTATCTTGAGCGCGTCCAGAACCTGACGAACTTCCACCCGGTGGGTCGTCTGGCCGAGTATCGTTACTACGATATGGACGCCGTGACCAATTCCGCCCTCGATCTTTCGGATGAGATTATCGCCTGCCATGCATAAAGTCATAACATTCGGTATTCCCTCGTATAACGCCGCCAAGGACATGGACCATTGCATCACCTCCATCTTGGAGGGGAGCAATTACGCCACCGATATCGAGATTATCGTGGTGGACGACGGCTCCAAGGACGAGACGGCCGCCAAGGCCGACGAGTGGGAGGCCCGTTATCCTGGAATCATCCGCGCGGTGCACCAGGAGAACGGCGGTCACGGTATTGCCGTCCTTTCGGGTCTGCGCGAGGCGCAGGGCACCTACTACAAGGTTGTTGATTCGGACGACTGGCTTGACGGCGCTGCCCTTTCGACCATGCTGTCGATTCTGCGTGGCTTTGAGGAGCGCGACCAGCGCGTTGACCTGTTTATCTCGAACTACGTGTACGAGAAGGTTTACGAGGGCACGCATACCGCTATTGGCTACAAATTTGCCCTGCCGCGCAAAAAGATCTTTTCCTGGGATCAGATCGGTCATTTTCGCCTGGACCAGAACCTGCTCATGCACAGCCTGTGCTATCGCACGGATGTGCTGCGCGAGTCCAACCTTCCCATGCCGCCGCACACGTTCTATGTGGACAACATCTACGCCTACGTGCCGCTGCCGCGTTGCAAGACCATGTACTACGCCGACATCGACCTCTACCGCTACTTTATCGGTCGCGAAGGTCAGAGCGTCAACGAGGCAACGATGGTCAAGCGTCTGGACCAGCAGTTCCGTGTTACGCGTATCATGATGGAGTCGTACCACTTGTACAGCGATGTTGAGTCGTCGCGTCTGCGTTCGTACATGATGGGCTACTTCACCATGATGATGGCGATCTGCTCGGTTCTCACCAAGCTTTCCGAGGAAGATTGCGCCGACGAGCGCCTAAAGATGCTGTGGAATGATTTGAAGGCCTACGACGAGCGCATGTATCGTCGTGCCCGCTACGGCGTGGTCGGGTTCTTCACCAATCTGCGCGGACGGGCCGGAGACAAAACCACGCTCGGCCTATACCGTCTTGCCTCTAAGATCTTCAAATTCAACTAACTGTTGAGTAATCGCTGCTGATAGGTTGACTGGGCCCCTTGGCCTTTAGTTTGCTACTGCGAACAGTCCTGCTCGCACGGAAAGCACATTAAGTGCTTTCCGGCTCGTGCGGAACTTGTATCAAGCTAAAGGCCAAGGGGCCTCTGCTATAAGAATCGATTGTCAGGCTGCCTGAATTTGAAGATCTTCGACGCGCGGTACACAGGGGCCTGGGCTGAAAAGAATCTGGTTGGTAGGTTGCCCGGTGGGGCTTGGTTATGTTTGTCGCGAGTTCCGCACGAGCCGAAGAACACTTAATGTGTTCTTCGTGCGAGCCAGGACTGTAGAGCAGCAAACATAACCAAGCCCCACCGGGTAACCGGTCAGGTTAGGCTACTTCGCGGCGCCGGGGATGCCGTGGGAGGTTTTGGCGGTTTTGGCTCCGTTTACGATGGCGGTCTGTAGGGCCCTTACGGCGAGCATACCCAGTAAGTCTAGGGGAACGGCGGCGCTTGCCTGGGCGCCTAGTTTGCCGCTGGCGAGGGTGTAGATAGTGTCGCCGTCGTTGGTGGTGTGCGTGGGACGGATGGCGTGGGCGTAGGCGTCTGCGGCCATCTGGGAGACCTTGGTGGCTTGTGCCTTAGTGAGTTCCACGTTGGTGACGATGCAGCTGATGGTGGTGTTGGTGCGGTCGAGCCGCATCTGCATGGATCCGGCGGCGGCAAAGGCTGCGAGTTCCATGTCGACGATCTGGTCACTATCGGCTGCGGCGCGCATACCGGCGACCCACTCGCCGGTGAAGGGGTCGACCACGTTGCCGCAGGCGTTGACCGAAACCACGGCGCCTACCTTAACGGGACCGAGCGCCACGGCGGCAGCGCCAAGGCCGGCCTTCATGCAGGTGGCGGGGCCCATGAGCTTTCCGACGGTGGCACCCGTGCCGGCGCCCACGTTGCCCTGTTCGAGCTTGGTGGGGGTGTTGTCGAGTGCTTCGCGCACCGCGGCGATGCCGGCCTCAATGTCGGGGCGAACGGTGGGGTTACCAAAGGCGAGGTCGAAGATACAGCTGGAGCACACGATAGGCACCTGCGTGGGGCCGACGGGAAGGCCGATGCCGCGGCTCTCAAGCTCGCGAGCGACGCCGCTTGCAGCCTCGAGGCCAAAGGCCGATCCACCTGAAAGGCAGACGGCGTGGACCTTGTCGACGGTGTTCTCGGGTCGCAGCAGGTCGGTTTCGCGCGATGCTGGGGCACCGCCGCGAACGTCAACGCCGCCGGTGGCGCCTTCGGGTGCCACGATTACGGTGCAACCGGTGCCGGCCTCCTCGTCCGTATAGTTGCCATAGCAAAAGCCATCGACATCGCAGACGTCAATGGCCTCGAGCAGTGTATCCATGTTTAACTCCTATCGGTTTTCCGCCGCGCCTTGTGCCCGGTCGGGATCCGTACGGTACGCCAAAATTGTAGGCGCTGGGGGACACCCGGCGCCAGATGCAATTACGAGAGTTTTTGAATGGCACGTGCGACGCGGGCGATGGGTAGGCCCACCACGTTATAGAAGTCGCCCGAAATATCGTTCACGAGCATGCGGCCGCCTGTGCCCTGGATGCCGTAGGCGCCTGCCTTATCCATGGGCTCACCCGAGGCAACGTAGTGCTCGATCTGCTCGTCGGTGAGCTCGTAGAACGTCACGTTGGTCACATCGACAAAGGACAGGCTCTCGGCGGCATGCGGGGCGGCCGTATCGCCTGCCTTAACGATGCAGACGCCGGTTGCGACCTGGTGCGTGCGGCCCGAAAGCTCACGGAGCATGGTGCGCGCCTCGTCCTCGGTTGCTGGCTTGCCCAGAATCTTGCCGTCAAAGGTGACGATGGTGTCGGCCGCGACCGTCAGCTCATTGGGTTCGGCATACTCGGCAGCAACGGCAGCCGCCTTGGCGCGTGCCAAGCGCTCGACAAGCGTGAGCGGGGCCTCGCCATCAAAGGGCGTTTCGTCGATATCCGCGGGAATCACGCGAATGTTGTAGCCTGCCTCGCGCATCAACTCGATGCGGCGCGGCGATTGCGAAGCCAAAATCATAGTTGGATGCCCTCGGCGACCTTCTCGACGGCCTTGTCGCCGGCGAGCGTGCGCAGCAGCTCAAGCGCAAAGGGGAGCGACTGGGCCATGCCGCTGGCGGTGATGATGTTGCCGTCTTGCGTAACCTTCTCGCCGGTATAGGCGCCTTCGGGGAAGCTTTTCTCAAAGCCAGGGAAGCACGTGGCATGGCGTCCCTCGAGCAGGTCGAGCTCGCCCAGGATAAACGGGGCGGCGCAGATGGCGGCGACGTACTTGGTCGCGGCGAACTCGCAGACCACGTCGCAGACGCGCTGATCGGCGCGCAGGTTGGTGGCACCGGGCAGGCCGCCGGGCAGCACGACGCAGTCGTACTCGTCAAAGTCGATCTCATCAAAGAGCGCATCGCAGGTCACGGGGATCTGCAGCGAGCTTACGACCTCACGCGTGGGCATGATCGAGACGAGCGTGGCGCGCACGCCGCCGCGACGCATGACATCGACCATGGTCAAGCATTCAATAGTTTCAAAGCCATCGGCGGCGAGAACGGCAACGCTGGGCATGAGGGTTCCTTTCATAGACGGCATACAATTAGCCGTCTTATACCCCGAAGACCTCCGCTTGCCACGCTCGATTTCCCAATGTTTAAAAAGGGACGGGGATTAAATAATCATTCGGTGCAAATTGATTATTTAATCCCCGTCCCAGAAAAATCATCGGGCGTGGTCTTGGGCAAACAGTCTAGTTGCGCTTGAGGTGGACGACGGTTTCGCAGTGGAAGGTTTGTGGGAACAGGTCGACTGGCGTGATTTTTACGGGGGAGAAGGTGCCTTCCTCGACAAAGCGTTTGAGATCTCGCGCCAGGGTGGCCGGGTCGCAGCTCACGTAGGCGACGTCGCGGGCACTCGTGCTGGCGATAAGGTCGATCGCCTCGGGGGCGAGGCCTGCGCGCGGCGGGTCGACCACCAAGACGTCGGCATCCTGGTCGGGGAACTCGCGTACCGCGTCTCCGCCAATGACGTCGACGTTATCAAGCTTGTTGATCTCCAGGTTACGGCGCAGGTCGCGCACGGCGGGGCCGTAGGCCTCGACGGCGGCGACAAAGTCGCAGCGGCGGGCGAGCGGCAGGGTAAAGGTGCCGGCACCGCAGTACAGGTCCACGGCAAGCTCGTCTTCCTGCGGGTCGAGCGCTTCCATGACAAGCTCGATCAAAATCTCGGCACCCTTGGTGTTGACCTGGAAAAAAGACGGGGCAGACAAGCGCATCTGGCCCTCGGCGATATTCTCGGTCCATGAGCCCTCTCCGGCGAGCATTTCGACCTTGGAGACACGGCGGGCCTTCTTTTCGCCCTTGCTCATCACGCGCACGACACTTGTGGGGTGCACGGCGTCTGCCAACACGCGCGAGACTTGCGAGCGCGGGAAAGAGCCCGTAGGCGTCCAGAGCGCCACCTCGAGTGCCTTGGTGCGACGCGAGGCGCGAATGCCCACGCGCTCAAGGCCCAGGTCGTGGCTGCCGCTCAGATAATTGAGCGCGCCGACGACCGATTTGAGTGCCTTGGGGAAGCGTTTGTCGAACAACGGGCACGAATCGACGGTCACGATCTTGCGAGGATCGACACCGTGCATGCCAAGGCGCACGCGACCGTTGACGACGGTCGGTTCGAGCTCGATTTTATTGCGGTAGCCCCAGTCGTCCTTGGTGTGGCAGATGGGCTGTACCAACTCATCGACCTGCTCAGGAGCGAACTTGCCGATGCGCTCGAGCGTGGAGCGCAGGTTTTGCTCCTTGGCGGCGAGCTGTGCCGTGCGTGAGAGATTGCCCCACGAGCAGCCGCCGCAGATGCCCACGAAGGGGCAGGGAGGCTGAATGCGATCGGGGCTTGGCTCCAGAATCTCGGTGGTGCGGCCACGCATGAACGACTTGCCGTCCTGTACGACCTCGGCCTCGACGGTGTCGCCTGCCACGGCGCCCTGCACAAAGACGGCCTTGCCGTTGTCGGCGTGTGCCAGCCCGTCGGCGCCGTAGGTCATCGATTCTATAGTGAGCTTCATATTCCTGCCTGTCATTCGCGTTGTTGTTCGCACCATGGTAGCAGGGAAAAGCGCCCCGCATCCGAGGCTTTCCTCAAATGCGGGGCGCTTCTACAAACTGCTTCTACAAACGACTATTTCGTCTTGCCGGTAATGAGCGTCTTAAGACCCAGGCCGATTAGACCCAGGCCCATGCGCACGCGGCCGGGGCGATGGCGCTCGATGGCCTTGGTCTTGCCGGCGGGCTTATCGCGTCGGGCGCTCGTCTCGGGTGCGGGCTTGGTGACCTGCGGATCGGGCTGAGGTGCAGGTGCAGGCTCGGGCTCAATGACGGTCGCCTGGACCTCTTGGACCTTGGGTG
>DBFABM010000003.1:0-12723 GCA_048194085.1 Collinsella aerofaciens
ACAGTCCTGCGCAAGACGAAGGCCACATTAAGTGGCCTTCTTTGCGTGCGGAACTCGCGACAAACCAAAACCATCTCGCCAGCCCAACGACCATGGGGTCCCAAGGTTTTCAAAAAAGCGGTCGGCGCGCAGTGCGCCGACCGCCGATATATGGTGTCTGATATTTTCTACCAGCTAGGGCCTCTTACTCGTCTAGGAGATCTTCTGGCATGTCGTTGCCGTCGCCTAGATCGACAGGGGTTTCTTCGGAAGCAGAGCCGTTTTCTGTGGCTTCGCCTTCGGGCCTCTCTTTGGCGGCCGTCATGCGGGCCACGGCGCAGATGCGGTCGTTGTCGTCGACGGTCATCATCTTGACGCCCTGGGTGGCGCGGCCGGTCTGGCTGATCTCGTCGGTCTTGACGCGAATGACCGTCGCGCCCTCCGTCACGATGAACAGCTCGTGCTGCGGGCCCACCGTCTTCATGGCCGCGAGGTTACCCTTACGCTCGGTCATTTGAATGGTGTAGACGCCCTGACCGCCGCGATTCTGCTCCGGGTAGTCCGCGACCGGCGTGCGCTTGCCGTAGCCGCGCTCGGTGATGACGAATAGATCGCCGTTGCCGTTAGTGACTTCCATGCCCAGAACGCTCACGCCGTCCTTCAGACCGATACCGCGAACGCCGCTGGTATCGCGGCCGGTGGCGCGCACCTGCTCCTCGGAGAACATGATCGCCTTGCCCGCGGTGGTGGCCAGGATAATCTTGTCGCCCTCGCGCACGCGGCGCACGTTCAGCAGCGCGTCGTCGTCACGCAGGTTGATAGCGATCAGGCCGTCGCGACGGCTGCGGTCATATGCGCTCATCACGGTCTTCTTGACCATGCCGCTCTTGGTGGCAAACATCAGGTACTCGTCGGCCGGGAACTCGCGGCAGCTGATGACGCTCGCGATCTTCTCGCCTTCCTCGAAGGGCAGCAGGTTGACGATCGCGGTACCGCGCGCCTGGCGCGTACCCACCGGCAGCTCGTGCACCTTCAGGCGATAGACCTTGCCCTTGCTCGAGAAGAACAGCACGTACTCGTGCGTGGACGCGATGAACATCTCGTCGATAACGTCGTCCTCTTTGAGGTTGACGCCCGATACGCCCTTGCCGCCGCGCTTCTGGGCGCGGTAGGCAGCCACCGGGATACGCTTAACGTAGCCGGTATGGGTGATGGTCACGACCATATCCTCGTCGGCGATGAGGTCCTCGACATCCAGGTCCTTCTCAACCTGGCTGATCTCGGTGCGGCGCTTGTCGCCAAACTTCTTGGAGATCTCGCGCATCTCTTCCTTGATGACGCCCAGGATCTTCTCCTCATGCGCCAGCAGGTCCTCGTAGTAGGCGATGGCGCGGCGCAGGCCGTCCAACTCTTCTTGGATCTTGTCGCGCTCCAGGCCGGTCAGGCGGCGCAACTTCATCTCGAGGATGGCCGTGGTCTGCTCGGGCGTAAAGCCAAAGCGCTCGATCAAGCGGCTGCTGGCCTCGGAGTCGGTCTGCGAGGAGCGGATGATGCTAATGACCTCGTCGATATGGTCGAGAGCCATCAGATAACCCTCGAGGATATGCGCGCGGGCTTGGGCCTTCTTAAGGTCGAAGCGGGTGCGGCGGGTGACGACGTCGACCTGGTGGTCGATGTAGTGCTGCAGCATCTCACGCAGGCTCAGGCATTTGGGAACGCCGTTGACGAGCGCCAGGTTGTTGGCGCCAAAGGTCGTCTGCAGCGAGGTGTACTTATACAGGTTGTTGAGCACGACCTGCGGAATGACGCCCTTCTTGAGCTCGATAACCAGACGGATGCCCTTCTGGTTGGACTCATCGCGCATATCCGAGATGCCCTCGATGCGCTTGTCGTTGACGAGCTGGGCAATCTTCTCCTGCAGGGTGCCCTTGTTGACCATGTAGGGAATCTCGGTGAAGACCAGGCGACTGCGACCGGTCTTGGTGGACTCAACGTGTGCCTTGGCGCGCACGGTAATGGAGCCGCGGCCGGTCTCGTAGCTCTGCTTAATGCCGGCGCTGCCCATGATGATGGCGCCGGTGGGGAAGTCCGGACCGGGCATGATCTGCATGAGCTCGTCGACGGTGGCGTCGGGGTTGTCGATCAGGTAGCAGGTGGCCTCGATCGCCTCGGCGAGGTTATGCGGGGCGATGTTGGTGGCCATGCCGACGGCGATGCCCTGGCTGCCGTTGACCAGCAGGTTGGGGAAACGTGCAGGCAGTGCCACGGGCTCGGCGAGCGATTCGTCGTAGTTGGGCTGCCAGTCGACGGTATCCTTCTGCAAGTCACGCAACAGTTCCATGGCGGGCTTTGCCAGGCGGCTCTCGGTGTAACGCATGGCCGCCGCGCCGTCGCCGTCGATATTGCCGAAGTTGCCGTGACCGTCGATGAGCGGCGTACGCATGGAGAACCACTGCGCCAAGCGGACCATGGCCTCGTAGACCGCAGAGTCACCGTGCGGGTGGTACTTACCGATAACTTCGCCGACCGTCCACGCCGACTTCTTGTGCGGGCGGTTGGGGTAGATGCCGCTCTCGTTCATCGCGTACAGGATGCGGCGGTGCACCGGCTTTAAGCCGTCGCGCACGTCCGGCAGGGCGCGCGCCGTGATGACCGACATCGAATACTCGATAAACGACTGCTTCATCTCGCGACCGAACTCCGAAATCTGGAGCTGGCCGCCGTTGATATCCTCGCCGGCCGAGGTGCCACGGTCGACTTCGCCAAAACTCTCCTCGAGCTCGCCGTCGTCATCCTCTTCCTCGTCATCATCGACATCGGGGTTATAGGCGTCCGGGTCGCCGCCCTCGCCCTGCTCAGCACGGGCAAGCAGGCGCTTCAGATCGTCGGGCATGCCGGCATCGCCGGCCTCGTCCATACCCCCGTTATTGTTGATATCGTCTGCCACGTTACCTCCTCTTAAGCGTCAAGGAAACGCGCGTCATGCGCATGTTTTTCAATGTACTCGCGGCGACAGCCGACCTCGGAACCCATGAGCTCGCGCACGGCGCGGTCCGCCACCACGGCGTCTTCGATCGACACACGCTGCAGGATGCGGGTCTTGGGGTCCATCGTCGTCGAGGCAAGCTGCTTGGGGTCCATCTCGCCCAGACCCTTGTAGCGCTGGACGGTATAGCCCTTGCGCTTCTTGGTAATCTTGCCGTCCTTGGCCTTGCCGTCCTCGTCGTTATCGTCGGGGTTCAGGCCCAGACTCTGGATGGTGTCGCGCAGGATCTCGTCTTCGGGCTGGCGGCCGTTGGGATACACGTAGTGGATCTTGTTGCGCACCTTAATGCCAAAGATGGGCGGGCAGGCAACATAGACGTAGCCGGCATCGATCAGCGGACGCATGTACTTGTAGAAGAACGTCAGCAGCAGGATGCGGATATGCGCACCGTCGACGTCTGCATCGGTCATGATGATGATCTTGTGGTAGCGCGCCTTGGTGATATCGAAGTCGCCGCCGTCGCCGGCACTCGTCGTGACGCCGCAGCCGATCGCGGTAATCAGCGACTGAATGGTGTCACTCGAGAACGCGCGATGGTCACCAACGCGTTCGACGTTCAAAATCTTGCCGCGCAGGGGCAGAATCGCCTGGATGTCTCGGCGACGGCCGTCCTTGGCCGAACCGCCTGCCGAGTCGCCCTCTACGATGAAGAGCTCGGTCAGCTCGGCATCGCGCACCGAGCAGTCAGCGAGCTTACCGGGCAGGGACGCCGTCTCGAGCAGGCTCTTGCGGCGGGTCGCCTCGCGCGCCTTGCGGGCGGCATTGCGCGCCTTGCAGGCCTGTTGCGCCTTCTTGACGATCTCGCGAGCGGGCTTGGGATGCTCCTCGAGGTAATCGACAAGGCCGTCGGTCACAATCTTGAGCGTGAGCGCTCGCATATAGGAGCTGCCGAGCTTTGCCTTGGTCTGGCCCTCAAACTGCGGATCGGGCAGCTTGACCGAGATAACGGCCGAAAGGCCCTCGCGCACATCGTCGCCGGTCAGGTTGGCGTCTTTTTCCTTGAGCAGGTTCTGCTTGCGCGCGTAATCGTTGATCACGCGGGTGAGCGCGGTGCGGAAGCCCTCAAGGTGCATGCCGCCTTCGGGGGTGTAGATGTCGTTGGCAAACGACATGACGTTCTCGCCGTAGCCGCTATTCCACTGCAGGGAAACCTCGACCTCTCCCATCTTGGCCACAGGCGCGTCCGGGTCCGATTTGCCCTCGATGTAGATGGGCTCCTTAAAGGCCTCGGGGACGTCCTTGCCCTCGTTGAGGAACTTGACGAAGTCGATGATGCCGCCCTCGTAGCAAAACTCCTCCACGTGGGGAGTCGCTTCGCGCTCGTCGGTCAGCACGATTTTGAGGTTCTTATTGAGGAACGCCGTCTCCTGCAGACGGTTGTGCAGCGTATCGAAATCGTAGATGCAGGTCTCGAAGATCTCATCGTCGGGCCAGAAGGTGACGGTGGTGCCCGTCGAATCCGAGGTGCCCACGACCTCCATCTTCTTGACGGTCTTGCCGCGCGAGAACTCCATCTCGTAGGTGTTGCCATCGCGACGAACCTGAACGACCACGCGCTTGGACAGTGCGTTGACGACGGAGATGCCCACGCCGTGCAGGCCGCCCGAGACCTTATAGGCCGAGTTATCGAACTTACCGCCGGCGTGCAAGATCGTCATGACGACCTCGAGCGTCGGGATCTTTTTAACAGGGTGCTCGTCGACGGGGATGCCGCGCCCGTTGTCGACGACCGTGATGGAGTTGTCGGCGTGGACCGTCACCTGGATCTCGGTGCAGAAACCGGCCATGGCCTCGTCGACGGAGTTGTCAACGATCTCCCACACCAGGTGATGCAGACCGCTGGCGCTCGTCGAGCCGATATACATGCCCGGGCGCTTACGAACGGCCTCGAGACCTTCGAGAATCTTAATCTCGCCGCCATCGTAATCGTTTTCGTTTGCCACACGTCCTCCTTCAGTCAAGAAAATGTGTACAGCCTTACTAGTTTATCGTAAAAAAATACCATCGGGAACGAGGGTATTTGGCTCTACAAGGCCACCAGATGCGATTTAAGGCTCTTTTTTGCCTTGCACGCCCTTGGCCCACTCGGCACTGGCTCTCATGGCGTTCTCGAGGGCCTCGCGCAGTTTTTGGTCTTCGATGGGCGCCACTTGGCGCTCAATCTCGGTGCGCTCGGCCTCACTTAGGTCAGCATGCGGAGCCGGCGGGCGCTCGGCCACGGCAGGACGCAGACGCTCTTTGGCAGCGGGCGGCGTGTGACCGGGCGCGGTGGTTTTGAACACCAGGCCATCCACATGCGCACCGACGCGCTCCATGCGCGCGCGGATGATCTCGCGCAACAGCGTCATTTCCTGCGTCCACGGGGGCGAATCGAGATATACCAGCAGCTCATTGGACTCGGGCAGGTAGCGCAGGCCCGTCACATGCCGCCCCTCGCGCGTGCCCGAGCACACCGCGTTCCACGCGCGATAGACCGCGCGCGACTCCTCGGCAGTCTCCATCTGCGCGCGGCGCTCAGGTGTTGCAGCCGCCAGGATGCGCTGGCGCTCTGCGTTTAAAAACCCACTGAAGGCGACCGTTTCGCTCTCGCGCTCGTAATTAGCACGTCTCACCCATGCTCACCACCTTGGCTCGATCAAGCAGGTCATCGGTAAAGTATCCCAGGTTGGTCGTGGTTATGACCGTTTGGATATCATCGCCGATCAGCCGCAGAAAAGCACCGCGGCGCTCGCCGTCGAGCTCGCTCATCACGTCGTCCAGAAGCAACAGCGGAGCAGTACCCAGAACATCGCGAGCCACGGCCACCTCGGCCACCTTCCAGGACAGTACCAACGTTCGCTGCTGTCCTTGGCTGGCAAATGAACGGGCGGAGCGACCCGCCACGGTAAATTCAATCTCGTCGCGATGCGGTCCCACCAACGTCACGCCGCGGCGAATTTCCTCGTCGGCGTGCTCATCAAGGGCGGCCAGCATGCGCTCGTACGCCCAGCCCTTCAGCTCTTCGCGATCCTCGACCTGGGGCAAATCCCCCAGTGTGGACGTATAGGTCACGTTGGCAGCCTCGCCGGACGCCACTTGCCCGTAGGCAGTGTGTACATGGCCCGCCAGCCGGTCGAGCAGGGCCAACCGGTGCACGAGCAGAGCCGCGCCAGCGCGGGCAATCGAATCGTTCCACGCGCCGAGCATCTCACGGCAGCACCAGGTCTCCTTGAGCAAGGCGTTACGCTGGGTCACGCAGCGCCCATAGGTGCTCGCAAGATCGGCATAGCGTGCGCTCAGTTGCATGCCAAAGTCATCGAGGGCGGCGCGGCGCACACTGGCGCCTCGCTTAACCATGTCCAGATGGTCAGGGCAAAACAGCACGCTCGGCAGAACCCCGCGTACACCGGCGGCAGAGCATCTCTTGCCGTTGCGGCTAAACGAGCGCTTACCGTCCTCCGCGCTCAATCCCATATCAAGCACGCGGCCGTCGCCCTCGAGCCTCAGCTCGACCTTGCACGAGCCCACGCCGTCATGGACGAGCTCGGCTGCGGTCGGATGCCTAAACGAGGCGCCGCTCGTCAGCAGCTGCAGCGCCTCTATGAGATTGGTCTTTCCCGCCGCGTTTGGTCCCGCAAGTATCGTCACGCCCTCGTCCAGGGCAAGACGATAGCTATCGAAGCTGCGGTAGTGCGCGACGGAAAGATCGCGGGCGAACATGGTCATGGCTCAGCGCTAGATGCGGACCGGCATGACCAGGTACAGGTAGTTGATCTTGTCGTAGGACTTGAAGATGCCCGCCTGCGAGTAGCTCTTGAGCTCCAGCGTGATCTCCTTCTCCTTGGACAGGGCATTGAGGCAGCCGAAGATGTAGTGGTAGTTGAAGGCGATGGTGCCCGACTCGCCCTCGGCCTCGACATCGATCGTCTCCTGCGCAAGGTCCTGGTCATTGGAAATGGAGGACAGGCCCATCTGCCCGTTCTCGACATCGATCTCGAACTTGACGGCGGGGTTGGCGCTCGCGATAACGGCCACGCGCTTGAGGGCGGCGTTAAAGGCGGCGACGTCAATCTTGACGCTCGTCACGCACGAATCGGGGATGAGCTGCTTGTAGTTGGGGTACACGCCCTCGATACGACGCGACACGTAGGTGGTGTTGCCGGCCTCAAAGACGACCTGGGTGTCGGTAGCCCCGATCATGATGGTCGCCTGGCTGGCCATGATGTTCAGTGCGTCGTTAAAGGCGTCAGCCGGAACGTTGAGCTCAAAGGAGCCCTCGAGGGTCGAGGTCTCGACCTGCGTATCGCACACGGCCAAGCGGAAGGAATCGGTCGCCACCAGGCGCACGGTGTTGTTCTCGACCTTCATGTGCACGCCGCCCAGGATGGGGCGAGCCTTGTCGGTCGAGGTGACGCGCCACACGCGGCCGACCATCTCGGACAAGATATCGGTCGGCAGCTCCACGGCACTCTCGATGGCATAGGCCGGAAACTCAGGGAAGTCATTGGCATCGAGCGTGTTCAGGCGGAACGAGCTCTTCTCGCAACTGATCAGCACCTGGCGCTCGGACAGCTCAAAGGTGACCGGGGCATCGGGGAGAGTCTTGGTGATATTGGAGAGCATCTTACAGGGGATAACCATCTCGCCCTCTTCTTCGACATGCGCCGCGATGCGATGACGGATCGAGATGGTGTAGTTAGAGGTCTGGAATTCCAAGATGCCGTCTTGCGCCTTGACGAGCACGCCCGACAGGATGGGAAGGGTGGATGCCGAAGCGACACCCTTCATAACGACGCCGATGGCTTGTGTAAGCGAGCTCTGGCTGACGGTGAACTTCATCTTTTAATACCTTTCTATAGATATAAATATCTTAATAATAGTAATAGCACTGACGAAACTGTTGATTACTCCCAAAGACGCAGGTCAGACCCAGAAAGAGAATCGACAGCAACCTGTGTGCAATGGGGGTGGTTTTCCACGTTCAAAACCTGCGCAAAACTTTTCATCACCGCGGGTTGGGTTTTAGACACCTTATGCCCGTGGTTTCGACAAGTTTTCAACAGGTGTCTCTATTTTCCTACGAGCGCAGTGTAATTCTATCGCGCAAGGACTTGAGGTCTTCGGTGACGGTGCGGTCTTCCTGGATCATCTTCTGGACCTTTTTGTAACTCGTGCTGACGGTCGAGTGGTTGCGGTTGCCAAATTCGGCGCCTACCGCCGTGGTCGTCATCTCGCACATTTCGATGGCCAGGTAGATAGCGATATGGCGTGCTTTGGCGATATTGGCGTTGCGACGCGGGCCGATGAGCTCCTCGTGCGTCACGCCGTACTGCTCTTCGATGACGGACTGAACCGTTTGCACGTTGATCTTTTTGGCCGATGTGTCGAAGTACTGGCTGGCGATGGCGTCGATATCGTCAAAGGTGAGCTCCCCGCCCTCGCGCTCGCGGTCGCCCGCCTCGCCGGCGCAGCGCTCGCAGAAGCTCTCGAGTTCGCGGATGTTGGTGCCCGACACCTCTGCCATGTGCTTAAAGTGCTCATCGGTCAGGTGCCCGCCGTCGCCCCCGTAGGCCGCCAACAGTGAGTCGTCGCCTGCCTCGGGAGCGGCGACGATGGTGTTCTCGTAATAGCGCTGCAAGATCTTGTATTTCATCTCGTAGCTGGGCTCTGCGACCAGGCAGAGCATGCCGGCGTTGAAGCGGCTGGTCAGGCGCTCGTCCATGCTCAGGTCCTTGGGGGCGCGGTCTGCCGCGATGACGACCTTCTTGTTGTTGCGGATGAACTCGTCCATGAGCTGGAAAAAGTAGTCCACGCTCGCGCGCTTGCCGATGATGTTTTGGATGTCATCGATGATGAGCACGTCCACGCCGTGGTACGCCTGCATGATGGGGGCGTTGCTCTTCTTTTGGCGGTCGAACTCGGTCATCAGGTCGTCCAGATATGCCTGGGAGTTGGCATACTTGACCTTGATCTCGGGCGACTTCTCGGCGAGCTCGTTTTTGATGGCAAGCAGCAGGTGCGTCTTGCCCAGGCCCGATTTGCCGTAGATAAACAGTGATGTGCATGTGCCGCGCTCGTCCGCGAGGGCGGCAAACTTGAGTGCCGAGCGATAGGCATGGCTGTTCTCGGGGCCGTAGACAAAGTTCTCAAAGGTAAATTTTGAGTTCGCGGCGAGCGGGGCTCCATCCGTATTCTGCTCGGCCGGCACGGTCGGTGCTGGCATGGGTGAAGCGGGGGTCGCAGCTTGCGTGGATTTAGTCGGCGCTCCGCCCTTCATCTGGTTCATCATGCGACGAAAATCGTCGGCCGAGAGCGTGTTCTTGATTGCAATGCCCGAATCCGCGCCCGCCGCTGCGTCGTGAGCGATGGGCATGTGCGTGACGGGTGCGTTCGTTGACGTCGCTACCGCGGTCGGCAACGGCGCCATGGTTTCACGGGAAACATCGCTGTGCTGGTGCTCGATTGTCGGCACGTCGCCTGCGGAGGCCGGCACCGCCGGGGAAGCAGCGGGAGCCGTGGCGGGCGCCGTCGCGGCAGCGGATTCCGTCGCGGCGCCTTGCGGTGCCACGATGTCGAGCGCAATCGGCGCAAAGGCGATTTCTTCCAGATAGGCCTCAATAGTCGGCTGATGCTTTTTGAGCTGCGCGATGGCAAAGCGCGAGGGGGCCTCGATCGTGAGCGTATCTTCGGTCAGGCTTATGGCGCGCGATTGCCCCAGCATGTTGATGAGGCGTGCATCTTGGCCGTCGCGCTGACAAAAGGCGATGGCATCCCCCAGGATGATGCTTGCTTCCTCGTCCACTGTCTCTCCCGTTCTTTAGCTCTGAGCTCGCACGCGAGCGGCGCCGAGTTCGGTCAGATGGTATTTCTGGCCATGCTTGATGACCAAGCCGGCCTGCGCCAAGTCATTGAGCGTGCGTGACCAAGTGGGGGCCGAGTTTCCAAACGTCCTCGCCAGATCGGTTGCACCGCACGCTTGATTTTGCGCCAGATAGCCCAGCGCGGCGTTGCCGCGATCGCTTACGAACACGTCCGGTTGTGGCTGCGCATACTGATTTGCTGCATTAGGATACATCATTTGAGCTGCTGGTTGTTGAGAACTCTGCATCGGCGGCATTTGCTGTTGAAAACTTTGAGGCCACTGTTGGTAAGGCTGTGGAGGCATCTGCTGGGTCCAAGGGTTGTACTGCTGCTGCGGCATCTGCTGGTACGGCTGCTGATATCCCTGCTGGTACTGCTGCGGGAACTGCTGGCCATACCCCAGTGGCGGCATCTGCTGATATGGATATCCCTGTTGGTACGGCTGATAGCCCATTTGCTGGCCACCCGGCGCCCCCGTCGCCTGCTGCATTGCTGCTGCATCCTGATCAGCCAGCGGCATGGCCTCTGACATGTTTGGCGGCATCGACATAGATGCCGCCTGGGGTTCTTGTGTGGGAAGCATTCCGGGCTGCTGCATCTGTCCCACGGGGGGCTGCATCTGCTGCGTTGCCACGGGCTGCTGCGCAAAAGCTCCCGGCAGGGGATATGTGGGCTGCTCCGTCTCGGGCCGCACGGCAGCGCCGCGTCCGCCGGCACGCTCGATTTCCTGCACGCGTTTAGGGTTCAGGCTTACCGTAACCACGGTGCCGTTGCCCATGTTGTCCTCGATGGATACGGCACCGCCGGCGTTTTCCAAATACTCCTGCACCATGGGAAACCCTGCTCCGGTTCCACGGATATAGCGCTTCATCTTGCTGTTTGCGCTGGTAACGCCAAAGTCGAAAGCACGTTCCTTGTCGTCGATGCCGGGTCCTTGGTCAGCAAAGCGGATGGTGTCTCCGCCGTCCAGAATCGAGATGATGGGCTCGGCAAAGTGTGCGTGGATAAAGTTTTCGACAATCTCGCGGATGACCATGAGCGAGATGTGGCCACCTTGTTCTTTCATGCACTGGTAGACGGTGTTGGTCGTCTCTTCCAAATACGTGCGGACATCTTGCGGATCAATGACGATCACACGCGGTGTCGACAGCATGTCGTCATAGACGGCGATGCGCGCGGCGTACATGGCTTTTGGCGCCTGCGTTGTCGTCTGTTCACCTTCGTCACGCTCTTCGCGCACGCCGGTGATGTGCTCGTTGTCGGGTGCCGGGTCTCCGGAATCGACCATGGTGTAAAAGTCGTCAGACATGCCGCTCGCAATCTTCCAAAAGGTTTCGAACAAATAGTAGCTCACCGTGCAATGTTTCTCATCTTTCGACAACTTTTCAAAACCTGTTGAAAACTTTGGAAAACGGACGAAAAGTTCTCAACATTGCCAACATGACCTGTTGAAAACTCGATGAAATATCGTGAAAAGTTGCCATGCACCGCTAAATCGAGCTTGGCTTATGGGGGAACCGTGTGAACTGCGCAACCTTTTACCTTTGATTTCTTGACATTTGAACATTGATTTCCCTACAATCTTCAAGCTCACGTGTCTATATCTGCGTCCGCGTCCCCGCGGACACTCGAAATGCAGCAGGAGGAACTTAAGATGAAGCGTACGTATCAGCCTAATAAGCGTAAGCGTGCCAAGACCCATGGCTTCCGTGCCCGTATGGCCACTAAGGGTGGTCGTGCCGTGCTCGCCCGTCGTCGCGCCAAGGGCCGCAAGCGTCTCACTGTCTAGCAGCGATACACACATCTCGCATGAAGACTATTAAGTCTCGGCAAGATTTCGAGCATGTGTTCAGTCAGGGGCGTCGTTTCAATCACCCTCTGATTCGAATGACCATATGTGAATCGGTTGGCGAAGGCGACTCCGGAAGGGTCGCCTTCGTTGGTGCTAAGCGACTCGGTTGTGCCGTCGTGCGCAACCGATCCAAGCGTGTGATGCGCGAGGCCGCCCGCAGCTGCGGATTTCCCGTTGCGGGTTATGACATCATCTTGTTCGCAACTCCCAAGACGAGGGTTTCCTCGCCGCAGGAGATGGACAAGGCGTTGCGTCCGCTTATGAAGCGCGCCGGCGTTGCCGGGGAGGAGCGATGAGCAATCACGTTTTGCGACGTGTTGCCATCGCTCCTATTCGCATATATCAACAGGTTATTTCGCCCTTATTGCCTGACGCCTGCATTTATTACCCAACGTGCTCGCAATACGCCGTCCAGGCGATTGAGAAGCACGGTGTTTTGAGAGGCTGCTGGCTTGCCGTGAGGCGCATCGCTCGCTGCAATCCCCTGCACGTCGGCGGTTATGACCCTGTGCCCTAGCGGGCACTCGCTATCGGAGGAAAACTTACATGTGGGATTGGATCGTTAACATCCTTTTCGAGCTGCTCAAGCTCATCCAGACCTTTGCGGTCGACTGGGGCCTGTCCATCATCATCCTGGTGGTCATCATCCGTCTGCTGCTGACGCCGCTCATGCTCAAGTCGACCAAGTCGACGGCTCGCATGCAGGTGCTGCAGCCCAAGATGCTCGAGATCCAGGAGCGCTATGCCGACGATCCCCAGCGTCAGGCCGAGGAGATGCAGAAGTTCTACAGCGAGAACAAGTTCAACCCCATGGCTGGTTGTCTGCCGCTGCTGATCCAGATGCCTATCCTGTTCGCCCTGTTCACGTTGCTGCGCAATCTGCCGCAGTACTTTGACGAGGGCACGTTCTCGTTCTTCAACATTCTGCCCGACCTGACCACGACGCCGAGCGCTTCCTTTGCCGATGGCTTTATGGTTGCACTGCCTGCGCTGGTCTGCCTGATTC
>DBFABM010000010.1:0-17018 GCA_048194085.1 Collinsella aerofaciens
GTGCCTGATGTTCCACGATATCGATCGGCCTGTGCGCGGCTGGCATCACATGACGAGATTTGCCGCCATGGGGTATGCCGTCCTCGCGCTGGATGACGATGTTGCTGGTGCGGACGACCTGCAGCGGGGGATTTCTTCGCCCGCTTTTGTCGAGCGCGTCCGTTGGGGTTGCGCGCTGGCGAAGGTGGCGCGCAATCTTGATGGCATGGACCCCGACCACATCTTTGCATGGGGCGAGGGTCTTGGCGGCGGAGTCGCGCTGGCGGTTTCTGCTCTGGACGAGCGGGGCCTCGCCTGCACGGCGGTTGCCAATCCGCTTCCTGGCGGCCTCGAGGCGCTGTCGTCTCGGGTGCGTGGATCGGTGCTCATGGGCACATCGCTTATGGATACCGTGAGCGATCCCAAGGATCAGTTTGCCGTATTCAACGGTCTTGAGTGTGACCGGAGGCATATCATCTATGCCAAATACGCTCACGAGCGCATCAATGCGTTCGAAAACGAAGTCGTCGACTTTTTTAACCAAACGTTCTACCCGTGTTCTTTGGCCTAGACGGCCTGGACACTGCCAACAAGAGTGGGCGGCATAGGGCTGCCCGCCAGACAACTAAGGAGATTCTTGTGGCAACTCAGAAATTCACCGGCGTTATCCCTCCCGTCGTTGTTCCCGATACCGAAGACCACCAGCTCGATGTTGCCTCCTTTGAGCGCAGCATCAACCGCATGATCGATGCCGGCGTCGATGGCTTGTTCTTCCTGGGCTCCTCGGGCGAGGTCGTCTTCTCCACCGACGAGCGTCGCCGTCAGATCATCGCCGAGGCCGTCCGTATCGTCGACCACCGCGTTCCCGTTCTGGTCGGCATCATTGACACCGAGACCGAGCGCATGATCGAGCACGGTAAGGTCGCTCAGGAGCTGGGCGCCGATGCCCTCGTCGCCACCTGCCCGTTCTATGCCCTGCAGGGCATGACCGAGGTCGAGGAGCACTTCCGCATCCTGCATGAGGAACTCGACCTGCCCATCTTCGCCTACGACATCCCTGTGTGCGTCCACACCAAGCTCCCCTGGAAGCTCCTTGCCAAGCTCGGCGCCGAGGGTGTCCTTGCTGGCGTCAAGGATTCCTCGGGTGATGACATCTCGTTCCGCTACCTCGTTCAGGAGAACGAGAAAAACGGCCATCCGATGAGCATTCTCACCGGTCACGAGGTTGTTGTCGACGGCGCCTACCTTGGTGGCGCCGACGGTTCCGTCCCGGGTCTCGCCAACGTTGAGCCCGAGGGCTACGTGCGTCAGTGGAAGGCCGCTCAGGCTGGTGACTGGGCTACCGTCAAGGCCGAGCAGGATCGCCTCAATGAGATTTCGCACATCTGGGATGTCACCTCGGGCGTCCAGGGTTATGCCGGTGGCGTCGGCGCCTTCAAGACCGCTATGAACCTCATGGGTATCTTCGACAGCCCGACCATGCCGCGCCCGGTGAAGGCCATGACCGGCGAGAACGTCGAGGCGATTAAGAAGGTCCTCCAGGACAACGGTCTCCTGTAAAGCTTCCCCGGGCACCCGACCTCGCCGTTCAACCGTGCGGCCATGACCCATTAGGTCAATGGCCACACGGTTTCTCGGCGATCTCGGGCATCTGGAAAACCTTTACCGCGCTGTGACGGCTAGCCTGACGGCGCATTTCCTGTAGTTGTTTTTTATCTCCTAAGGAGAGCGACATGGAGAACAAGTACGTCTGCTCTGTCGATATCGGCGGAACTAAGATCGCGACTGCCATCATGGAGTACCCGGCTGACGGCAGCGTGCCCCATCCCGTTTTTGAGGCCGAGGTTCCCACCGAGGCCCAAGAGGGCGGCGAGGCCGTCTTCCAGCGTATCGAGGCGTCCATCAAGGCTGCTCTCGAGGCGAATCCCGATGTCGAGGTCCTTGGCGTCGGTATCGGTGCCGCCGGCGTTGTCGATCCCAAGACGGGCGCCATCGCGTATGCCAACGAGATCATGCCCGGCTGGTCCGGCGTTCAGTTGGGGCCGCGCCTGCGCGAGGACCTCGGTCTTCCCGTTGCCGTTGTAGGCGACGTGCAGGCTCATGCTCTGGGCGAGGCCCACTGGGGCGTCGGCAAGGGCAAGTTCTCCGTCTTGTGTCTTGGCATCGGTACGGGCATCGGCGGCGCATATGTCGAGAACGGCCGCGTGATGCAGGGCTTCCATGGTGCTGCTGGCCATATGGGCCACATCGAGTGCTCGGCTGCCGCCGGTATTCCCTGCGCCTGCGGGCGTTCCGGCCATCTGGAGTCGGTTGCTTCGGGCACTTCCATTGGTCGTATGTACGATGAGCGCTTTGGTCGCGTCGACCCCAGCCGTCCTTCGGTCGGTCGCGATGTGAACGACCTGTGCCGTGCGGGCGACGCAAAGGCGACCGAGGTCATCCATGACGCCGGCTTTGCGCTGGGGGCCAGCTTGGGCTCGCTCGCTAACATCCTGGACCCTGAGGTCATCGTGCTTTCGGGCGGCGTGATTCACCAAGGTCCCGATTGGCGTTCGCAGACGTGGAAGGATTCGGTGCACGAGGGCTATGCCAGCCAGGCGCTCGATCCGCTTCAGGACACGCCGATCCTCATCGGTTCTCTGGAGGGCGATGCTCCGCTCATCGGTGCCGCTGAGCATCTTCTTGCCTCGTTGAAGTAAACGTATCTTCTGTAGGAGCCTCCCGAGACAACACGCCTCGGGAGGCTGTTCTGAGAAAGGTTGCAGCCTTATGACCGTCGATCCTTTGATTCAATCCCTGAAGGGTAAGCTCATCGTGAGCGTTCAGGCGTATATGGGCGAGCCGCTTCGTACGCCAGAGACCATGGCTCAAATGTCTCGTGCTTGCGAGCTCGGCGGCGCCGCCGCCATTCGCTGCCAGGGCCTTGCCGACATTGCCGCCATTAAGGGTCGCTGTGAGGTTCCTGTCATCGGCCTGTGGAAGGATGGGCACGAGGGCGTTTACATCACGCCGACGCTGCGTCACGCTCGCGCCTGCGTTGCTGCGGGTGCCGATATCGTGGCGATCGACGCCACCGATCGTCCGCGTCCCGACGGCAAGTCGGTCGAGGATACCTTCCGCCCGCTGCACGAGGAGGGTGTGCTCCTGATGGCCGACTGTGCCACCATCGAGGACATTCGCCGTGCGGTTGATATGGGCTTCGACCTTGTATCTACCACGCTTTCTCACGGTGTCGCTGCCATCGACTGCACCATGGCCGATGGCCCCGATCTGCCGCTCCTGCGTCAGGCGACCGAGGAATTCCCCGGTCTTCCCATCATCTGCGAGGGCCGCGTGCACACGCCCGAGGAGGCTCGCGCCGCGATCGATGCTGGCGCCTGGGCCGTTGTCGTCGGCACCGCCATCACGCACCCCACGAGTATTACAAGTTGGTTCAAGGCTGCGCTTGAGGCGTAAGACAGGCCTCGTATCCGCTTGGGGCGGTATACTCAATAAAGGCAATTGATCGCGCGGGATCCGGGTTGCTGGGTCCCGCGCTTGTTTTTGGGAGGCAGCACATGCAAAAGGGAGATGCCATGGATGCGGCGGAGCGCTCGGAGCGCATCCCCGATATCGTCATCATCACCGGAATGTCCGGATCGGGCCGAACGCAGGCCATGCATGTGTTCGAGGACATGGGCTATTTTTGCATCGACAACTTGCCTCCGCGTCTGATCGCCCAGCTTGCCGAACTCGTCGGCATCAATACGGGCGTGGGCAGGCATCTTGCCGTCACCTGCGACCTGCGCAGCCAGGGCTTGTTCGATGAGCTGCTCGATGCCGTTGCCGCGCTCGAGGAGCGCGAGATGAGCTGTGACATCGTGTTTCTCGAGGCCTCTGACGAGGTGCTGATCCGTCGTTATAGCGAAAACCGCCGCCGCCACCCCATTGCCAAGCCGGGAGAGACTACGGCCGATGCGATTCAGCGCGAGCGCCTGCAGCTGCAGGGCGTGCGCGATCGAGCCGATATGATCATCGACACGAGCCGCCTGCGCACCTCTGCCCTGCGCAACAAATTGCGCATGGCGTTCTCCGAGCTGTCCGACCAGCAGCTCATGGACGTTCACGTGTTCTCGTTTGGCTTTAAGCACGGCATGCCCGTCGAGGCGGACATTATGATCGACGTCCGCTTCCTGCCCAATCCGTTCTACGATCCCGAGATGCGCACCATGACCGGTCTCGATAAGAAAGTCTCCGACTTTGTTCTGGACCATCCCAAGACCCAGGAGTTCTGGAAGGCCTGGACGCAGCTGCTCGATACGGTCATGCCCGGCTATATCGCGGAGGGCAAGCCACAGCTTTCTATTGCCATCGGCTGCACGGGCGGTCAACACCGCAGCGTTGCCATCGCCGAGGCCACGGCACGTTATTTAGAAGGTGCCCAGTATCACGTGAGTATTTCCCATCGCGACCTGTCGCGCGCCAACACGAAGGCATAGGTCTGCATGTCGTTTACCGCCGAGGTGCGTGACGAGCTCGCGCGCTGCGAACCCGAATGTGAATACTGCGATTTGTCGACGCTTGCCGCCCTGACGCGTGTGAGCGGTACACTTTCGCTGGCCGGCTCCGGGCGGTATCGTTTGACGGTCGCGACCGAGACGGGTGCCGTCGCGCGCACGATGATCACACTGACGCATCGCATCCTTAAGCTCAAAACGGAATTCACCGTTCGTAAATCGGTCTTGCATAAGGTCCGTAACTATCTCATTACCCTGCCCGATCAGCCCGACCTGGACAAGGCTCTGGTGCTGCTGGGCATTCTCGACCGCAGGGGAGGGCTCGTCGCTGGTGTTCCCCGGCACATCGTTGCCCGTCCCTGCTGCAGGCTTGCCTACATCCGCGGCGCGCTCATCGCCGGCGGTTTCGTGGCCGATCCACGCGGCGATTTTCATTTGGAGATTGCGGTGCAGGGCGAGCAGTATGCCCGGGGGCTTTGCGATCTATTGGAGCAGATTGGGGTCCATGCGCGCGTTAACGCGCGGCGCGGATCCTTTGCCGTCTACATTAAGAGCGCCGAGGAGATCGAGCAGCTTCTAAAGCTGGTCGGCGCCAAGCGCAGCGTTGCCGAGATCGAGGAAGCGCGCGCGGTCAAATTGGTTAAGAACGACGTAAACCGTCGCGTGAATGCCGAGCTGGCCAATCAGACCAGAAGTGCGGGTGCCGCCCAGCATCAGCTTGCGTTGATCGATGAGCTCGAACAGCGGGGTTTGCGCGACACGCTTCCGGACGCCTTGGCGGTCTTTTGCGACCTGCGCGAGCGCTATCCTGATCTGTCACTGCGCGATCTGGGGGAGATGGCTGACCCTCCCTTGTCGAAGTCGGCCCTCTACCATCGAGTTTTGAGGCTTGAAAAGCTCATTGAAGCAAACAGGTAGTTGAGCGAAACTGCTTATATAGGGATTGAACTGCTGTTTTACTCTTTAAAACGTTTTAACGTAAATTTGATTTTCAATTTCGAGCATTCTCGTGAAAATCAAGTCAAAAAAAAGGTATATTAGGCGAGTGGTTAGTTTGTGGGCCTCAACGGCGGGCGCTGTAGCTCGCGGGGGCCTTACGAAAGGAGACACAATGGCAGTAAAGGTTGCTATTAACGGCTTCGGTCGCATCGGTCGTCTGGCTTTCCGTCAGATGTTCGGTCATGAGGGCTCCGAGATCGTCGCTATCAACGACCTCACCTCTCCCGATATGCTCGCTTACCTGCTGAAGTACGACTCCACGCAGGGCAACTACGCTCGCGATCACGAGGTCGTTGCTGGCGAGGATTCCATCACCGTTGACGGCAAGGAGATCAAGATCTACAAGGAGGCCGACGCCAACAACCTGCCTTGGGGCGACCTCGACGTCGACGTCGTTCTCGAGTGCACCGGCTTCTACACCAGCAAGGCTAAGGCTCAGGCCCACATCAACGCTGGCGCCAAGAAGGTCGTCATCTCCGCTCCGGCCGGCAGCGATCTGCCCACCATCGTGTACAACGTCAACCATGAGACGCTGACCGCTGAGGACAACATCATCTCCGCTGCTTCCTGCACCACCAACTGCCTCGCCCCGATGGCCAAGGGTCTGAACGACTTCGCTCCCATCGTGTCCGGCATCATGACCACCATTCACGCCTGGACCGGCGACCAGATGCCGCTCGACGGCCCGCAGCGCAAGGGCAACAAGCGTCGTAGCCGCGCCTGCGCCGTCAACATCGTCCCCAACACCACCGGTGCTGCCAAGGCCATCGGCCTGGTTCTCCCCGAGCTCAACGGTAAGCTCATCGGTGCCGCCCAGCGCGTCCCGACGCCGACCGGCTCTATCACCAACCTCTACGCCGTCGTTGACAAGAAGGTCACCGTCGACGAGGTTAACGCCGCTATGAAGGCCTACGCTGCCACCATCTCCGAGACCTTCGGTTACAACGAGGACGACATCGTCTCCACCGACATCATCGGCGAGACCCACGGCTCCATCTTCGACGCCACTCAGACCATGTGCTCTGACCTCGGCAACGGCCAGACCCTCGTTCAGGTCACCTCTTGGTACGACAACGAGAACTCTTACACCTCTCAGATGGTCCGCACCATCAAGTACTTCGAGAAGTTCGTTGCTTAATTTAGCTTTTAGCGAATAGCTCGTTGAGCGTCTAAAGAAGGGCGCGGCCTTATAGGGCTTACACCCTAGGGTCGCGCCCTTTTTATAGGAAATCGTCTGCCGTAATGGGAGGCAGACACGTACGAAAGGTAGAAGCAAACATGGCCTTTACCAAGAAGACCGTCCGCGACATCGATGTCGACGGCAAGCGCGTTCTCGTCCGCGTTGACTTCAACGTGCCTATCAAGGATGGCGTCGTTGGCGACACCACCCGCATCAAGGCTGCCCTGCCCACCATCAACTACCTCGTTGAGCACAACGCTCGCGTCATCCTCATGAGCCACCTCGGCCGCCCCGAGGGTACTGGCTTCCAGCCTGAGCTCTCCCTCGAGCCTGTTGCTAAGAAGCTCGCTGAGCTCTCTGGTCTCGACGTTGCCTTTGTCGCCGACACTTACGGCGAGAAGGCTGCCGAGGCTGTCGCCGCCGTCGAGCCGGGCAAGGTTCTCGTTCTCGAGAACGTCCGTTTTGACAAGCGTGAGAAGAAGAACGATCCCGAGATCGCCAAGAAGCTCGCTTCCTATGGTGACGTCTTCGTTCTCGATGCCTTCGGCACCGCTCACCGCGCCCAGGGTTCCGTCGTGGGCCCCGCCGCTTACCTGCCTGCCGTCGCTGGCTTCCTGCTTGAGAAGGAGGTCGACACGCTGACCGGTATCTTCGCCGAGCCCGAGCGTCCCTTCGTCGCTATCGTCGGCGGTTCCAAGGTTTCCTCCAAGATCGGCGTTCTCGATCACCTCATCGACTCCGCTGACACCCTGATCATCGGTGGCGGTATGGCCTACACCTTCTTCCTGGCTCAGGGCCTGTCCGTTGGTCAGTCCCTCAAGGAAGAGGACTGGGTCGAGCGCGCCGGCGAGATGCTCAAGAAGGCCGAGGAGAAGGGCGTCAAGATCCTGCTCCCCATCGACAACCGCGTTGCCGATCACTTTGGCGAGGACGCTGTCCCCGAGGTTGTCGCTTCCGACGCTATCCCCGACGATCGTGAGGGCATGGACATCGGCCCCAAGACCGAGGAGCTCTATGCCGAGGCCGTCAAGGGCGCCAAGACCGTGTTCTGGAACGGCCCCATGGGCGTCTTCGAGTTTGACAACTTCGCTCACGGCACCCAGGCTATCGCCGAGGCTGTCGCCGAGGCCGACTGCACCTCGATCATCGGCGGTGGCGACTCTGTCGCAGCTGTCAACAAGTTCAACCTGGCCGACAAGATGAGCTGGATCTCCACCGGCGGTGGCGCTTCCATGGAGCTCGTCGAGGGTAAGGCCCTGCCCGGAGTGGAGGCGCTTCTCGATGCCTAATCGCACCCTTCTTATCGCTGGTAACTGGAAGATGAACAACGACGTCGCCGAGGCCGCTAAGCTCGCCGACGAGCTGGCTCAGGCTCTGCCCGAGGTTCCGGCTGGCGTCGAGGTGCTCGTCTGCCCTCCGACCATCGACATCACCACGGTTCATGACCGCATTCAGGCTGCCCCCATCGCCCTCGGTGCACAGAACGTGTACTGGGAGGCCAAGGGTGCTTTCACCGGTGAGTCCTCTTGCGACATGCTCAAGTCTGCCGGCTGCACCTACTGCATCATCGGCCACTCCGAGCGTCGTGACTACTTCCACGAGACTGACGAGGACCAGAACAAGAAGGCCAAGGCCCTCGTTGCCGCCGGTCTTGTTCCCGTCTTCTGCTGCGGCGAGTCCCTCGAGGTCCGCGAGGCTGGCACCTATGTCGAGCACGTCGTGAACCAGGTCAAGGCCGGCCTTGCTGGTCTTGAGATCACCTGCCCCAAGCAGGTCGTCGTCGCCTACGAGCCCATCTGGGCCATCGGCACCGGCAAGACCGCTACCGCCGAGGACGCTCAGGAGGTCTGCGGCGCTATCCGTGAGACCCTCAAGGAGATGTTTGGCGAGGAGCTCGCCGACGGCATCCGCGTTCTCTACGGCGGTTCCGCCAAGCCCGGCAACATCGCCGAGCTCGTCGCCAAGCCCGACGTTGACGGCGCCCTCGTGGGCGGCGCTTCGCTCAAGGCTGCCGACTTCGCCTCTATGGTCGTCAAGGCAGGCGAGTAGGACATATGGCACAGCGTCATCTTCCTGCACTCCTGATCATTATGGATGGCTGCGGCCTGGCTCCGGCCGATGGCGAGAACGCCGTCGCCGCTGCCAAGACGCCCTTCCTTGATAGCCTGTACGAGAAGTATCCTCACACCACGCTCGGCGCTTCGGGCGAGGACGTGGGCCTTCCCGACGGCCAGATGGGCAACTCCGAGGTGGGTCACCTCAACATCGGTGCCGGCCGCATCGTGTTCCAGGAGCTTTCGCGTATCAACAATGCCATCAAGGACGGCTCCATTGCCAAGAACGAGGTTTTCGTCAAGGCTATGGACGATGTCAAGGCCGAGGGTAAGACTCTCCACCTCATGGGCCTTATGAGCCCTGGCGGTGTTCATTCTCACATGAACCACGTCGAGGCCCTGGTCAAGATGGCTGCCCAGCATGGTGTCAAGACCGTTCGCGTCCACGCCTTTATGGATGGTCGCGATGTCGACCCGCAGTCTGGTACCGGCTACATGAGCGAGTTCTGCGCCTTCCTGGCTAAGATTTCCGAGGAGACCGGTTGCGACGCTCGCGTCGCCACCGTTTCGGGCCGCTATTGGGCCATGGACCGCGACAACCGTTGGGAGCGCATCCAGCGCGCCTACGATGTCATGGTCAACGCGTCCGATGCCGATGCCGACCCCGTTGCCGGTATCAAGGCTTACTACGAGAAGGATCCGCGCGGCGATGAGTTCGTCGAGCCCTTCGCTGCCCACAACGAGGGCATCCACGAGGGCGACGCGGCCATCTTCTTCAACTTCCGTCCCGACCGCGCTCGTCAGATGACCCGCGTGTTCACGGACAAGGAGTTCGACGGCTTTGAGCGCGAGCAGATCAAGCTTTCGCACTTTGTGACGATGACCGAGTACGATCCGACGTTTGACGTCGAGGTCGCCTTCCCCAAGACGTTCCCCGAGAACGTCCTGGCCGACGTCATCGCCGCCAATGGCCTGAAGCAGCTGCACACCGCCGAGACCGAGAAGTACGCCCACGTGACGTTCTTCCTCAACGGCGGCATCGAGGAGCCCAAGGAGGGCGAGGAGCGCGTGCTCGTCGCTTCCCCCAAGGTCGCTACCTACGATCTGCAGCCTGAGATGAGTGCTCCCGAGGTTACCGAGAAGCTTGTCGCCGCTATCAACGAGGATCGCGCTGATTTCTACATCGTGAACTTCGCGAACTGCGACATGGTTGGCCACACCGGTGTCTTCGACGCCGCCGTTAAGGCCGTCGAGGCTGTTGACGATGCCCTGTCCAAGGTTGTCCCGGCGATTCTCGCTAAGGGCGGCTTTGCGCTGATTACCGCCGACCACGGCAACGCCGATCACATGTTTGACGTTGCTTCCGACGGTTCCAAGCATCCGTTTACGGCGCACACCACCAACCGCGTGCCGTTCATCATCGTTGATGAGAAGGCACAGCTCACCGGTATCGAGGACGGTCGTCTTTCCGATATCGCTCCGACCATGCTCACCATGGCTGGTCTGGAGCCTTCCGCCGAGATGACGGGTCGCGTGCTCGCCACCGAGGCCTAAGAGAAAACAAATACCGTTTTCTAGCAAGGGGGTTGTCCACAATCGGACAATCCCCTTTTTTGGTATTTCTGCCATTTCCGCCCCGTCCCCGAGTGGCAGGTAGGGGAGAACGGGGGATTGTGGTACAGTACTGGAGTTTGAATTGTTCTATTAAGGAGCTTATCTATGGGTCCGTTCCAGATTCTTCTGTTTGTCGTTTGGGCTGTTTCTGCCGTGGCGCTGACGATTCTCGTCCTGATGCATTCCGGTAAGGGTACCGGCGTTTCGGATATGATTGCCAGTTCGCTGTATAACTCCAGCTCAGCCACAGGCGTTATGGAGCAGAACCTTGACCGCTTGACCGTCATCATGGCTGTCGTATTTGCCGTGTGTGTCGTGCTGTGCATGTTCTTCTTCCCGCAGGGCATCGTGGGCTACTAAGCTCGAGCCACATAAATACTTGAAAAGGGTTCCGCAAGTGCGGGACCCTTTTTGTTTACATATTTGTAACAGAGTCAAAATATCCTCATATACTTCGCCCAACTAAAGAAAATCTCGACCGTTAACCGGAATTAGCCCCAAATCGTGCATAAAATGCGCTACTGTATTGCAATACGTTGGCCCGCTTTGTATAACCAGCCAAAACGGCGGACCGCGTTTGAATGGTTCGATTGGGCTGTCTTGACGTTGCCCGACCGAACTTACTTTGTCCTATCTCATAAGGAGGATGGCATGGCTGATTCTATGTTCCACCAGCCCGTTATGGGTCGTCGCGCCTTTGTCGGCGGTACCCTTGCTGCGAGCTCCATGGCTTTTCTTGCCGCATGCGGCAAGAAGGGCGGCGACGCTTCCGGTTCTGAGTCCGGTTCGACGCTGAACTTCTACATCAACAACCCGGTCTGCATCGACCCCTACAATGTCCAGGAGGACCAGGGCACTCAGGTCGAGTACCAGCTCTTTGACGCTCTGACCTCTTATGACGCCGAGAAGGGCGAGATCGTTCCGCTGGCTTGCGAGTCCTTTGAGGCCAACGACGACGCCACCGAGTTTACCTTCAAGATCAAGAAGGCCAAGTTCCACAACGGTGACGACGTTACCTCCAAGTCCTTCAAGCTCGGTTGGGAGCGTCTGGTCAACACCAAGTCGGCCATCGCTACCGAGTACGGCCCTTCCGAGGTCTCCTATCACCTTTCCATGGTCGAGGGCTATGACGACCTGCTTGCCGGTAACGCTACCGAGCTCAGCGGTGTTACTTGCCCCGACGATGAGACCCTCGTCGTCAAGCTGTCTTCTGCTTACGCCGACTTCCCCTTCGTCGCCTCTCACCCGGCCCTGGCCCCGGTTCCCGAGTGCGCCGAGTCCGATGTCAAGAGCTTCTACCTTGCACCGGTCGGTAACGGCCCGTTCATGATGGACGGCAAGTGGGAGGATGGTCAGGAGATCAACCTCAAGAAGTTCGACGATTACTATGGCGACAAGGCCAAGATCGATGGCATCCACTTCCAGGTCATCAAGGACATGGAGACCGCTTACAAGGAGTTCCAGGCCGGTAACCTCGATGTCTGCGACGTTCCCGTTGCTCAGATCGATGCCGCCAAGAAGGATCGCGGCGTGTCCAAGGACGGCTACACCATGGGTGACGGCGAGCGCATGCTGCTCGGCTCCGAGCCTTCCACCTACTACCTGACCTGCAACAACACGGCCGAGCCGTTCAACAACGCCGACCTGCGTAGGGGCATCTCCCTGGCCATCAACCGTGAGGCCATCTGCAAGACCATCTTCAAGGGTACCCGTACCCCTGCCGACGGCATTGTTCCTCCGGGCATCGATGGCTACAAGGAGGGCGCATGGGAGTTCTGCGCCTACGATGTCGACAAGGCTAACGAGTACCTCGACAAGGTTGCTCCCGCTGGCGCTAACGGCGATCGTGGCATTAACGTGACCCTTTCCTACAACCAGGATGGTGGCCACAAGGAGATCATGGAGTCCATCATCGGCGACCTCGCCAAGGTTGGCGTTACCGCTGTCTCCGATACCCCTGAGTGGTCTGCCCTGCTCGAGCAGTATCAGAACTTTAACTATCAGTTCGGTCGTCTGGGTTGGATTGCCGACTACCCGATCATGGACAACTTCCTGTATCCGCTGTTCCACTCCGACTCCCTCGGTGGCGACAACCGCTCCGGTTACAACAACCCCGAGTTCGACGCCAAGGTCAACGAGGCTCGCACCACGGTTGACGACGAAGAGCGCGTTGCTAAGATGCAGGAGGCCGACGCTATGGTCGCTGCCGACTGCCCGGTCATCCCGGTGATGTTCTACACGCACACCATCGTCGGCTCCGATCGCATCAAGCACCTCTATGTCGATCCGCAGAAGCATGCCGAGCTGGGTACCGCTGAGCTCGCTTAAGAGTTTGCAGCTTCCGTGAGGGTCAAGTATTTACGTAGACCTCATGGGAAACATACAGTTCTCCCTAACCTGGGGTAAACTGGCTGATGGTAATTTTGGGATGCCGGTCTGGCGATCGGCATCCCATTTAGGTTAATCCCTAGATAGGGGAGTGGTATGGGTAAGTACATCGTTAAACGTGTGCTTCAGTTCATCCCGGTGTTTTTGGGCGTTACGCTGATTCTGTTCGCCCTCCAGAATATCGTGCCGGGAGATCCGATCAAGCTGATCGGTGGAGACAAGGCTCTGTCCCCCGAGGTGGAGCTTCAGCTTCGCGTCCGCTATCACCTAGTCCAGTCGGACGAGGACGGCAACGCGATCCTTGACGAGAACGGCGATCCCGTTCAAACGTCGCTCGTGGACCGTTACTTGTATTACATGAACGGCCTGCTTCATGGCGATCTGGGCAATTCGTATCAGCGCAAGCTGCCGGTTACGGATATCTTTGCCCAGAAGTATCCGTATACGGTCAAACTTGCCGCGTGCGCCATCGTGCTCGAGGCAATTATGGGTATCGGTGCGGGTATCATTTCGGCGGTAAAGCGTTATTCCTTCTGGGATATTTTGGTAACGCTCACCACGTCGATCCTCGTTGCGGTCCCGGCCTTCTGGCTCGGTATGTTGCTGCAGCTGTTCTTTGGCGTCATCCTCAAGGACGCCACGGGCGGTGCAATCTCCATGCCGATCTCGGGTGCCGGCGGTTCCAGCTCTCAGTATCAGGATTGGATGCACTATGTGCTTCCGACCATTACGCTGGCTTCGGTTTCGACCGCTTATGCTGCGCGCATCATGCGCTCGCAGCTGCTTGACGTCATGAATCAGGATTACATCCGTACGGCAAAGGCCAAGGGTCTCTCCAATCGGGCGATCATCGTCAAGCATGCGCTTAAGAATGCACTCATCCCCGTCGTTACCTATATTGGTGTCGACTTTGGCGGCATGCTTTCGGGCGCCATCCTGACCGAGACGGTCTTTAACTGGCCCGGTATCGGCTATGAGGTCTATCGCGCCATTAGCATGCGTGACTGGCCCATCGTTATGGGCGGCGTTACGCTCATCGTCGTCGTCGTTATGGTGATCAACCTGCTCGTCGACATTAGCTATGCATTCCTCGACCCGCGCATCCGCCTTGGCGGTCCGTCGGATAAGGCCTAAGGGAGGTACGTCTCATGCAGGAAACTGACTCTCAGTCTCAGGAGCAGGCTACCGCCACCAAGGCCGCATCTGCTCCCGCCAAGTCCCGCACGCTGTGGGGCGACGCTTTTAAGCGTCTTCGTAAGAACAAGCTCGCCGTTATCGGTGTCTGCTGGATCATCATCGTCGTTGTGGTTGCCCTGACCGCAGATCTGTGGGCTAAGCCCTGGCTCGGTTCCCCGACGGCTTCCGACTCGACCACTATGGCCGAGACGTCGCTGTTGGCTCCGTGTGCAGAGCACCCGTTTGGCACCGACGCCCTTGGTCGTGACATTCTCGTCCGCGTTATCTACGGTGCGCGCGTTTCGCTGTCCGTCGGAATTATGGCCACCGCGATCTCCACGCTAATTGGTCTGGTCATGGGTGCTCTGGCCGGTTTCTACGGCGGCATCTGGGATACGATCATCATGCGCTGTGCGGACATCTTCCTGGCGTTCCCGTACGTGCTGTTCGTTGTCGCCATGATCGCCGTTATTGGCCGTGGCCTTCAGAACGTCTTTATCGCCATCGGTATTCTCGGCTGGCCTTCGATTGCGCGCGTCTTCCGATCCGCGATCCTGACGGTCAAGGAAAATGACTATGTTGATGCTGCGCGCGCGATGGGTGCATCCGATGCTCGTATCGTCGTGCGTCACATCTTCCCGAACTCCGTCGCCTCCATCGTGGTCTACGCGACCATGAACATTGGTGGCGCCATTCTGACCGAGTCCGCTCTGTCCTTCCTCGGCATGGGCGTTATTCCGCCTACGCCTTCGTGGGGCTCCATGATTCAGGACGGTCAGCAGTATCTTCTGACCGCTCCCTGGATGATGATCATGCCCGGTCTGGCAATTCTCTCGACGGTGCTCGCCTTCACCCTGCTGGGTGACGGTCTGCGCGACGCCCTCGACGTCAAGATGAAGGACGCATAAGGATGAAGAAGAACAAGAACTATGTGGACCTGAAGGACCAGCCGGTTCCCGAGGGCCAGCATCTGCTCGAGGTCGATGACCTTAAGATGTATTTCCATACCGAGGACGGCGTCGTTCGCGCTGTCGACGGTGTGTCCTACACGCTCGATCGCGGCGAGACCCTGGGTGTCGTCGGTGAGTCCGGCTCCGGTAAGTCCGTGACCGCCATGACCATCATGGGCCTCATCTCGATGCCTCCGGGAAAGATTGAGGGCGGCGACGTTCGCTATCGCGGTCGTTCTATCCTCGAAATGACCGAGGAAGAGATGCAGCACATTCGCGGTAACGATATCGCGATGATCTTCCAGGATCCTATGACCTCCTTGAACCCGGTCTATAAGATCGGCAAGCAGGTGGGCGAGGGCCTTCGTCTGCACCGTGGCTACTCCAAGCAGGAGGCGCTCAAGCGCGCCACCGAGCTTTTGGACCTCGTTGGTATTCCCGAGCCCGAGAAGCGCGTCAATGAGTATCCGCACCAGTTCTCTGGCGGTATGCGTCAGCGCGTCATGATCGCTATGGCTCTTGCCTGCGATCCCGATATCCTGATTGCCGACGAGCCCACGACGGCTCTGGACGTTACCATTCAGGCTCAGATTATCGAGCTCATGCAGGAAATGCAGGAGAAGAACGGCAACGCCATCATCATGATTACCCATGACCTGGGCGTCGTCGCCGACATGGCCGACAAGATCATGGTTATGTACGCCGGCCGTCCCGTCGAGTTCGGTACTGCTGAGGAAATCTTCTACGAGAGCCGCCACCCCTACACCTGGGGCCTTATCCGCTCCATCCCGGAGCAGGCCATCGAAGAGAAGAAGCCGCTTACGCCGATTCACGGCAACCCGCCTTCGCTCATGAACCTGCCCGGGGGCTGCGTGTTCTCGCCTCGTTGTCCCTATGCGACCGATAAGTGCCGCAAGCAGCGCCCCGAGCGCGTTGTCACCGAGTCTGGTCATTACTCTGCGTGCCACTACTCCGGTGACCCCGAGTTTCTCAAGAACGCTCCTGAGACGTCCCGTACGCGCAAGGATTCCAAGAAGGGAGGCGAGGCGTAATGGCAGATACCAACGAGCGTACTCCGTTGCTGAAGGTCGAGCACCTCTCTAAGGAGTTCCCCGCTGAGTCCGGCATGTTCGCCAAGCGTTTTTCCAAGCGTGTCGTCTCTGCTGTAAATGACATCTCTTTTGAGATTTATCCTGGCGAGACCTTTGGTCTGGTTGGTGAGTCTGGTTGCGGTAAGTCCACGACGGGTCGCACCATCATGCGCTTGACCAAGCCGACCGCCGGTAAGGTGTTCTTCCAGGGCAAAGATGTTGCCGAGATGAGCAAGCATGAGATCAAGGACATGCGTCGCGAGATGCAGTTTATCTTCCAGGATCCTTATGCTTCGCTGAACCCTCGTATGACCATTGGCGAGATCGTCTCCGAGCCCATGACCATTCACGGCGTGGGCACCAAGGAGGAGCGTATTGAGCGTGTCCGCGAGCTGCTGGACGTCGTCGGTCTGAACCCCGAGCACATCAACCGCTATCCGCATGAGTTCTCGGGCGGTCAGCGTCAGCGTGTCGGCATTGCCCGCGCGTTTGCTCTGAAGCCCAAGCTGATTATCTGCGACGAGCCGGTCTCTGCACTTGATGTATCCATTCAGGCCCAGGTTCTGAACCTGCTCAAGGAACTGCAGGACAAGTTCGGTACCGCGTATCTGTTTATCGCTCACGACTTGTCCGTCGTGCAGCACATTTCCGATCGCGTTGCCGTTATGTATCTGGGTAAGATGGTTGAGGTTTCGGACTGGAAGACGCTCTATTGCGAGCCTCACCATCCGTACACGCAGTCGCTGCTGTCTGCCGTGCCGGTTCCCGATCCTGATATCCAGAAGACCCGCAAGCGCATCATCCTCGCTGGCGATCCGCCGTCGCCGCTGGATCCGCCGACCGGCTGCCGTTTCCACACGCGCTGCCCGATCGCGCAGGGTATCTGCTTCGAGAAGCTTCCCGAGTTTAAGGAAGTTGCCCCGGGCCACTGCTGCGCCTGCCACTTCGCGGAGCCGTTCCCGATCAAGGAATCGCACATCGACCTGTAGTCGGTTGTTCTCGTCCGGGCCCGCCCTGGTGTTACTTTTCAGAACGTCCTCGGACACGCAAGTAACCCCCGCTGCGCACTTCGTGCGGCGGGGGTTCTTTCG
>DBFABM010000030.1:0-8467 GCA_048194085.1 Collinsella aerofaciens
TGCATGGTATAGCCTTTCTTGCAGATGGCTACTGCATGGTTTCGGGGGCTACCAGGTCGAGCATTTCGTGCAGCTTGTCGCGTGTGACGCCCAGGGTTTCGGCTTGGCTTGCCGCTTTCGCAAGCAGCTCTTCGATATGGCAGAGCTGGTTTTCACGCAAGAGCTCCTGGTTGCCCTCGGCGACAAAACAGCCCTTGCCCTGCACGGTGCAGATAAACCCGAGCTGCTCCAGGTCGGCGTAGGCGCGCTTGGTGGTGATGACGCTCACGCCAAGATCGCTCGCGAGCGCACGGATGCTGGGGAGCTTTGCTCCCGCGGCGAGCGTGCCCGAAAGGATCTGAGCTTTGACTTGCGAGGCTATTTGCTCGTAGATGGGTTTGTCGCTCGAATTGGATAGGATGATGTCCACAGCGGCTCCTTAGCTGTTGGGCTACACGTGTATATAACCGGTAAGCACAGTATATATACACTATACACAGTTATGCAAGAGGTAAATAGGGATTGTCCGTTCGTTCGGTCATCTCAATCTGTAACAACTGGAGAAGATTTTGGCTGCTAGATGTTACAGATTGAGACATTGGCCACCCGTCTATTCTTACATCTCAATCTGTAACAGATAGACCCGTTTTGAGTGGCTAGATGTTACAGATCGAGATCTTTCTGGGACGCCCACCTGTTTGTCTCAATCTGTAACAGGTAGAGGTTCAAAAACCGTCTAGATGTTACAGATCGAGACAAACTGCTGCGGAGTGCCGCCATCGACTGCTACCCCATGCCCCAACTGATGAATTTGTCCTGATAGGTGCCCTATGACGAGATTTCGCGGCTACAATAGTGCGGTTACATCGACGTAATGCACTTAATGCAAGAAAGGATCCGCATGGCAAGCCTGTCGGATGAAATCTCGTCGCGCCGCACATTCGCGATCATCAGCCACCCGGACGCCGGTAAGACCACGCTTACCGAGAAGCTGCTGCTCTATACCGGCAGTATCCAGACCGCCGGCTCGGTCAAGGGCAAGAGCTCGGCCAAGCACGCCGTCTCGGACTGGATGGACATCGAGAAGGAGCGCGGCATCTCCGTCACCTCCTCGGTGCTGCAGTTTACCTACAACGGCGCCTGCGTCAACATCCTCGATACCCCCGGCCACCAGGACTTCTCGGAGGATACTTACCGTACCCTTATGGCCGCCGACGCTGCTGTTATGGTCATCGACGGCGCCAAGGGCGTTGAGGCCCAGACCAAAAAGCTCTTTAAGGTCTGTACGCTGCGCCACATTCCCATCTTCACCTTTGTGAACAAGCTCGACCACGAGGCTCGCGATCCGTTTGAGCTCATGGAAGAGATCGAGAACGTCCTGGGTATCAATACGTATCCCATGAACTGGCCGATCGGCAGCGGCCGCAATTTCCGTGGCGTGTTCGACCGTCAGACCCGTCGCGTTATCGCCTTTGAGGGCGACGGCCACGCCAACGCCACCAAGAAGGTCGCCGAGGTCGAGGCTGAGCTGGGCGATCCTTCCATGGACGAGCTCATCGGCGAGGAAAACCATAAGAACCTGATGGACGACATCGAGCTGCTCGATGGCGCCGGCGACGAGCTCGACTTGGATGCCGTGGCCTGCGGCAAGCTGAGCCCGGCGTTCTTTGGCTCGGCGCTCACCAACTTTGGCGTGGAGCCCTTCCTCAAGGAGTTCCTGCGTCTGGCCCCGACGCCGCGCGCCTATACCGATACGCTCACCAGCGAACCGGTCGATCCCTGCCGCGACGACTTTAGCGGCTTTGTGTTTAAGATCCAGGCCAACATGGATAAGAACCACCGCGATCGCATCGCCTTTGTGCGCATTTGCTCGGGCAAGTTCGAGCGCGGCATGGACGCCTTCCACGTGCAGGGCAACCGCAAGCTTAAGCTTGCCACGGGCACGTCGATGATGGCCGATGACCGCGCCATCGTGGACGAGGCGTACGCGGGCGATATCGTGGGCCTGTTCGATCCGGGTATCTTTAGCATCGGCGACACTGTGTGCTCCGGCAAGCGCCACGTGCAGTATCCGCAGATCCCGACGTTTGCCCCCGAGATGTTCGCTCGCATTACGCAGGTCGACACGCTCAAGCGCAAGCAGTTCGTCAAGGGTATGGAGGAGCTTGCCCAGGAGGGTGCTATCCAGATCTTCCGCGAGCTGGGTGCCGGCATGGAGAGTGTCATCGTGGGCGTGGTCGGCGTGCTGCAGTTTGAGGTGCTCGAGCGCCGCCTCAAGGCCGAGTACCGTGTTGAGGTTCGTCGCCAGCCGCTGCCCTATACGGACATCCGCTGGATCCAGAACGACCCCGACACCATCGATATCCCGGCTCTTTCGCTCACGCGCGACACCCTGCGCGTCGAGGACATGCGCGGCGGCAAGCTGCTGCTGTTCACGAGCCCGTGGAACGTGGATTGGGCAACTGACCACAACCCCGACCTTATCCTGTCGGAGTTTGGCAACGTGGCCTTTTAACGCATCGGCGCGGTGGCCCTGCGGGGCTGCCGCGTCGTTCGCTTGCCTGATGCCGTGTGAGCGGCTATCATACCCACCGTCGTCTCAAGACCGGGGCGTCCGAGCAGTTCGGGTCCGATATCCTGCTCGTTAAACCTAAAACCAAAGGAGTACATAATGATCAAGAAGGTCATGGAGGACTACAAGGTCCTGTTGCGGAGCATTCCCGCGGCAACGGTTTCGCTGTTTTTCGTGAGCGTCATCATGATGAACCTGCTGGCCAACAAAGAGCTTATCAGCCTGCCGTATCTGGCACTCGATTGCGGCTTTGTGGTGAGCTGGGTTTCGTTTTTGTGCCAGGACATGATCTGCAAGCGCTTTGGCGCCAAGGCATCCATCAAAATCTCTATCCTCGCGCTGCTGGTCAACCTGGCCGTGAGCCTGTGCTTTTGGGCATGCTCGCTTACGCCCGGTATGTGGGGCGCCTACTACGACACCGGCATGATCGAGGTCAACACCGCCCTTAACGCCACCATCGGCGGCACCTGGTACGTGGTGCTGGGCTCTTCGCTGGCAATGCTCGTTTCTGCCGTGGTTAACTCCACGCTCAACCAGTCGCTCGGCCGCATGCTCAAAAAGAATAACTTTGCAAGCTTCGCCTTCCGCTCCTATGTGTCCACGGGTGTTGGCCAGTTTATCGACAATCTGGTCTTTGCCATTGTGGTGAGCCACACGTTCTTCGGCTGGACCTGGGTGCAGGTCCTCATGTGCTCCCTGACGGGCGCTGTTGCCGAGCTGCTGTGCGAGGTTTTCCTGAGCCCCGTGGGCTACAAGGTCGTGCGCGGCTGGGAGCGCGAGAATGTGGGCTCCGAGTACCTCGAGCGCCACGCAACCGCCTAAGGAGCAAGTATGCGGGTTTTGATCACGGGTGCTTCGGGCGGTATCGGAGCCGCATGCGTGCAACGATTTTTGGACGAGGGCCACGAGGTCGTGGGCTTTGATTTGCTGCCGGCGGCGATCAAACACGAGCGCTACCGCCATCTGATCGTTGATGTTCGCAAGCCGGACGCGTTTCCAGACGATCTTGAACCCCAGGTGATCGTGAACGTTGCCGGTACGCAGGATTCGGCTGACGACATCGCCGCCAACCTGTATGGCACCATCAACGTGACCGAGCGCTACGCCTTTGCGGGGGAGGGGCTTGCCGCCAAGCCGGCGCCGGCTATCAAATCCGTGGTCAATGTGGGGTCGGCGAGCGGGCATACGGGATCGGAGTTTCCCGACTATGCCGCCAGCAAGGGCGGCGTTATCGCCTACACCAAGAACCTTGCAAACCGTCTGGCGCCGCAGGCTATCGCCAACAGTGTGGACCCGGGTGGCGTTATCACGCCGCTCAACCGTTGCGTGATGGAAGACGAACACCTGTGGAACCAGATTATGGAGCTCACGCCGCTTAAGCGCTGGGCCACCGCCCAAGAGATTGCCGAGTGGATCTACTTTGTGGGCGTGACCAACCGGTTTATGACCGGGCAGAGCCTGCTAATCGATGGCGGCGAGGCCGGCCGCACACAATTTATTTGGCCCGAATAGGAAACGCGCCCGATGGAAAGCCGTCGGGCGCGTTTTTGATGTATCGATTTTTAGCCGAGGCAAGTCCAGTTGACGGGGGTCGAGCCGTGCTGTTCGAGTAGCCGATTGGCAGCGGAGAAGGGGCTCGACCCCATAAAGGCGGGGAGTTCTGCCGTGGCACGGTTGGCCGAAAGCGGCGAGGGGTGCGTAGAGGCCAGGCAGAACTTGCCGGTTGCCTTGCCCGCACCAGTTGCGACGAGCTTGCCTTTGACCATCTGCTGGGCAAAGCGACCCCATGCCAAAAAGACTATCGGCTGGGGCAGCTGGCAGCAGCGTTCGATAATGTAGTCGGTCAGGGTGCTCCAGCCCAGCTTGGCGTGCGAGTTCGCGGCATGCTCGCGCACGGTGAGCGTAGTGTTGAGGAGCAGGACGCCCTGTCGTGCCCATGGTGTTAGGTCTCCCGTGGCGGGAATGGGGCAATCCAGATCGGCTTTGAGCTCCTTATAGATGTTGCGCAGGCTCGGCGGCAACTTGGTTTGCGTCGCGGGGACCGAGAACGACAGCCCCATGGCCTGGTTGGGTCCGTGATAGGGGTCTTGACCCAAGATGACAACTTTGACCTGGTCGGCCGGCGTGTAGGCGAGGGCATTGAGGATGTCGTCTTGTGCCGGGTAGATAGTCTGCTCGGCACGCAAAAGGGCGATGCGCTCGAGCAGCTGGTTCGTAGTGTCACGTACCGGCTGCGGCGCATCGCCCAACCAAGTTGCTATGTTGCGATCGCAAGTTGCGGCGTCCATGGGGCTCCTTTACGTCAGATGCTCTGTTGGCATCTATTGTAAAGGCGCACCGGTTGCCTTTATGCCGCGGCTGTATGAAGAGTGGGGTCTACGAGACGCGCTCGGGCGCCCCTGCCATGCGAGCCTGTCCATGTGCGCGAAGGCGCGGAAGCTCGACGGTTGCCACCATGACGCCGGTGAGGATGAGGGCGGCGCCAAAGAAGGCGATGGGGCTCAGGACCTCGCCAACCAAGAAGAACGAAAAGACGGCGGAGCAGACCGGCTCGAGCGAGAAGGCGAAGCCAGTGGTCTCGGCGGGCACGTGGGGCTGCACGAGCGTCTGGGTGATAAAGCCGTAGGCAGAGCAGATGAGCGCGAGGGCAACGACGACCACGATCTCGCTGGGCGTACTGGGAAGCGTGAAACCGCCAAAGGTGAATGCGGCGATACCCGAGAACAGGCCGCCAAAGCCCAGCTGCCAAACGCCCAGGGACAGCGGATCGACTTCTTCGACAAAGCGCTTGGCCACGATAATGTGGCTGGCATAGATAAAGGCCGAGAGCAGCATGATGAGCGCGCCCGGGTTCAGGCTGGTGAAGTCGGCGCCCGAGAGCAGCAACATGCCGCAGGTGACGATGGCGGTGCCGACGAGCACTTTGCGCTCGGGGGCGCGACGCAGCAGGGCGGCGTTGGCAAACGGCACGATCACGACCGTCAGGCTTTGCAAAAAGCCGGCAGTGGAGGCAGAGGTGAGGCTGGAGCCCAGGCACATGCAGGTGAGCTCGGTTGCCATGATGGCGCCGATGATAGCGGCGCGGACCATAAGGTCGCGATTGATGCGGAAAGCGCGCTTGTGGAAGAGCGGCAGGCAGGCCGCAAAGGCGATGATGCAGCGCAGCGCAACGATGCTCGTGGCGTTCATGCTGTCCATGCCGATCTTCATGAGGGGATACGAAAAGCCCCATGCGACGGGAACGGAAAATGAGAGCGCGATTGCTTTTTTGCGATCCATGGGGCTCCTTTTGTTACAGAACGGTTTCGTAAAAAGGATTCTGCTCCCAGATGTGGATGTAGTAAAGCGAATGTATCTTCAGTATGATTAAGAAAAACTAATGTTGGTAGAAATAGCGCTGGCAAAACGTTTTACGGCTGCATTGATGTGGAGGCACGATGGCATCGCGGTATCAGATTGTTTGTATGGTGGTCGATCGCGGCAGTCTTAAGGGCGCGGCGGACGAGCTGGGTTATACGCAAAGTGCGGTGAGCCAGGCCGTCAAGGCGCTCGAGCACGAGCTGGGCACCACGCTTATCGAGCGCGGCAAGCAGGGTGTCTCACTTACGCGCGACGGCAAACAATATCTGCCGTACCTGCGCCAGATCGTGACCGCCGAGGCCGAGCTCGAGGGCAAGCGCCAGGAGCTGCTGGGGCTTTCGTCGACCGATATTCGCATCGCGACGTTTACCAATGTGAGTCGTACCGTGCTGCCGCGTGTGATCCGCGACTTTGGTGCGCTGCATCCTGGCGTACGCTTTACCCTCAAGCAGGGCGATTACACGCGCAACGCTCAATGGGTGCACGACGGCGTGGTGGATTTTTGCTTTACGGCGCGTGGGTTTACCGCTGGGCTCGAGAAACGCGTGGTCTATCACGATGAGTTGGTGGCACTGTTGCCGGCTGCGCATCCGCTGGCGGCAAAGGAAAAGGTGACGCTCGCCGATCTGGCGACCGAGCCGTTTGTGCTGCTGGATGAGGGCGAACAGAGCCTGGTGCTCGATGCATTCGCGGCGCATTGGCTGTCGCCGCACGTGACGAGCGAGGTGACCGACGACTACACCATTATGGCGATGGTGGAGGAGGGCCTAGGTGTGAGTATGCTGTATCGCCGTACCGTCGAAGGCATGCGGGCAGATATTCGCGTACGTCCCATCGTGCATGCCCCCTCGCGCGATGTGGTGGCCGCCTGGCGCAGCTGGGACACCATGCCCATCGCCACGAGGCGCTTTATCGACTATATGAGCTCGCATATTGTCAATTAATGACTGGCGTGGCGTTGAGTGCGGCGTTTAGCGGGCTGTCGCTTTGGCTTTGGTGGCGCGATAGGTGCGTGCCGGGTGGCAGAGTAATACCGCTACGACCATAAAGAACGCCGTGGTGCCCAGGCTGATGGGGTAAACCATCATGATGTTCGCAAAGGTGCGGAAGTGCGGGAACACGCAGAACACCCAGTAGAAGCGAATGCCGCAGACGCAAATCATGGTGATGAGGGCGGGCGTGAGCGAGATACCAAAGCCGCGCAGGTAGCCGGACATGTTTTCGTAGAACATGCTAAAGGCGTACGCCGGGAAGATCGAGCACACGCGGATATAGCCGATCGAGACGATGTTGGGATCGCTGCTAAAGAGCGACAAGATCTCGCGCCCCAGGCCGACAATAACGATAATTGTGGTGAGCGCGACGATACCGCCTTCGACCAGGCAGACCTTGAGCGTCTTGGTGCAGCGGTCGATCTGACGGGCACCGTGGTTTTGTCCCACAAAGGTGGTGCAGGCCTGACTAAAGCTGTTGAGCAGGTTGTAGCACACGTACTCCAGGCTCATGGCGGCACTCGATGCCGCCATGACCTCGGTGCCCAGGCTGTTGATGGCAGACTGGATGATGATGTTGGCGACGGCAAAGACAGCGCTTTGGATGCCGGCGGGCAGGCCAATCTTGACGATGCGCTTGAGAGCGACGGGGTCGATAGCCAGGTCGCGCGGGGTGACGCGGACGACGGAATCAGTCTTGAGCAGGCGGATAAAGAGTGTAGCGGCGCTGACGGTGTAGGCGATGGCGGTGGCGATGGCGACACCCGCGACGCCCCAGTGGAGTACGGGGACAAAGATGAGGTCCAGGCCAATGTTGAGGACGGTGGACACGGCAAGCGCCTGCAGCGGCATGCGGGTGATGCCGACGGAGCGGAAGATAGCCGCCTCAAAATTGTAGAGCAAGATCGAGGGCATGCTGAGTAAAAAGACGCGCAGGTAGAGCGAAGCGAGCGGCATGGTTTCGGCGGGAACGTTGAGTGCGGCGAGCATGGGCTCGGCAAAGATCTCGCCCAGCGCGATGACGACAAAGCCCACAAGCGCCATTAAAATCGAGGTATGGACGGCGCGTTTGACCATGTTCTGATCGTTGCGGCCGATAGCGTTGGCGATGACCACGTTGGAGCCAAGCGACATGCCAATAAACAGGTTGAGCATAAGACTGGTAAGCGGAACATTGGAGCCGACCGCCGCCATGGCGAGGGTTCCCTGGTCGCCCGAGAAGTTACCGATGATGACCGTGGCGATGAGGTTCGACAGCTGCTCCAAGATGCTCGTGGCGGCCACGGGGAAGGCGAACAGGGGAACATTGCGCCACAGCGATCCGGTGGTCATGTCAATGTGCTTAGATGCGGTATCAGCCATACGCTCTCAATCTCTAGCATGCTCTTTCGTGCTCATTTGCGCAGACGATGATACTCCTAATCGACTAGTCATTGGGTGTTCCTATAGTTTTGTCAACCGTCGGGGCTACTCCCGGTAGGGCACCCGGTCGCGCATCACGGCGTATATCGCCCTGAGCCGCTTCCTCGCGACGGCCTTGAGCGCCCGCCCGTGCCCCATGCCC
>DBFABM010000031.1:0-16811 GCA_048194085.1 Collinsella aerofaciens
GGATATGAGACTGAGCCGAAGGCGTCGACGACATGCCGGGGGCGGACCGGGACGGGTTCAACGGCAGGCCCCGCCGACCGATTGCAAGCGGTCGGCGGGGCCATTGTGGCTCTTGACAGCGGATTGGGTCATATGAGCGAACTGCGCTTTTGCGCGCTCAAACAGTTGTTTGTGACCGCGGCGGTCATCTCGCTCGAGACCACGGTACTGTCGGCCTTACCGTTGGGCTTTAACAACCTTATGCACGGGTATTTTCGCACGCTGTGCGTGGGCTATGGCCTGTATGCCGTGGGCAATACGGTGATGCTTATCTTGCTGTACTTTACCGACTATAAGGGGGCCGTGCTGGCCTCGGGGTTGTTTGCCGGTGTGGCCGGGCTGGCGACTGCCGTGTCGTTGCTTTTGCCGCAGCAGTTTTACGGCTTTGGCTTTTTGTTGGGTGCGGCGGTGTTTTTTATCGTGGCGCTGCTGCGGCTCGATACCTATACCGCCAACTTGCCGTATCGTATACTGAGCCAGCAGCCCATTGTGGCGACCGACAAGACGGGCTGGTTTACCGAACTTGGCCGGGTGCTCGACCGTGTTGAGCAATGCTACGAGGACAAGCGCGCGGGCGGTGAGCCGCGCAGTGCGTTTGAACGTATGGTGGTTCGCCTGTACCAAAAGCATTGGGGAGGTTCTGATGACCGATAGGATGATGTCTCGCCGTCGCCTGCTTGAGGCGGCTGCCGGTGCGCTGTTGCTTTCGGGCTGCTCGGTGCAGGAAGACTCCTCGACCAAAAAGGTCAAAAAGCAGGACAAGATTAAAAAGGCCGAGGCCTCCGACCAGGCCAAGCACCTGCGCGACAAGGACGAGCTCTACGAGGTCTACGATGACTCGGGCATTGTGACCATGTACCTGACGGTTTCGCGCGGTAACAGGTCTGAGAACACCGACCACAGCTGGGCCGAGATCAACACGTACTCGGTGTATGACTATGCCGACATGGGCGTGACGCGCTATCAGGTTATGGGCCTGCTGCAGCCGGGCGACGAAGACGGCCCGGTGGCCGGCGAGGTTGGCTATGGCGAGGAAGCGCCCAATGCTACCGTGCAGGTGCGCGGCCAGACGTCGAGCATGAACTCGCAAAAGAATTACAAGGTGGAGCTCAAAAAGGGCAAGGGTACCTGGCGCCAACAGCGCGCGATTGCGCTCAACAAGCACATGGGCGAGGGTATGCGTTTTCGCAACAAGATGGCCTACGACCTTATCTGCGGAATCCCCCAGATGATGGGCCTGCGCACGCAGTTTGTGCATCTGTGGGTGTGCGACCAGACCGAAAAGACCAACGACACCTTTGAGGACTACGGCCTGTTTACACAGGTGGAGCAGCTCAACAAGACGGCGCTTAAGGCACATGGCCTGGATAAGAACGGGCATCTGTACAAGGTGAACAACTTCGATTTCCATCGCTACGAGGACATCATTAAGCTCGCCGACGATCCCGACTACAACCAGGCAAACTTTGAGGGCATGCTCGAGATTAAGGGCGATTCGGACCACACCAAGCTCATCGAGATGCTCGATGCGCTCAACGACGAATCGCAAAAGATCGATGACGTGCTCGACACCTACTTTGATACCGAAAATCTGGTCTATTGGCTGGCGTTTCAGATCCTGACGGGCAACTGCGATACGCAGAACCGTAACTGCTATCTGTACAGCCCTCTCAACTCAAATACCTGGTACTTTTTAGATTGGGATAACGACGGCATGCTGCGTAAGCTGGAGCTTTCTCTTACCGGGTTTTCGGACTACGCGAGCTGGGAGCGCGGTGCAAGCAACTACTGGGGCAACGTACTGTTCAATCGTGCGCTGCGCAGCAAATCGTTCCGCAGCGAGCTCGACCGCGCCGTCAAGGACCTGCGTTCGTATATGACCGAGGCACGCCTGAGCAAGATGATCAAGCACTACCGCGAGGTTACTGAATCGCTAGTCTTTGCTTCGCCCGATATCGACCATCTGCCTGTCACCAAGGACCAATACGAGCAGATCGCCGCGGCGATTCCCTCCGAGATCGAGGAGAACTACAAGAGCTTTCGCGAGAGTTTTAAAAAGCCCATGCCGTTCTACATCGGCGTGCCGCAGATCGATAACGGTAAGCTGCGTATTAACTGGGATGCTTCCTACGACTTTGAGGCGCGCGACATTCGCTACACTGTGGAGCTTGCTCGTGACTATGCCATTAGCGACGTGGTCTTTAAGGCCGAGGACGTGCTGCTTCCCGAGGTGACCTGCGATGCGCCCGATGCCGGCCAGTATTTTGTGCGCGTGCGTGCCACCAACTCCGACGGTTATAGGCAAGATGCGTTTGACTACTATGTGACCGACGACGGCAAGCACTACGGCATGAAGTGTTTTTACGCGCAAGACGGCGGTAAGGTCGTGGAGGACACGTATGAGGAGGGCTAGCGCGCTGCTTGAGCGCTTGGCGGCTCCGCCTGTGCGTACCACGCAGGAGCGTTACCGCCACGAGCTCAAATATCTCATTAACGAGGGCGAGCACTCCGCGCTTGCCTGTCGCATGGCGCCGGTTTTTAAACTGGACAAGCATGCGCGGGCGGGTGGTTACACCATTCGCAGCCTGTATTTTGACGACTACTGCAACTCGGCCTACGAGGAAAAAGACGCCGGTATTCTCATGCGCAAAAAGTATCGCGTGCGCATCTATAACGGCAGCGACAAGGTGATTAAGCTCGAGCGCAAAAAGAAGTACGGCAGCTGGATCTACAAGGAGGACGCGCCGCTCACGCGCGGCGAGTTTGAGCAGATTCTGGCCGGCGACTACGGCTTTTTGCTGAGGAGCCCCTATCCGCTCTGCCGCGAGTTCTACATCGAGTGCATCTGCAACATGATGCGCCCGCGGACCATCGTGGACTACGAGCGCGAGCCGTGGGTGATGGATGAGGGTACTGTGCGCATTACGTTTGACATGAACGTGCGTGCCGCGGTGGGAAGTTTTGACATCTTTGACGCGACCTTGCCCGCGCTGCCAGTCCTGGAGCCCGGCAAGCTGGTGATGGAGGTCAAGTTTACAGAGTTTTGTCCGCAGCTGGTGCGCGATATGGTGCCTCCGGGAGCGGCCGAGCTTACTGCGGTCTCCAAGTACTGCCTGTGTTACGAAAAGACCGCCTACCTGCGCGGATTTAATTGCTGGGAATCGGATTTTGAGAACCGAGGGGATATTTAGACCATGAGCACCAGGGACTTTTTTAAGAACTCCGTCTTGGAGGCGTTTGGCCAGGTCGACCCTGCCAAGATTGGCCTTTCGCTGCTCGTGGCGCTCGCCATGGGCATCCTGATCTATTACGTGTACAAGCGCTTTTTTACCGGCGTGGTATATTCGCGCAGCTTTGCCGTGACACTCGTGGGCATGTGCGTGCTTACCTGCATGGTCACGCTCGCGATTTCGACCAACGTGGTCATCTCGCTCGGTATGGTCGGTGCTCTGTCAATCGTCCGCTATCGTACGGCGGTCAAGGACCCGCTCGACCTGCTGTATCTTTTTTGGGCCATTACCACAGGCATTACGGCAGGCGCCGGCATGTACGCGCTCGTGGGGCTTACGGCAGTGGTGATTGTGGTGATGATTACCGGCTTTGCGAGCCACCAGGACAAGGCGCGCGTGTACATGATGGTTATCCACTACACGGGCCAGACCGCCGGCGACGATATCGTGCGTGCATTTGGGCGCACCAAGTTTACGGTGAAGTCCAAGACCATGCGCGGTGACAAGGTCGAGATGGCCGTGGAGGTGTTCTCGGACGGCGTTGACATGCCCTATGCGGACGCCATTCGCGCGCTCGATGGCGTGGAGGACCTGACGCTCATCCAGTACAACGGCGAGTACCACGGCTAACTTTGTTCCGGCGTTTTAACAAACGCCGGACCGCTCGACGCTGCGCGGGCAGCTGCCGGGCGATCTGCCGCTCAAACCGTCGCTCGCGTACATAAAGTACGCGTCGCTCCTCTTTCGCGGCACCTCGCCACGGCAGCTGCCCGCTCGCTGACGTTTGCTCCACCTGGTGGACTGATTTTGTTCGCATGCCGTCTTCACGGGTATCATGGTGAAAGCGATTTCAATGACAGGGGTGCTCGTGGTAAAGATGAAAGATGTGGCCGAGCTGGCGGGCGTTTCGAGCGCCGCCGTCTCGCGCTACCTCAACGGTGGATATATCTCGGCGGACAAGGCCGAGCGCATTAAGCAGGCAATCGAGTTGACCGGATACGTGCGATCCAGCCAGGCTCGCGCGCTGCGCACCGGTTCCACCAAGCTCATCGGCGTCATCGTACCTAAGATCAACTCGGAATCCGTAAGCCGCATTACCGCCGGTATTGGCCAGGTGCTTGGTCGCCGTGGCTACCAGATGCTGCTTGCCAATACCGACAACGCGGCCGATCGCGAGCTCGAATACCTCGATTTATTCCAAAACCACCCGGTCGATGGCATTGTGCTGGTGGCAACCATGATCACCGACGAGCACCGTCGCGCGATTGAATCGTGCCGCGTGCCCATTGTGTTGATCGGCCAACATGTCGAGGGCGCGGCGTGCGTCTATCATGACGATTACGAGGCCGCCTTTGAGCTGGGTCATGCGCTTGCGGGTCGCGTGGACGGCAAGATTGCCTATATTGGAGTTACCGAAGAGGACCGCGCGGCCGGTTATGACCGCCGTCGCGGTTTTGAGGCCGGCTTGGGCGCCGTGGACGTTGTGCTTGATCCGAGCCTGATTCGCCAGGGGTCCTTTACGCTCGACTCGGGCTATCGCGCTGCGCGCGAACTGCTCTCCGTCGATCCCGATGTTTCGTTTATCGCGTGCGCGACCGACACTATGGCGGCCGGCGCCCTGCGCGCTTTTGACGAGCTGCGCGGCGTGGGCGAGGGCGTGCGTCGCGTGAGCGGTTTTGGCGACAACGCGTTTTTGCGCGCGCTGACGGGCGGCATTCCCACTGTGCATTACGGCTACCTGACCAGTGGCGTCGAGGCCACCAGCATGCTGCTCGACACGCTCGATGGCGTAGAGGGGGAGCGCGGTCTAAAGTCGCTCAAGCTCGGCCATCAGCTCATGAATGTCTAGTCCTTGGACGCGTCTGCCTGCCTTTGAGTCCCCAGTTTTTGTCTCAAAACTACCATTCGCCGGCTTTTTCCTACCGTTCACCCTACTGTGAAAACGATTACAGACATATGAAACTGAAAACGATTACAGTGTAAGTGTCAAAGATGGCCGGGTGCAGATGCGCCCGTTGGAGGAAAGGGAAGTCATGGACTACCGCAAATCAGCCCAAGAGGTGCTCAACAACATCGGTGGCGCCGGCAACGTTGTTTCGGCCGCACACTGCGCCACGCGTCTGCGCCTTGTGATTGCCGATAACGCCAAGGTCGACAAGGAGGCCCTCGAGAATATCGACGGCGCCAAGGGCGTCTTTGAGGCTCAGGGCCAGCTCCAGATTATTTTTGGCACTGGCACCGTCAATAAGGTCTACGACGAGTTCATTGCGCTCAGCGGCGTCGAGGTTGCCACCAAGGCCGAGGTCAAGGAGGCCGCGGCGCAGCAGCAGAACATCTTTATGCGTGCCATTAAGGTGCTCGGCGACGTCTTTGTCCCCATCATCCCCGCCATCGTGGCTTCGGGCCTGCTGCTGGGCATCATGAGCGCCCTCAACTTTATGGCCTCCAACGGCTTTATCGCGCTCGACACCAATAACTTCATCTACAAGATCGCCGACCTGGTCTCGGGAACGTCCTTTGGCATTCTGCAGATCCTGATCGGCTACTCCGCGGCTAAGGCCTTTGGCGCAAACCCGTACCTGGGTGCTGTCGTCGGCGGTGCGTTCATCAATTCCTCGCTTCAGAGCGCCTACACGGTTGCCTCCGAGGGCGTGCAGACCATGGTCACCGTCATCCCCGGCGTGTACAGCTTTGAGTGGGTCGGTTATCAGGGCCACGTGATCCCCATCGTTATCGCCTGCGCCGTCCTCGCCTTCCTCGAGAAGCGCCTGCACAAGATCGTTCCCGAGATGTTCGACCTCTTTGTGACCCCGCTTGTCTCGGTGTTCGTGACCGTGCTCGTGACGCTCGTTGCCGTCGGCCCCATCTTTGTCTGGGCCGAGAACGCCATCCTCGGTCTGATCCAGGCCCTGCTGACCCTGCCCTTCGGCATCGGTTCATTTATCGTCGGTCTGTTCTATGCCCCCACGGTCGTTACCGGTATCCACCAGATGTACACCGCCATCGACCTGGGCCAGCTCGCCCAGTACGGTGTGACCTACTGGCTGCCCATCGCCAGCGCTGCCAACATCGCCCAGGGTGGCGCTGCGCTCGCCGTTGCCTTTAAGACCCGCGATGCCAAGATCAAGGGCCTGGCGCTTCCTTCGGCTCTGTCCGCCTTCATGGGCATTACCGAGCCTGCCATCTTCGGCGTGAACCTGCGTTTCTTTAAGCCCTTCATCGCCGGCTGCATCGGCGGCGGTTGCGGTGCCCTGGTCTGCGCGCTCACCTCGCTTGCTGCTTCCGGCACCGGCGTTACCGGTATCTTCGGTATCCTGCTGTGCCTGGCCCAGCCCGTGCAGTACGCGATCATGTTTGCGGTCGCCGCGCTGGTTTCCTTTGGCGTCTCGTTTGTCCTGTACAAGGACGAGCCCAAGGCTTCCGAGCAGGCCTAAGAGCTTTTGATTGAGGGGTGCCCGCGGGTTGTATGCTCGCGGGCGTTTCCCGTATCTGGTGCCGACCTCTGGCGCCTTGTTACTTTCGATCCGTTAGGACTTTGATATGTCTAATGCACTTGGTCGCGACCTTGCAAAGCTGGTTGCCGCTGTTGACGTTGCCGCCTCTGAGTGCGGTCATGGCGTGTATGGTCAGCACTTCCATATTATGCCGCCCGCGGGTTGGCTCAACGACCCCAACGGTCTTTGCCAAGCAGGCGGCGTGTTTCACGCGTACTTCCAGTATGCCCCGTTTGATGTGAACGGTGGCGTAAAGATGTGGGGCCATGCCACAAGCCGCGACCTTATGAACTGGGAATATGTTGGCGCTCCGCTGCTGCCCGACGAGCCGTTCGATTGCCACGGCGTGTATTCGGGCTCCGCGCTTGCCGAGGACGGCCGCATTCGCGTACTGTACACAGGCAACGTTAAGCTTTCCGATGCAGATGGCACGTACGACTACGTCAATACCGGCCGCCGCGCCGATACTGTTTATGTCGAGAGCGTTGATGGCCTTGCCGGTCGGGAGTTCAGCCAAAAGCGTGTGGTGCTGGCGTCCGAGGATTATCCCGAGGATTTGACCTGCCACGTGCGTGACCCCAAGGTGTGGCGTGACGCGGACGGGCGTTATCACTTGGTGCTGGGCGCGCGTCGTCGCGTTGACGGTCCTCATGTCGAGAGCCGTTTTTGTGCCATGCACGGCGAGGGTGCCGGGCGCGATGTGGGCGAGATCCTGGTTTATGGCTCGGCCGATATGCTGAGTTGGGAGCTCGAGAGCCGCGTGTCTACGCCCGAGCGTTTTGGCTTTATGTGGGAGTGCCCGGGATACCTTGAGCTCGAGGCGGATGGCGGTGTACCGGCAAGGTTTCTGTCCTTCTCTCCCCAGGGGCTCGAGGGCGGTCGTTGGGACCGCGGAAACGTATACGCTGCTGGCTACATGCCTGTAACGGGCGACATTACCGGTGGTGACGGTGCCTATGAGCTGGGCGAGTTCCGCCTGTGGGACGCCGGTTTTGACTTCTATGCTCCGCAGGAGTTCACGGCCGAGGATGGTCGCCACATTTTGATTGGTTGGATGGGCATGCCCGACGAGCCGACCTATGACAATGCGCCCACCGTGGCGTGCGGCTGGCAGCACTGCATGACAGTGCCGCGTGAGCTTACGGCCGGTGACGGCGGCGTGGTGCTGCAGCAGCCGGCGCGCGAGATTGAGCACCATTATGCCTCGGTGCGTGTGGGGGCGGGCTCGTTGGAGGTTGCCGGCGATACCTGCTTTGATGTTGTTGTCGACGGTGTCGACGGCGCGTTTGCCGCGACCGTTGATGGCGAGCTGAAGCTGGCGTTTGTGCCCGCCGAGGGCGAACTGCCCGCGCGCTTTGAGATGCGATTTACCGATGAGGGTCGCGCTTCTGCCGGCTGCGGTCGTACCGTGCGCTGGGAACCCGTCGACGAGGTTCGTAACGTGCGCATTGTTGGTGATGCCTCGTCGGTCGAGGTGTTTGTGAACGATGGCGCACTCGTGTTTTCAACGCGCATCTATCCCGAGGCCTATGGCGTGACCGTTGGCGCTCCGGGTGCGATCGTGACCTATCACGCGCTCAATATTTAGGCGATTCGTCGCATATCGGCGCTATACTGCAGCCGTCGCCCGCGATGCGGGAAACATCCGCATCGTGGGTTTTTGCTTATGAAGGGATGGTGCCGTGTGGACGTGCAACAGCTAGAAGAGGCTTGGGCTTTGAGAGCCGGCGCGCATGAGGCGCGGTTGCTTGCGGCCTCGCATGTGCCAGCAGCGCTGTCGCAGCTGGGGATTGTGTGTCCCGGCGATTGTCTGGTTGCCTTTGCGGACGACTTTACCGATGAGTTTGCGCACGGCTTTGATGGCTGCGATGTCGCGCTGGTGGGCTCGCCGTCCGCCGAGGCGTTTGCCGCTGCGTCCGAGGGCTTCGATGCTTCGTTTGATGCCGAGGGGCCTCACCTGTGGTGGTTCGTCATCTCCATCGGCGGGTTTGGTCTGCGTGTGCCCGATTTGCGCGCTCTGGGTCGGGCGGCGCGTGAGGCCCATGCGCTGCTGGTTGTAGACAACACCGTGGCGTCGGCTTTTGGCTGCGATTCGCTGCGGCTGGGTGCTGCGCTGTCGCTTGAGGCGCTCGATCGCGTATGCGCCGGTGATGCTCCGCGCAAGTTGGTTGCCGTATCGGTCGCGCGCTCGCAGCTCAAGCGCCATCGTGTGGATGCTGCGGCCGAGTGCGCGCATGCCCTGCTTGAGGGCCGTGGCTTGGCCAAGCTTGATTTGACTGCTGACGAGGCCGCTGTGCTGGAGCGGGGACTGGACTCGCTCGATGTCCGCATGCAGGCGCATTTCGATCGCGCCCGTGCGCTGGCCGAGTATCTGGCCGCCAACGAGATGGTACGCAATGTGCGCTATCCCGGACTGAGCTCGCATCCTGACCATGCGGTTGCAACGGGAATCCTCGAGCATGGCTTTGGCCCGGCAGTTGAATTTCACCTTATCGAGCGTAGCGCGGGAGAGCTGTTCAACGCTTTGCCGGGGGAGTTCCGCACATCGCCGGCCGGCGGCCCAACAACACGCCTCTCTGCCCCGCGCGGTAAACAAGGGAGCACCATCTGCCTCTTCGCCGGCACCGACGACCCCTTGCAGGTGGCTGCCACCCTCGATAACGCCCTCCGATAGTAGCTAATCTGTTGACTCATCGGGGCGCGTGCCACGAAAACGGCCTATTTACTACGTTTAAGCCGTAGGGGTCGATCATACCCGCTTATTTTGAAAATCGCCAAGCTGTCTACCAGCGGTTTTATTTTCATAATGTCCGGTATGGTCGAGGGTATTCAACAAAACGTAGTAGATGGGCCCGTTTTGTGGCGCGAGCCTCAATCCGAGGGCACGGTGGACAACAATTCAATCCCAAAAGGACTACTCTGCAGTGATGCTAGCGATCAGGTCGTTTGCTTTGGTGGCGATGACGTTGTTGATGTCGGCCTGCAGCTCCTCGTAGACTGCTATGGCTCGCTCGCCGGCGGGGGTGAGGGTGGATCCGCGGGCGCCGTCGCGCTCAATGAGCTTGCAGCCCAGCTGACCTTCGGCCTCGTTCACAATGCGCCATGCCTTGGAATACGCCATGCCCATGCTCTTGGCGGCACGGTTGAGCGAGTGCTCGCGGGCGATGCCCTGCAGCAGTAAGACGCAGCCGTGGCCGAACACGCCCGGCAGTTCCTTGTCGCACGCTTGAATGACCAACTTTGCCGTCGTCTTGTACTCCATGTGCTCCACGTCTTCCCGCTAAAGTGTTTGCTGGGCAAACGCAAAGCCTGCGTCAAACCCTCGTGTGCTCTTCTTAAATCATGCATTGTAGCAGTCAAAGTGCGTTAAGATACTTGCCCAGTATTGGGCGCCCAAGGTTGGGCTGGGTCCTACGAGGCCTGCAGCCGACCGGTCGCATGGAAAAAGGAGAAACATGGCTACGTTCTTTCCCGGTGAGTCCCACACGTTTTCGGAGTATCTGCTGGTCCCTGGTTACTCGTCCTCGCAGTGCATTCCTAACAACGTCTCTCTTAAGACGCCGCTGACCCGCTTTAAGCGCGGTGAGAAGCCGGCAATCACCCTGAACATCCCCATGGTTTCCGCTATCATGCAGTCCGTCTCGGGCGTCGACATGGGTGTCGCGCTCGCTACCGAGGGCGGCCTGTCCTTCATTTACGGTTCCCAGAGCGCCGAGTCCGAGGCCGCTATGGTCAAGGCCGTTAAGGATCACAAGGCTGGCTTCGTTCAGTCTGATTCCACGCTGACCCCCGACATGACCATGGAGCAGGTCATCGAGCTCAAGGAGAAGACCGGTCACTCCACCATGCCGGTCACCGATGATGGCACTCCCAAGGGTAAGCTCCTGGGCATCGTCACCAGCCGTGACTATCGTCCCAGCCGCGATGACCACCAGACGAAGGTCTCCGAGTTCATGACCCCGCGTGAGCAGCTCATCGTGGGCGACAAGAACATCAGCCTCAAGGTCGCTAACGACGTCATCTGGGACAATAAGCTCAACGCCCTGCCCATCGTCGACGACTACGATCACCTCATGGGCATCGTCTTCCGCAAGGACTACGACAGCCACAAGACCAACCCCAACGAGCTGCTCGATAACGACAAGCGCTACATGGTCGGCGCCGGTATCAACACCCGCGACTATGCCGAGCGCGTGCCGCTTCTCATCGAGGCCGGTGCCGATGTCCTGTGCATCGACTCCTCTGAGGGCTTCAGCGAGTGGCAGAAGCGCACCATCGAGTGGATCCGTGCTAACTACGGCGAGGACGTCAAGGTCGGTGCCGGTAACGTCGTCGACGCCGAGGGCTTCCGCTTCCTGGCCGACTGCGGTGCCGACTTCATTAAGGTCGGTATCGGCGGCGGTTCCATCTGCATCACCCGTGAGACCAAGGGTATCGGCCGTGGCCAGGCCACTGCGCTGATTGACGTCTGCCGCGCTCGCGACGAGTACTACGAGGAGACCGGCGTCTACGTACCCGTGTGCTCCGACGGCGGTATCGTCTACGACTACCACATGACGCTTGCCCTTGCCATGGGTGCCGACTTTATGATGCTGGGCCGCTACTTCGCTCGCTTCGACGAGAGCCCGACCGAGCGCGTCAACGTCAACGGTCAGTACATGAAGGAGTACTGGGGCGAGGGTTCTGCGCGTGCTCGCAATTGGCAGCGCTACGACCTGGGCGGCGCCGCGAAGCTCAGCTTCGTCGAGGGCGTCGACTCCTACGTCCCGTACGCCGGATCCCTTAAGGACGGCGTGGGCGGCACGCTCTACAAAGTTAAGTCCACGATGTGCAACTGCGGTGCCCTCTCGATCCCCGAGCTCCAGGAAAAGGCACGCCTAACGCTGGTCAGCTCCACCTCCATCGTCGAAGGCGGCGCCCACGACGTAGTCGTGAAGGATTCTCAGCAGAGCGTTTCCTATCGATAAGGTAAGAGCTGCATATCAAAGGTTGATTCTCAGCCACGTTATTTAGATAAAGCGAGATGCCCGCAAGTCGCAGGCATCTCGCTTGTTGTATTTGCTAGAATCATCCAAGTTAACCCTAGGGTCGGGCGGCTAGGCTTTGCTCGCTGCAAGTTCCGCACGCGCCGAAGGCCACTTAAGGGGGCCTTCTTGCGAGCAGGACTGTCCGCAGCAGCGAGTAAAGCCTAGCCGACCGGCCCCAATCAAGTTAAAAGGAGCTGATATGTGCGATTGCACAGATCATAAGGACGAGATCCCTGCCTACGACGCGCAGGCCATTGAGTCCAAGTGGATGAAGGCCTGGGAGGACTCCAACCTCTTTGCCGTCGACACCGACGACAGCAAGCCCAAGAAGTACGTGCTCGAGATGTTCCCGTATCCGTCGGGCGACCTGCACATGGGCCACGCGCGCAACTATACCATCGGCGATGCCATGGCCCGCCAGGCCCGCATGCGCGGTTACGACGTGCTGCACCCCATCGGCTTTGACGCCTTTGGCCTGCCTGCCGAGAACGCCGCCATCAAGCACAATACGCAGGCTGCCGCCTGGACGTATAAGAACATGGACCAGGCGCTCGCCACGATGAAGCGCATGGGCTTCTCCTACGATCTGGATCGCATGGTCAAGACCTGCAGCCCCGACTACTACCGCTGGGGTCAGTGGATCTTTGAGAAGATGTGGGAAAAGGGCCTGGTCTACCGCAAGAAGAACCCGGTCAACTGGTGTCCCACCTGCAAGACCGTTCTGGCCAACGAGCAGGTCACCGAGGGCAAGTGCTGGCGCTGCGGCACCGAGCCCGAGAAGCGCGACCTTGAGCAGTGGTACTACAAGATTACCGAGTACTCTCAGGAGCTGCTCGACGACCTGGAGAAGCTCCCCGGCTGGCCCGAGCGCGTCAGGCAGATGCAGGCCAACTGGATCGGTCGCTCCGAGGGCGCCGAGGTCGACTTTACCCTGTGCGACCAGGATGGCGAGCCCATCGAGGGCGATGAGGGCAAGATCACCGTCTTCACCACGCGTGCCGATACCCTTTTTGGCGTCTCCTTCTTTGTCCTGGCTCCCGAGTACGCCGGCCTGCACGAGCTCGTCGAGGGCACGGAGTACGAGGAGGCCGTCACCAAGATCGTCGAGGACTCCAAGCATATCTCTGCCGTCGAGCGTGCCCAGGGCACCCTCGAGAAGCACGGTGCCTTCACGGGCCGCTATGTGGTAAACCCCGTCAACGGCGAGAAGGTCCCCGTATGGGTTGCCGACTACGTCGTGGCCGACTACGGCACCGGCGCCGTCATGGCCGTTCCCTGTGGCGACCAGCGCGACTTTGAGTTTGCCCGCAAGTACGACCTGCCGATCGTGCCGATCATCCTGGACGATGACGATCGCGCTGCCGTCGAGGCCAGCGGCGAGACCATCGATACCTTCCATGCCGAGACCGTCGACTGGGATTGCGCCCACGCTGCTGAGGGCACACTCGTCCAGTCCGGCAAGTACACCGGCATGCGCGGCGGCAAGCACTCCGAGGGCGAGGCTGCCATCGTGGCCGACCTCGAGGCCATGGGCTGCGGTCGTCGCAAGGTCGAGTTCCGCCTGCGCGACTGGCTCATTTCCCGTCAGCGCTATTGGGGTAACCCCATCCCGGCTATCCATTGCGAGCACTGCGGCATTGTGCCCGTGCCCGAGGATCAGCTGCCGGTGACGCTGCCCGAGAACCTTGACCTGGGCGCCGGCGAGACCCTTGCCGAGTGCAAGGAGTTCTACGAGACCACCTGCCCGGTGTGCGGCCGCCCGGCCAAGCGCGAGACCGATACCATGGACACCTTCACCTGCTCCAGCTGGTATTACCTGCGCTATACCGATCCGCACAACACCAAGCTGCCCTTCTCCCGAGAGGCCGCCGACCGTTGGATGCCCGTCGATAACTACATTGGCGGCATCGAGCACGCCATTCTGCACCTGCTCTACAGTCGCTTCTTTACCAAGGCGCTGCGCGACCTGGGCCTGCTGAGCGTGGACGAGCCCTTCACCAACCTGCTGTGCCAGGGCATGGTCAAGGACGAGAACGGCGACACCATGTCCAAGTCCAAGGGCAATGTCGTGCCCCCGAGCTCGGTCATCGAGCCCTACGGCGCCGACACCATGCGTCTGGCGATCCTGTTTATCGCCCCGCCCGAGAAGGACTTCGACTGGGATCCCAAGGCCGTCGAGGGCGCCAACCGCTTCATCAAGCGCGCCTGGCGTATCGTTTGGCAGCTCGTCCAGTCCGGCGACGCCAACGTGGCCTTCGACAAGTCCGCGCTCGACGAGGTTGCGATGAAGCTCTATCGCGAGCGTCACCGCACCATCGCCAAGTGCACCGAGGACTTTGACCGCGGCCAGTTCAACACCGCGATCTCGGCCGTCATGGAGCTCGTCAACGCGGCGAGCGCCTACTTCAATGCCACTGAGGGTTCCGCTCGCGACAAGGCGCTGTGCTACGGCGTGGCCAAGGATATCGTGAGCGTCCTTGCCCCCATCTGCCCGTTCTGGGCCGACGAGCTGTGGCACGAGGCACTCGGCTGCGAGGGTAACGCCTACACCGCCGCCTGGCCCGAGTTCGACCTGGCCGAGTCCGTTGAGGACACGGTGCAGATCGTGGTCCAGGTGCTCGGTAAGGTCCGCGGTCGTGTCGACGTTGCCCGCGATGCCTCCAATGAGGATATGCAGGCTGCCGCCGAGGCCGCCGTCGCCAAGTGGCTCGAGGGCAAGACGGTCGTCAAGGCCATCTGCGTGCCCGGCAAGCTGGTCAACCTGGTGGTCAAGTAAGCATTGCGCGCTTAACTGACGCATAAAAGACGAGGGGCGATCCGGTTGGGTCGTCCCTCGTTTTTCATGTACCTGTCCTGGTGCCTGCGGTCAATTGTTCTATTCTTGTGGAGAACCTGTGCTCCCGCTGACCTGCAGGTTCGTACTGTGCTTGCACGTTTCCGCAGCTATTGGTATAGTTTGCTTGCAAATGAAGTTGTAATTGAAAGAAGTGGGGTTTCGGCCCCGCTTCTTTTTTGTATGGATGGAGGTGCCGCAATGGTCAAGACCAAGACCGAGCAGGCGATCATCGACGCGCTCGAGGCCGTCGCTCCCCAGCACGATATCGATATCGTCGACGTCGAGCTCGTGGGTGCCACCAAGGCCCCCTGCGTGCGTGTGCGTATCGAGGGTGCCGAGGGTCAGAGCCTGTCGCTCAACGACGTCACGGCCAACACAAAGTGGGTCGGCGATGTGATTGAGGAGCTCGATCCCATCTCTTCGAGCTATACGCTCGAGGTGTCGAGCCCGGGCATGGCGCGCCCGCTGCGCCGCCCGTGCGACTTTGCCCGCTTTGTGGGCGAGAATTGTGAGCTCACCTCCACCGCCACCGAGGGCCGTCGCAAGTACGCCGGCAAGATTGCCGCCGCCACCGAGACGAACGTGACCCTCGAGCTCGAGGACGGCGAGTCCGTTACCCTCGATTTCTCTGATGTTAAAAAGTGCAAGTTGAAGCCCACCTACGACTTCAAGCCCGCGAAGGAAGGAAAGTAAGATGGCAGCATCCGACATGATGTCCGCCCTGATGGAGCTTTGCCAGGAGAAGCACATCGACCAGCTCTACTTGATCGACCGCCTGGAGCAGTCGCTCGCCAAGAGCTATGCCGAGATCCTGCATCTTGAGTGGGGCGCCAAGGTGACCATCGACCGCACCACCGGCAAGATCTACGTCTACCGCCTGGAGCCGATCGACGATTCCATGGACGAGGAGGGCAACTTCACCGAGTTCGAGGAGATCGACGTCACCCCCAAGAATACGAGCCGCATCGCTGCCCAGCACGCCAAGGCCGAGATCAACGCCATCGTGCGTAACTCCGCCCGCGAGCAGATCTACGAGGAGTTCTCCGGCCGCATCGGTGACCTCATCAGCGGTACCGTGCTGCAGTCCACGCCCGACTTCACGATCGTCAAGATTCGCGAGGGCGTCGAGGCCGAGCTGCCGCACTTCGACCAGCGCCGTTACGAGAACGAGCGCAACGAGCGTCCGATGGGCGAGCGCTACCTGCACAACCAGCACATCAAGGCCGTGATCATCGACGTTCGCGACCCCAACTCTAACCTGCAGCCGGTTCGTGGCGAGCACAGCCGTCCGCCGATTGTCATCTCCCGTACCCACCCCGAGCTCATGCGTCGTCTGTTTGAGCAGGAGGTGCCCGAGATCTATGAGGGCACCGTCCAAATCAAGTCGATCGCCCGCGAGCCCGGCCAGCGCTCCAAGGTTGCCGTCCACTCGCTCGACGACCGTCTGGATCCCGTGGGCGCCTGCGTCGGCCCCAAGGGCAGCCGTGTTCGCGCTGTCGTGGGCGAGCTCCGTGGCGAGCGCGTCGACGTCATCCTGTGGGATGCCGATCCTGCCGTCTACGTCGCCAACGCCCTGTCGCCCGCCAAGGTCACCCGCGTCCTCATCGACGAGGAGAAGGCCTACGCCGGCGTCATCGTGCCCGACGACCAGCTGTCCCTCGCCATCGGCAAGGAGGGCCAGAACGCCCGTCTCGCCGCGCGCCTGACCGGCTGGCACATCGACATCAAGTCCGAGACCCTTGCCGCCGACATCCTCAAGAACGTTCCCGTTCACGAGGAGCCCGCCGCCGACCTGATCGGTGACGAGGAGGACGACGACGTCCGTCGCTGCGAGTACGTGTCCGAGGACGGCATCCAGTGCCGCAACCAGGCCCGTCCGGGCTCCCGTTTCTGCGGTGTTCACGACACCGACGCCTTCGATGATGCGGAGGACCTGATCTAGCGCGCGGTCGCGTCGGGCGGGTCCCGGCGCATCTCCCACGCTCGTTCAGTCTCTAGGCACCCAAGGTGCCAGAAAGGGTAGGTGAAGTCATATGGCAAAAGTCCGTGTGTCCACCCTGGCCAAAGAGTTCGGCATGACCTCCAAGGAACTGATGGGTCATCTCGCCGAAATGAAGATTCCCGCTAAGTCCGCTTCCTCCGCCCTGGAGGATGCCTACGTCGCCATGGTCCGCAAGCAGCTCGC
>DBFABM010000033.1:0-12178 GCA_048194085.1 Collinsella aerofaciens
GCGCAACGCGTTGCGCTGAGTCCTGAGGCGCGAATCCGGGTAGGCAACCCCAGAGGGGCCGGAATCCCCCGGCCCGCGATGGAGGGAGGCCGGCATGTCCAGACCCAAGCCGTCCGGAAGGTCGTACGGGAGGCTCACGAGGCACGAGAGGAACACGGTCGAGAGGATGCTCGACCGCAACCGCAGCGCCCGCGAGATCGCCGCGGAGCTCGGCAGGTCGCCCTCGACCGTGACCAGGGAGGTGGCGGCGCACCGCTACGTCACCGCGCCGCGCTCGCGCTACGGCGAGCCCGCGCCCGCGGACCTGTCGGGGGCCTGCCACAGGCTCTCCGCGTGGCCGAGGTGCTGCAACGGCTGCTCGCACAGGAGGGGCTACGGCTGCTCGAGGAGGCCCAGGGTGTTCTACAGCGCCAGGAGGGCGCAGGAGGCGGCCGACGCCGAGCTCTCGGCGAGCAGGTCCGGGATCGACGAGACCGAGGAGGGCGCCGCCGCCAAGCTCGCGGCCATCAGGGACGGGCTCGCGCGCGGGCTCTCCCCGCAGCAGATAGCGGCGGCGACCCCCGGGCTCAGCGCCTCCACCGTCTACAGGTGGGTGGACGCCGGCTACGACGGCATGACGAACATGGAGCTCAGGCGCAAGGTCGGCTACAGGCCGAGGTCGCGCCGGGCCCCGAAGAGGGCGACGTCCCACTCGGCGCGCAGGTCGCACGCGTCGTTCCTCGCGCTCGGCGAGGACGCCTGCGCCGCGGCCTGGGAGATGGACACCGTCGAGGGCTCCAGGGGCGACTCCGCCAGGCTCCTCACGCTCCTGCACCGCCCGAGCCGCTTCCAGCTGGCCCTGCCGCTGCCGGACGGCGCGTGCGCCTCGGTCCTGGCGGCGCTCTCCTCCCTGCGCGGGGTCCTCGGCGAGGACGGCGCGAGGCGCGCCTTCGGCGCCGTGCTCACCGACGACGGGAGCGAGTTCGCCGACGAGGGCGCCATCGCGGCGCTGCTCGGCGAGCGGGACGGCGAGACCAGGCTCTTCTACTGCGACCCCCGGCAGAGCCAGCAGAAGGGCGCGTGCGAGAAGAACCACGTGGAGATCAGGAAGCTGCTGCCCAAGGGCGCCGGGGCCAGGTTGGACCGGCTGACGGCGGCGGACTGCGCGCTGCTCATGTCGCAGGTGAACTCCGAGCCGAGGGGGGCGCTCGGGTTCCTGACGCCGGCGCGCGTGCTGCGGATGGCCCTAGGGGAGGACGCCTCCGCCCTCATGGACGCGTTCGGGATAGAGGAGCTGGCGCCCGGCGAGCTCGACCTCACGCCCGGCTGCATCGAAAGGGCCAGGGCCGCGAGGGGCGAGGAGCCGCTGGCGGGATAGGCGGCGGGCCGGGACATGGGCCGGAGGGCCCGTTGCGCTGAGTCCGGAACGGCTGCGCGGCGGGCTGGCGGAGCATGCGGCGGCGGCATGGGGGCACCGGACTCCACAGCCCCTCCACCTGCGGAAACGAAGTGATGGCCAGGTGCCGGGAGCTATTTCCGCGTTGCGCTAGCTGCGGAAACGCGGGGTCCGTTCAGGCTGTTGCGTTGAGATTGAAAATCAACCCTGTGACACGCGCCGGTTACCTTTAATGGATATGAGGTGAATGGGGCGATTGTTTTGCTATACTCTCTCCGCACGGGCGATTGGCGCAACGGTTAGCGCAGGTGCTTTACACGCACAAGGCTGGGGGTTCGAATCCCTCATCGCCCACCATTGAATTGGAAACGGTCCTCGAAAGGGGACCGTTTTTGTTTGGGCCCATTTCATGGGATTCGAACCCGCAAGGGTGCGGAGCTGAGGAAACGCGAAGCGTTTTCCAGCGCAGCACGCGAGGAGCGAAGCGACGAAGCGGATGCGGGCGGCGGAGCCGCACGCGGACATCCCTCATCGCCCACCACTGATTTGATAGGCTCCCAGCAATGGGAGCCTTTCTTTTTTGGGCCCAGCGCATGGGATTCGAACCCGCCAGCACGTCTGTCACAAAGGCCGTGGCCAAATAATGGCAAAAATGAGTACTGCTACTTTGCTTGCAACATATAAACAGATAGTGTTTGCTTAGGTTACGCAACATATGTCCATTATAAGGACTAACAGTCAGATCAAAATCGTGTATTCATCGCCATTTCGACTTGCCATCTGGCCTTATTAGTCCAAAATTGCTGCTACCAAATCGGTAACAGTACTCATATTTGATGTTTTTTGACCAGCAGGTCTCCCTGCCTTAGCAAATCTAAGGCAAAACGGGCTCCAGACCGCTGAATCATGCCGCATAGGGCACGTCCGCAGTCCGGAACTCGGTCCAAATTGAGTTATTGCGCCGCGTTAGCCCAAAACACCCGACAGGATCTCGATCAGACTGTCCACGTCGGCTTCCTCGCAGACGAGTGGCGGCAGGAAACGCAGCGTATGCGCACCCGTAGCGTTGATCACGGCACCGGCGGCCAGCGCGCGGGCAACAACACCATGCGCGTCGCCCGCGGCATCATCCAAATCACAGCCGAGCATCAAGCCGCGACCACGTACCTCGGTCACGTGCGGCAGCTTGGCGAGCTTTGCCTCCATATAGGCACCCACCTTGGCAGCATGCTCGGCATAATCGCCACGCACAAGCGCGGAGAGCGTCGCGGCACACGCCGCGATGGCCAAGCAGCTACCGCCAAAGGTCGAGCCGTGGTCGCCCGGCTTAAACACGTCGGCAATCTCCTTCTTCGCCACGACGGCACCCATGGGCACGCCATCAGCAATGCCCTTGGCAAGGCTCATGATGTCGGGCTCCACGCCATAGGTCTGGAACGCAAACGGCTTGCCGGAGCGGAAGATGCCGCACTGGACCTCGTCGGCGATAAGCACGGCGCCCACTTCGTGTGCCAGGTCGCGCGCCGTAGCCATAAACTCCTCGGTCATGGGATGCACACCGCTCTCACCCTGGATCGGCTCGAGCATCACGGCACAAATTTCGCTCCCCAGCTGCTTAAAGATCGCACGCAGCTCATCCACATCGTTGGGCGTGCAGGCCACAAAGCCACCCGGCAGCGGGCGGAAGCTGTCCTGCAGCCAATCCTGCATGGTGGCGGCAATGGTCTCGAGCGTACGGCCGTGGAAGCCGCCGCGCATGCACACGATGGTGTTGCCGCCATTACCGGCACGCTTGGCGTACAGGCGCGCGAGCTTCATCGAGCCCTCGTTGGCCTCGGCGCCAGAGTTGGCAAAGAAGGTCTCCCAAACCTGCTCATCCGCAGCCGGGGCACCAAGAGCAGCTGCCGTGGTCTCATCGCCGGCGGCAATGGCATCGGCAAGCACGCGCGCACCATCTACGTCGTCGTTAGCAAGCTTGGACAGCAGCGCCGCGACCTGTCCGCGCTGCTCAATGTAGAAGTAATTGGAGACATGCATGAGCTTTTTGGTCTGTGCCTCGAGCGCCGAGAGCACAGCCGGGTCGCCATGACCTAGGCTGCACACGCCGATGCCGGCAAGAAAGTCGAGGTACTCACGGCCATCGTCGCCGGTGAGCTTCATGCCGTGACCCTCGACAAACTCGACCGGAGAGCGGCCAAAGGTATGCATAACGTAATGGGATTCAAGCGATTGCTGAGCTGCAAGTGACATGGGATGCCTTTCGTTGGGCGCCAGACGGCGCGGGGCTATGGGTGCAGGAATGGGGCGGCTGCGGGTCAGCTAGACCGTCTGAAGCTTCTCGACCTCGTCAAGGTTCTCGGTCAGACGCGCAGCAAACGTCGAAAGCGGATGCGGATGCGTATCGAACTCGTAAGCCGTCTCGGTGGAATGGATCACGGTGCCGACGCCGGCATCGGTCAGCAGCTCCAGGAGCAGCGAATGCGGCGTAGTACCGTTAATGATGTGGGCACGAAATACGCCGCCGGTAAGCGCATCGACGGCCGCGCGCAGCTTGGGAATCATGCCCTTATCGACCTCGCCGCCGTAGAGCATTTCGTTGACCTCGTCGAGCGTTAGGTTGGAGATAAGCGAGTCCTTGTCGCTAAAGTCCTTGTACAGGCCATCGACATCGGTCAAAAAGATCGCCTTATGCGCGTGGAGCGCCGCGGCAACGGCACCGGCGGCGGTGTCGGCGTTGATGTTGAAGAAACCGCCGTCCTCCCCCGCCGCGACGGTAGCGATGACGGGGATGTACTCGCTATCGAGCAGGCGCTCGATATAGTCGGTGTTGACGTGCGTGACCTTGCCCACGCGGCCGAGCTCTGGGTCGAGTGGCTCGGCGATAAGGGTGCCGGCGTCGCTGCCGGACACGCCCACGGCCAGGTTGCCGTGGTGGTTGAGCGCCGCGACCAGCTCCTGATTGACCTTGCCGCCCAGTACCTCGCGCACGTTGTCCATGGTGGCAGGCGTAGTCACGCGCTGGCCGTTCTTAAACTCGACGGGGATGTCGTAGTGGCTGAGCGCCTCGTTGATAGCCTTGCCGCCGCCATGCACGATGACGGGGCGCATACCGATGATCTTGAGCAAAACGATGTCGCTCATCACGTCGCGGCGCAGCTGCTCATCAACCATGGCGGCTCCGCCATATTTGATAACAACCGTCTTGCCGGTCAGGTTCTTAATCCACGGCAGCGCTTCGAACAGCAGCTGCGCGGTTGCTTCGTTGGATTCGCTCGAACGACAATCGCGTGCGAATTTCATAATCTGCCTCGTCTTTCGTATCGTTATCGCGCCGTGCTCAGCTGTCCGCAATCGCGGCAAGATGCGCAGCGTGCCCGGAATCTAGGAACGGTAGTCGCCGTTGATGGAGATGTACTCATGCGTGAGGTCGCAGGTCCACACGGTCGTTGCCGCGTCGCCTGCGCCCAGGTCGGCCGAGATCACGATCTCGGGCGCCTCGAAATGTCGTAGAGCCTCGTCCTCGTCAAAGGGAACAGTCAGACCATCGCGACAGACAGGCATGCCCATCATGTCGATGGAAACGTCTTCCTGATTAAACTTCACGCCGCACTTGCCAAGCGCCATAGCAACACGGCCCCAGTTGCAGTCGTGGCCGGCGATGCAGGTCTTAACGAGCGGCGAGTTGGCAACGGCACGGGCGGCGATATCGGCCTCCTCGTCGTTCACGGCGCCGGTAACGTTGACCGTAACAAGCTTGGATGCGCCCTCACCATCGGCGGCGATATTGCGCGCCAGGCTCTCGCACACCTCGTGCACGGCAAATGCCAACTCGTCGAAGGCATCGGAGCCCTCGACGATAGGCTCGGCATCTGCGGCAGCGGCGCCGGAGGCAAGCATGATGCAGGTGTCGTTGGTCGAGGTGTCGGAATCGACCGTTACCTTGTTAAAGGTCTGCTTGACGGTGGAGAGCAACAGGGCGTGGAGCGCCGCCGGCTCGACGGGGGCATCGGTAGTGATGACCGCGATCATGGTGGCCATGTTGGGCATGATCATGCCCGAGCCCTTGCACATACCGCCCACCGTATAGGCATTGCCTGTGTGTCCCGCAGCCTCGCTGACGTAGGACACGGCGTACTCCTTGGAGTGCGTGTCGGTCGTCATGATGGCGCGAGCGGCATCGGCGCCACCGTGGGCGGAGAGTGCCTCGTAGGCAGCAGGAATGGCGGTCTCAAACGTGTCGATCGGCAGAATCTGGCCAATCACACCCGTGGAGGCAACCAGAATCTGCTGGGGCTCGCAGCCGATGACCTGCGATGCGATGCTGCACGTCTCGCGCGCGCATGCAAGGCCGGTCTCGCCCGTGGCGGCGTTGGCATTGCCAGAGTTGACCGAAACGCCGGCAATGACGCCGTAGCCCTTGTCGGCGCCGCCCAGGTTGGCACGGCTCACCTGCACGGGCGCCGCACAAAAGCGGTTAGTCGTAAACACGCCGGCCCCGGGACAGGGTTTATCGGGCACGACGAGCGCGTAATCCAGGCGCTCGGGATTCTTCCGGAATCCCGCATGGATGCCTGTGGCCTTAAAGCCGGCCGCTGCCGTAACGCCACCCTCGACGGCGCGAATCTTGATATCAAACAGCTCGATATTCATCGTCTTTATGACTCCTTATGTCAAACAAAAAACGGACATCGGTTGGTGCGCCATGCCAGTCGTAATCATGAGACCAGCTTAAGAGTGGCGCCCCACTCGATGCCCAACTACCAAATCGTTAACAATCGAATGTGCTACACCGGGCACGCCACTGTGGGCAAGCCTCGTCGCTCGTCAAAACCAAAGACGATGTTGGCGCACTGGACCGCCTGGCCTGCTGCACCCTTGCACAGATTGTCGATGGCGCCCGTCGCCACCAGAACGCCCGCGCGCTTGTTGAGCGCGAGGCCAATCTGGGCGGCGTTGGTTCCGACGACCGAAGCCGTCTTGGGCTGCTGGCCGGCGTCGAGCACGCGCACAAAGGTGCGTCCAGCGTAGAACTGCTTGTAATAGTCGACGACATCCTCAAGAGCCAGGGAGTCGATGGCCTGCGGCGTGAGCGGCAGCGTCACCGTGGAGAGCAGGCCGCGCTTGAGCGGTGCCAGGTGCGGGGTAAAAACGACGCGATCGGTTAGACCGAGGATTTGCTCGATTTCGGGCGTGTGACGATGCTTACCCACGCCATAGGCCTCCAGGTTTTCGTCCGCGCTGCAAAAATGGGTGCGGGCGTTACAGGACTTGCCGGCACCCGTCACGCCGCTGATGGCGTCAACGATCACGGGACCGCTCTCGGCCACCCAGCCCGCACGCACGGCAGGCGCGGCAGCGAGGCTCGTTGCGGTGGGATAGCAGCCGGCGCAGGCGACCAACACGGGCCTGCCAGCGGCATGGCTGGAAGCAGCGGTCTCCAAGTCCTGGCAGAACAGCTCGGGCAGGCCGAAAGCACGCGTCTTGAGCAGCTCGGGACTCGTGTGCTCGGCGGCATACCATGCCTCAAAGACGGACGCGTCGTTCAGACGGTAGTCGGCCGAAAGATCAAAGCAGGAGACGCCCGATGCAAGCAGCGCGGGCACCTGTGCCATGGCAGCCGCGTGCGGCACGGCAAGAAAAACCGCATCGCAGCTCTTGAGCTCGGGGGCGTCATGCGTGGTGAAAACCAGATCGCTCACGCCAGCAAAGCTCGGATACACCGCGGACAGCGGCTGGCCGGCATCGGCGTTGGACGTAATGGCAACAAGTTCAAACTCGGGATGGCCGAGCACGAGGCGAATGAGCTCGGCTCCGGCATATCCAGCCGCGCCGACGATTCCAACCTTCAAAGACATATCAGACTCCTTGTCTGCGATTTATGCACCGATGCGCATTTCGCAGCGGTCGTTATGAAGTGGGTTGAAACTTTAGCACCAAAAGATGCATGAATACGTAAATGGCTTGCATATTCATGCATTGATACATTCCCGACACATTCGCTTGAAGGAATTGACAAATGGAGCGGGCCCCGTATTGACCGGCGCTCCTAACGGCGCCGGGCAATACGGGGCCCGCCCATGCGAAAACCAAGTTGTTAGGATGCGCCAGCTGGCTAGAGCTCGACCGGCACCCATTCGTCGTGATTGCAGATAAAAGCCTCGGGATCCTCGACGCTAAAGAAGACGAGCGTGGGGTCGTTAGGCCCCTCATAGTGCTCGCCCAGGTGCTCTAGATGCTTCCACCCGGCTTCGCGCATTTCGTCTAAAGCCCGGTCATCCAAGCCGGCACGCCCGCGCAAGATGAGCCAGCCATGGCCCGGCCACCAACTCGTGGCCTCAAAGCGCTGATTTTGCAGCAGCTCTTGCCACACGTCTTTGGTGCGCGCCGTCACAAACCACAGCTTACCGTCCTGAATCTGAGCAAACGAGAACGGACGCACATGCGGCTGCCCATCCACGCTCGTCGCCAGATACCACGCCGGCACCGACGTCAGATACTCCAAAACCGTATTCAATCCGTCCACGTTTCCTCCTGTACTAGCTAGTTTGGGAACCTGGTTTGTGCGAGCTAGAGCTCCAGGCGCTCCTCGCTGCCGTCGATATCACAGAAGCGCGCAGCAATGTTGCGGACCGAAAAGAAAGCAAGGCGGCCGTCGTTGGCACTCTCGTGTTCCTCGCCAATGCCCACCATGTGCTTAAAACCCGCTTGACGCACCTTGTCGCTCGCAACTGCGTCGTCCTCAAGCGCGGCTTCGCCGGTCAATACGATCCAACATTCCCCCGGCTTCCAGCCCGAGAGCTCAAACTTGGGATTCGCGCTCAGCTCCGCCCACACATCCTTGTCGCGCGACGTGCAAAACCACAACTTACCGTCATCGACCATGGCAAACGAAAACGGCCTCACGCGAGGCTGATGCCCGTCGGCCACATCGGTCGTGGCCAGATACCACGCCGGAATGCGCCTGAGATACGAACAGGCGCGCTCAAGCTGAGCCGTGCGGTCGTTGTCGGTCATAGGGACCCCTTTCTTGCGCTCGAATCGCGCCTAAACAAGTTGAAGATTGATGACGATGACGCAGATGAGCAGCAACGCCGTCACCACCGCCGCCAACGCATCGCCGCGGCCAAATGCAAGCGCATGCAGGCGCGTGCGGCCCTGCTCGCCGTGATAGCAGCGTGCATCCATGGCAGCAGACAGCGTCTCGGCATGGCGGAACACGCCGGTGAACAGCGGAATCGCCACACTGCCGAGCATACGCACGCCGCCGAGCGGGCCCCCCGTCACGCGCGCACCGCGGCTCGCCTGCGCATCGGCCGTCTGTTTCATCTCTGTGGCGAACTGCGGCATAAAGCGCAACGCGATGCCCATGATCATGCCGAGCTCATGCGCGGGGAGCCCCACGTGTGCAAACGGTGCGAGCAGACGCTCAAAGCCCGCGGTGAGGTCGAGCGTCGGCGTGGTGAGTGTAATGGCGCTCATGCCGGCCATCATCAACGTCAGACGGCACGTCATAAACGCCGCAGAACGCAGCGAGCCCTCGCTCACCTGCAAAAAGCCAAGCTGCCACAGGATGCGCCCACTCTGATCGGTAAACAAGTTGAGCACCGCGACCACGACGACGATTGCCAGCAGCGGCGCCATCGACGACAGAACGCGACGAACCGGCACCCGAGACACGGCATAGGTCAGCACAACGAAAATTGCGACCGGGACCAGTCCGCGGAAGCCACTGACCGTGAGCGTCGTGATCAGAAACACAAAGCCCAAGAGCAACTTGGTTCGCGGGTCCAGGCGGTGGATTGCACTATCGCCGGGATAGTAACTGCCAAACGAAAACGCCTCCATCAGCAGCCCTCCTCTCGCGCGACCGTCTTGGAATTAGCAATGTCCGCGACGTTAGAAGGACCGCCCGAGCGACCGATTAGCAGGTCCACCAACTCGTCTGCCAGCGACTCAACCGTATAGAGGCCGTCAAAGCGCAGCGGCACGCCTGCCTTCGCAAGCGCCAGCGCCATGCGCTGGGCAGCGGGAACACCCAAGCCGATTGATTTAAGCTCATCCGCATGCGCAAAAACCTGAGCGGGCGTGCCTTCGGCAAACACCGCGCCCTCGTTCATCACGACGATGCGGTCGCAGCAATTGGCCAGGTCATCCATGCTGTGCGAAACCATGACAACGGTCAGGCCCTCGCGATGGAGTCGATCGATGAGCCCTAAGAAATCCCTGCGCGCAGCCGGGTCGAGCCCCGCCATGGGTTCATCGAGCACCAGGACTTCGGGCTCCATGGCGAGCACGCCGGCGAATGCCACACGCCGTTGCTGACCGCCCGAAAGCTCAAAGGGACTCTTGTCGCCGACCGTGGAAAGGTCGAGGCCCACGCGCGAGAGCGACGACTCGACACGACGGTCGACTTCATCTTGCGGCAAGCCAAGGTTGTGCGGACCAAACGCCACGTCCTGTGCCACGGTTTCGGCAAACAGCTGACGCTCGGGATATTGAAACACCACGCCGACCTTGGCCTTAACCGCGGCGGCGTCTTTCTTGTTTGATAGATCGAGCTCCAGCGCGCGAACGGATCCCTCCTGGGGGCGAATCAAACCGTTGAGATGCTGGACCAGCGTCGACTTACCCGAACCGGTATGACCTGCCAAGCCCAGGAACTCGCCGCGACGCACCGTCAGCGATACATCGCGCAGCGCCCACGGGCTGCTGGGGTCGTTTCCCCAAAGGGCTTGTTTGTTCGATTTGCCCGCAGTGGCCGAGCGCTTGTGCCAGCGGTGGCGCTCGCGCGGACTGAGCGAATAACTGTACGAAACATGGGATAGTTCGATGACGGGCTCCGACGCGTTGTCCTCGTTGTCTACCGGAACAGTGCCGTCAGCGATTTCCAACTGGGATGCGGAAGACTGTCCCGCGGTGTCTGCCCCACTTCGCTCGGCATAAGCCTGCGCAATCTCAGCGACCATATCCACCTCGCGCACCTGCGCATGAACAGGCACGCCCTTCGTACGAAGCGCCATGCCCAGACGACACGACTCCGGCATATCCAGGTTGAGCTGCGCGAGCTCATCCGCCCGCGTCAAAATTTCCTCGGGCGTACCGAGCATGGCAACGTGCCCCGCCCGAAACACCGCGACACGATCGGCCTCGGCGGCTTCTTCCATAAAGTGCGTAATCATCACGATGGTCATACCGCGAGCGTGCAACGCGCGGCAAGCCTTCATGAGGCCCTTACGTCCACGCGGATCGAGCATCGAGGAAGCCTCGTCCAAAATGAGAACGCGCGGTTCCATGGCAAGCACGCCGGCAAGCGCCACGCGTTGCTTTTGGCCACCCGAAAGCGCATGGGTCTCGTGGCGCTCAAAGCCCACCAGGCCCACGCCCTTCAGCGCCTCGCGTACGCGCTGCGCAATTTGTGCCGATGGCACGCCAAGGTTTTCGGGACCGAACGCAACGTCATCTTCGACAAGCGTTGCCACCAGCTGATCATCGGGATTCTGGAACACCATGCCCGCGGTCGAACGAATGTCGTAGACCAGCTCGGGGTCGGACGCATCCATGCCGTTGATGCGTACCGTGCCCGCATCGGGCTGCAACAGTGCATTCAGATGCTTGGCAAACGTCGACTTGCCCGACCCATTGCCACCGAGGATGCAGAAAAACTCCCCGTCCTCGATGTTCAGATCGACACCGTCGAGTGCCGACACGGCACCGTCATAGCTAAAGGAAACGCCCCGACACTCAATCATGCGCGGCCTTTGACCTGGTCCTTTTTAGGCGTGATGAGGTTGGAGACTGCTTTATACACCACCAGCGTCAACACCGAGTTAAGCACGGTCTTGATAAGGTTGAACGGCAGCACGGCAGGAATCATGAGCGGGGCGATCACATCGACCGAGCCATACCAGAACCATACGCCAATGGTAAGGTTTGCGACCATAGACAACGCCGTAGCGGCAATAACGCCGAGCACCAGGCCAATCACGGCACCCTTATAGGTATGCATCTTCTGATAGACGATAGCCGCAGGCAGAATGTAGCCCAGCGTGGCAACCAGGTTCATAAGCGCGCCGACCCAGTCACCCGTGGTGAGCGCATGGATAACGATAGCCATAGCGGCAACAGCAGTGCCGGCGCCAGGACCATACGCAAACCCGCACACCATCGCCGGTACCAGCGACGGGTCATACGTCAAAAACGGCGCCGAAGGAAGGATAGGCAGCTGCACGTACATAAACAGGGCGCCCAAGGCGCACATCAACGCCATGGTAACGAGCTGTTTGGTGCTCCACCTATTCGTGTTCTCAAAATGGATATGCTGCGACTGTTCAGACATAAGATCACCTGCCTCTTTCATCCGGACTCTAACCGTTGGTACTGGGATCTCACCAGTTCAGCCGGCATGCGAACCAACACACGCACGGGTCGCGGACTCATCGGCTCGGTCGCAGACACCTCGCCTGCGCCACGGCGTCCCTTTGACACCGCCCGATTTACCGCCAGTGGGGAATTCCACCCCGCCCTGAAACAGCAATTGCAAGTGTAGCACGAGCAGGTTCTCGCGCAAGTATGCCAAGGGTAATTTGTGGCGGAGATCAGTTGCCAAAGCAACCACGTCCCCCACCCATCCCAAAGCAACGCGCCTTTCGCGCAAAGCGCGAAACAGCGAAGGGGACACGTATCCCTATCGACCACATCCTTCTCCGCCCGCCGGCCTCAAGGCCGTAAACGCAGGGAATCCGGGGGCGGGACGGGGACTTCTCTCCGGAATATTCCGCAGGACGCAAAGAGGCTCCGCAGCGC
>DBFABM010000034.1:0-16420 GCA_048194085.1 Collinsella aerofaciens
ACGAGCGTCGGTAAGACACGCCGAGGTCGCCGCGGACGGGCTGATATAGGGAGAGGGCCTGACCCCATATCGTTGGGGCCAGGCCCGATTTTGCCTCTTGACAATGTCCTGCTCATATTAAAAGGAACGTCCCTAACTGCCGGGTTTAGGCTGTTAGGTCGAGTTCGTAGAGGAAGCTTTCGCGCGGCATGTCGTGACGGCGCTCTTCGCGGTTGGCGCGGTGCGTGGCCGTGCGCTTAAAGCCGTGCAGCTCGTAGAACTTCCACGAGCAGTTGGAGTCGGTGTACAGGTGCGCCCTCGTCGCTCCAAGCGAGGACAGGTGCGAGACCGCGGCATCGAGCAGAACCGTGCCAACGCCCAGGCCATGGACATCGCGATCCACGGCAAGCAGCGTGACCTCGTTGTCGTGCGGCAACGGGCTGCTCTCGAGCAGGCGGTTGTTGGTTCGGATGGTTGCGCGCACAAACGAGAGATACTCGGCGCACGCATCGGGCTCTAGCTCACGCATCTGCGATAGCAGCGCGCGTTCGGTATCCATCCAATGCTCGTTGATAGTGGCGCCGGAGCTCTGTCCCGCACGCGCGAGCGAAATGCCACGCGCCTGACCGTCGATTACGGCAACCTGTGAAAACGTCGACGACGAAAGGCAATAGGCGAGGTCGCACGCGGCCTCAAGGCGGTTGTACTCATCGTTATCCGAATTGTTATGCCAAAGCTGCTGCAGAATCAGCGCGATGGCGTCGAAGTCTTCGGTATCAAACGGTCGGTAGAGAACCCGCGAGACCATGGTGCCTCTTTCTTTTGCGGATGCATATCGAGCACAGTTCTACCACGCCATTGGCATCTAATTATGGTGCCCCTGTGTTCCATGAACTCACCGTGCCCGGTGCCATGCCCATCCCCTCCGCTCGCAAACTTTTTCTGCACATGCGCCCGTTGCGGGGTGCATCGATGCGCTCGATGCGCTACATTAAATCAGTATTTTCAATGCCGCTGCGCGAGCGCTGCAGATCGACGTATCACCGACTCACAGAGCACGGCGGCGTACCAGACAGGAGGACTGCATGGGATCTGATGTGAAGATCGCACGCGCGTTGATCTCGGTTACCGATAAGACGGGCGTCGTCGATTTCGCACGGACGCTGGTTGACGACTTTGGCGTCGAGATCATCTCTACGGGCGGCACAGCTCGTGCCATCGAGGACGCGGGCGTTCCCGTAACCCCCATCGAGGAGTTCACGGGCTATCCCGAGATGATGGACGGCCGCGTTAAGACCCTGCACCCCAAGGTTCACGGCGCGCTGCTGGCCCGCCGCGATTCCGAGCAACACATGCAGGAGGCGGCACAGCACGGCATTAAGCTGATCGACCTGGTCGTCGTCAACCTGTACGAGTTCGAGAAGACCGTCGCCAACCCCGAGGTCACCTTCGCGGATGCCATCGAGCACATCGACATCGGCGGTCCCTCCATGCTGCGCTCTGCCGCCAAGAACGCCGCGAGCGTTACCGTCATCTCCGACCCGGCCGACTATGATGCCGTCCTGGCCGAGATGCGCGAGACCGGTGGCTGCACCACGCTTTCCACCCGTCGTCGCCTGCAGGTGAAGGTCTACCAGACCACCGCCGCCTACGACACGGCTATCTCCCGTTGGCTCGCCGCCCAGGCAAGCGACGTGGCGGACACCTCTGCCAAGCTCGAGATCTCGCTGGAGAAGGTCGACGACCTGCGCTATGGTGAGAACCCGCAGCAAAAGGCCACGGTCTATCGCTTTGCCGAGGGCTGCGAGAATACCGCGAGCTCGCAGTTCCCGCTCGTGGGCTCCGAGCAGATCCAGGGCAAGCCGCTCAGCTACAACAACTATCTGGATGCCGACGCCGCTTGGAACCTGGTCCGCGAGTTCGACGAGCCGGCCTGCGTGATCCTCAAGCATCAGAACCCCTGCGGCTCCGCCGTGGCCGAGGACATCACGGCCGCCTACGACCGCGCCTTCGCCTGCGATCCCAAGAGCGCCTTCGGCGGCATCATCGCCTGCAACCGCGAGGTTCCCTATGAGCTGGTTGAGCACTTTGCCGATCAGAACAAGCAGTTCGTCGAGGTTATCATCGCTCCGAGCTACACTGCCGAGGCGCTCGAGCGCATGGCCAAGCGCCCCAACTTGCGCGTGCTGGCCACCGGCGGCGTGGACCACGGCGCCCAGGTGGAGCTGCGCTCCGTCGACGGCGGCATGCTGGTGCAGGAGGTCGACCACGTGACCGAGGATCCTGCGACCTTTACGTTCCCCACCGACCGCAAGCCCACCGACGCCGAGATGGCCGAGCTCGAGTTTGCCTGGAAGGTCTGCAAGGGCGTCAAGTCCAACGCCATCCTGGTCTCCAAGGGTAAGGCCGGCATTGGCATGGGCCCGGGTCAGCCCAACCGCGTTGACTCTGCACTGCTTGCCTGCGAGCGCGCCGAGGACTTCTGCGAGCGCGAGGGCGTGGAGAAGGGCGGCTTTGCCTGTGCAAGCGACGCGTTCTTCCCGTTCCGCGACAACGTCGACGTGCTTGCCGCGCACGGCGTGACCTGCATCATCCAGCCTGGCGGCTCCAAGCGCGACGACGAGAGCGTCCAGGCCTGCAACGAGCATGGTATTGCGATGGTCTTCACGGGGGCCCGCCACTTCCGCCACTAAGTAGGGAGGTGGCGCTGCGGCTTGCCCAGCCACCGCACCTTGCCGCTCATTCGTCGCTCGCGTACCCAAGTACGCGTCGCTCCTCTTTCACGGCAATCTGCGGCACCTGGGCAACCCTCGCCGACCTGTTAGGTTGACTGGGGAGGATGGGATGTTATCTCGTCCCTTGGACTAGCCTCGCTTCTAAAAAAATCTCCGCAAAAGACGGTCGCTCCGTTTGGAGGGCCGTCTTTTTGGTATAAGAGGACGGAATGACTAACACGAAAGGTATGACCATGCCCCAGATTGATGATGCCGAGCTGTTTGGCAATGCCGAGGATCAGCGTGCGTACGAGGACTTTTGCGCCAATCAGGAGGCGGTCGAGAAGTTCACGCTCGACAAGCCCGCGCTTGTCTGCCGTTGGCGCATGTCCAACAAAAAGGTGCCCATGCTCAACCGCCACATCCGCGCACTGTCCGAGCGCCTGGTGCAGGGCGAGCCGCTTACCCATAACATGCTCAGCTGGGCCAAACAGCACGTTGAGTGGTCGCTTGCCGAGGGCGATTACACCGCACATGACGGCGTGCTCATGCTGGTGATCGACGTCAACGGCAACGCCGCCATGACGGTGGGGGAGTACGAGCCGCTCGCCGATACGTCGGCCAAGGCGCTGCGCGCCCGCTCCGCAGAGGCCCGCTCCGAGGCCGACGAAACCGGCGTGGCGCCCGAGCTGCTCGCCGCCGTCAACAACGGCGAGCTCGCCTTTGTGGTGCCAGCGGACGAGTGTCTGTGTGGCACGGCGACGCTCATCGAGCAGCTGGCCCAGACCAAGGGAATCCCGGTCACGCGCGTAGACATTCCCGCGCAGCTCAAGGGTGCGCTGTTCCTAGTGAGCGACGAGCACGGCGTGGTCCCCGCGACCGAGACGAACGCCGCCGAGGCCGACGCCGCCACGGTCGCCTTCTTCGCCGAAGGCTACGAAAAGCTCCGTGCCCGCCGCTAAATGATTTTTCTGGGACGGGGATTAAAGAATCATTTTGGTCCCCGCCGCCGCTGCGAGTGCGAGGCGGACAAAACGCCCCCGCTCGCGAACAGTTCTGTCACCTTGGCACCGCGCGCGGTGCGCACCTGCAGTTTCGCAGCCATAATGGTGGCAAGACAACCAAGAGGGGAGCGAAATCCATGGCGCTGATTTATGTCGTTGAGGACGACGAGCCCATTCGTCGTGAGCTTGTCGACATCCTTGCCCGCGCCGGGTTTGAAATCGAGGCCTGCGAATCGTTTGAGCATGTCTCGCGCGATATTCTCGCCGCCGCGCCCGACCTGGTGCTGCTCGACCTGACGCTTCCCGTCAAAGACGGCCAGCATATCTGCCACGAGGTTCGCCGCGAATCCGAGGTTCCCATTATTGTCCTCACGTCGCGCACGACCGAGATCGACGAGGTCATGGCTATGACGCTCGGCGCGGACGACTTTGTGCCCAAGCCCTACAGCGCCCGTGTGCTCGTGGCGCGCATCAACGCACTGCTGCGTCGCACCGCGGCGGCAGGCGAGCGCAGCGCACTTGTCCACAAGGGGCTGGAGCTCGACCTCGCCCGCTCAATGGTCACCAACACGCAAACCGGCACTAGCACCGAGCTCACCAAAAACGAACTGCGTATCCTCTCGCTGCTTCTGAGCCGCGCGGGCAAGATCGTTTCGCGCTCGGCCATCATGCAGGACCTGTGGGACTCCGACGCCTTCGTGGACGACAATACGCTCACCGTCAACATCAACCGCCTGCGCACCACGCTCGAAAAAATCGGCATCAAGGGGTATTTGACTACGCATCGCGGCCAAGGCTATTCGGTCTAGGGGCCGGCTATGTCGTTTGGCAAGTTCTTTAAAGATGCGCTGCTTCCCGTCGCCGTGTGGACGTGCGGCGTGCTGCTGAGCTGCTTTGTGCTGACGGTCGCCGGTGCACCCGTTTCTATTGTGGTCGTGGCGGTCGGTGTGTCCTTTATCTTCGGTATGCTCGGCATCGTGATCGAGTACGCTCGCCGTCGCTGTTTTCTGCGTCAGCTGGAGCGCGCGGCAGAGGAGCTCGAGAGTCCCGCATGGGTGCAGGAGATGGTGCAATGCCCGACCTATGCCGAGGGCGAGCTCGAGTACGAGGTCTTGCGCCGGGTGGGCAAAGCCGCTTGCGACGAGGTTGCCGAAGGCCGGCGTCAGACCGATGACTATCGCGACTATATCGAAAGCTGGGTCCACGAGGCCAAACTGCCCCTGGCGGCGGCTCATCTAATTTTGGAAAACCTGGATGGCAGCGAAGACGACCTGTCTCGTGTGGATGACCTGGGCCGTGAGTTGGCTCGCGTGGAGCGCTATATCGACCAGGCGCTGTACTACGCGCGCTCGGAAGTTGTGGAACGCGACTACCTGATTCGCCGCTGGGATCTCAAGACCTTGGTGACGGGCGCGATTAAAGCCAACGCGCACGAGCTCATTGCGGCGCACGTGGCCCCGGTGTGCGAGAACCTCGACTTCGAGGTCTTTACCGACGAGAAGTGGCTCGAGTTTATTCTGGGCCAGCTTATTCAGAACAGTATTAAATATGTGCGCGAGGACGGCGCGAAGATCGTGTTTTCGGGCGCGTTGCTGGACGAGGGCCTGGCGAGCGAACGCATCGAGCTCACTGTCGCGGACAACGGCTGCGGCGTGAGCGCGGCCGACCTGCCGCGCGTGTTCGAGAAGGGCTTTACCGGCGACAACGGCCGCACCACCAAGCGCGCAACGGGCATCGGCCTCTACCTGGTGGCGCGCCTCTGCTCCAAGATGGGCATCGACGTCACCGCGGCATCCGAGCCCGGCAAATGCTTTGTCGTCACGTTTGCCTTCTCGACCAACAAGTTTCAATACTTTGAGTAGTCGTCGCGGTGTAACGTCCCGGAGCGTCATTCACGTTAAGACAATTATCCCAAACGGGATAATTCCATCATGATGTGCTATGATTATCCCGTTTGGGATAATCATAGGGGATTAGCATGCAAGACTGGAATGAGCGAACGATTTTTGACCCAGCTGAACTCGGTGCATATTTGCGTGAGCGCCGGAAGAAGCTCGGTTATACCCAACGCGATGTGGCTGATTTCAACCAGTGCAGTTTGCGCTTTGTGAGCGAGCTTGAGCGTGGAAAGGCGGGTGCCAATCTTCGCCAAACCCTTCAAATCGCTAACAGCTTGGGGGTCGATTTGATCCTGAGGGAGAGGGGCGACGGCTCATGGCATTAAAGGTTTATCGTGAGTATCGGGGAACGTTTGAGCTGGTCGGAGAATTTGAGAGGGCCGACCCCGTAAACGAGACGTTTGCATATGATGAGGGATATCTTGAACGCGACGATGCTGCCGCACTCTCAGCTTCTCTTCCCTTGCGACATGAGCCATATGCCAGCAATGAGTTTTCGGCCTTCTTTTCGGGCATGCTTCCCGAGGGCCCGGTTCGGCATGAGCTGTCGATGCGTTTTCAAATCCCCCAGTCAGACTATTTATCGATGCTCGAGCGTTTGGGCGATGAGTGCGTTGGTGCCTTGAGGTTTCTCGGCGATGAGAAATCGAGCTACGATCCGGGCTATCGTCCTCTGCAAGACGAGGATTTTGAGGCACTTTCTAAGGCGGAAGTGTTTGAGATTGCAAATGATATGCAGGATTCGAGGCTGTCGTTGGCGGGCGCTCAGTCTAAAACCGGTTGGTTTTTACCGCGCGGTAAAGATGCAAAAAAGGCCGGGTCGGGGGATTGGATGCTGCCGCTCGGCTCTGCCCCCTCGACTCACATAGTCAAGATTGCTTCAACTAAACATCCGGATTTGCCGTTCAACGAATTAATTTGCATGACGGCAGCGTCTGCTGCTGGGCTTGAAATTGCCCGTTCAGAAGCTTCGGATACGATTCCTGGTGCGTTCTTTTCCGAGCGTTATGACAGAATCTGGAGCAATGAGCCGCCGTCGATGAGCGGATTCGATGTGCCTCTGAGGCTGCATCAGGAGGATTTTTGCCAAGCGGTTGGCTGGCCTTCGTATATGAAATACGAGACACGTCCCGATAGCTGCTATATGGTTCTTTGCGGCCGATTGATAAGAGAGCAATCGTCTAACGTAATTGCTGATACTCAAATGTTCGCTCGTCAGGTAATGGTCGATTATGCGTTGGGGAATTGTGACTCGCATCTCAAGAACCATTCGTTTCTTTATAGTCCGAGTTGGCGGGAAAAGAGGTTGGCCCCTGCATACGATATTGTCTGCACGACGATAATGGGATACGACCATAATCTTGGGATTGATATTGGGGATCACCGGGTGATCGATGGGGTGACTCCTGAAGATTTCGAATTCATGTCTCAAGATTTGCATCTGCCACTCAAGATGATCAAGAACATCGCGGCGGAAGTGGCTGAAGAGGTGTCTGCCCAGCTTGCAGAACTTGCCTCTGCAACCGGAGATTTGGGTCGGGTCGCTCTGAAAATTCAGACGGATTCCGTTGAGAGAATGAGGGTTCTGGAGCAATTCTCAGCCTAAAGCAAAGCGGGGCCACCGTAATGGTGGTCCCGCTCTTGGAAGACTTGGGCACGTGGGCTTGCGCTCCGCGATGCGTTAGGCGTACGTTTGCTACTTCACGACCAAGATGTCGCAGTCGGTGTTGCGCAGCAGGAACGTCGAAATTGAACCCAGGAGTGCATACTTGATCGAGGACAGGCCACGAGCGCCGCAGAGCACCAGGTCGGGCTTGACCACGTCGAGCATCTCGTCTTTGAGCGTCTCGCGAATGCGGCCGGCGCGAATCATGACCTCGACCTCGGGAATGTCGGGATTGGCCTTGGCCTCTTCGAGCTGCTTGGCGATGGAGTTCTTAAATGCCTCCTCTAGGCCGTTGACCAGATCGACCGGATAGGAACCGGCGCTCTCGAGTGCCGTGGAATCGATAACGTGGCCGATAATCAGCTTGGCGCCGTTGTTCGCGGCGACCTTGATGGCGCGTGCGAGCACAAAATCCTGCTGCTCAGTACCGTCGAGTGAAACAAATACCTTGGTGTAGCCCTCGTTCATGGTTTCCTCCTTGGTCTATCGCACGGGCGCGGGGCTCGTGCATCGGGCGGGCGCGGGCGCGTTGGCCGCCGAACACTTTATCTTGTTGCAGTTATACCCAAGGATTTGGGTTTGACCGCTCGCAATTCTGTGAACGGACGAGTTTTTTGGTAAGGGTGGGCGCAGACGCGCCCGAACGGTTGATAATGGGACATCGCCCGCACCGTCCGCAGAACAATATCGGCGGGTGTCTAACGAGGGGGTCCCTTTGGATATCATCGAGCTTCTAAAATCTGCCTTCATGGGCCTGGTCGAGGGCATCACCGAATGGCTGCCTGTTTCGTCGACCGGTCACATGATCTTGGTGGACGAGTTCGTCAAGATGAACGTGAGCGAGACGTTCTGGAATATGTTCCTGGTCGTGATTCAGCTCGGCGCCATTCTGGCCGTCTGTGTGCTGTTCTTCCATGAGCTCAATCCGTTCTCGCCCAGCAAGGGCAAGGAGGGCCGTCGCGACACCTGGGTGCTGTGGGGCAAGATTGTGCTCGGCTGCATTCCCGCCGCGGCGATCGGCCTGCCGCTCAACGACTGGATGGAGGAGCATTTCTACAATGCTCCCGTCGTGGCGCTGGCGCTCATTGTGTACGGCGTGCTGTTTATCGTGATCGAGAACTGGCGCGCGAACAAGCGCGAGGAAATGGCCGTTGCCGGTTCGTTTGGTTCGCGTGCTGTGGTGTCGGGCGGACGTCCCGCCGGTGCGCACTTTGCGGCGCCTGCCGCGGCTACCGCTGAGGATGAGGACGATGACGAGAATCTGGACTTTGGCTCCATCGCCACACTCGAGGACCTGAGCTGGAAGACTGCGCTGGGTATCGGCTGCTTCCAGGTGCTTTCGCTGGTGCCTGGTACGTCTCGCTCCGGTTCTACCATCATCGGCGGCCTGCTTTTGGGCTGCACGCGTTCGGTGGCGTCCAAGTTTACGTTCTTCTTGGCCATTCCCGTCATGTTTGGCGCGAGTGCGCTCAAGCTGGTCAAGTACTTCATCAAGGGCGGCACGTTCGGTGCCAACGAGGTCGCTATCCTGGGCGTGGGCTGCGTTGTGGCCTTTGTGGTTTCGCTCATCGCCATCAAGTGGCTCATGGGCTTCGTCCGCCGTCACGACTTCAAGTGCTTCGGTGTCTACCGCATCATCCTGGGCATCGTAGTGCTCGCATATTTCTTCGTTCTGGAGCCGATACTCGGCCTCTAACTTAGTCGACGCTGCGCGGCGGCCGGGGCGACAACTTGTCATTCAAAGGGGGTGGCATGACCAAAAGGTCTATGCTGCCCCCTTTTTCATGCCAATTTGTTCGCCCTGGCCGCCGCTCGCTGCTGCTGTCATGACGTCGGCGGTTTCGTGATTGTCAATAGATTGGTGCAAAGTAACCTGACCCCATTGCGCCAAATCCGCTGGGGCGGGCCTGACGGTGGCGCACGGAGTCGTGGTGTGATTTGCGTCGGTGTCCGCGCGGCTCGGTATACTGGTACGGCTCAAACTATGGCGCTGCCCGCAGGCGCGCCGTCCGTCAGATGAGGAGTCGCCCATGACCCAGCCCTTGCCCTGGGAAAAGAACACCGCGGTACCCGTGCCGCCCGCGCCGGAACCCGTGCCGTTCGATGCATATGCCGCCCCTGCTGCGCCGGAGCCCGAGCTCGTTCCGCTTGACATCTATGACGCTCCCGCGCCGGCACCCAAACCCGCCAAGCCGCTCGTCGACATCGACAGCCTTAATCCCGCCCAGCGCGAGGCGGTCCTGACCACCGAGGGCCCGTTGCTGGTCCTTGCCGGCGCCGGCTCGGGCAAGACCCGCGTCTTGACCTTCCGCATCGCACATATGCTCGGCGACCTGGGCGTTAAGCCCTGGCAGATCCTCGCCATCACGTTTACCAACAAGGCCGCGGCCGAGATGCGTGAGCGTCTGGCGGCACTCATTCCCAGCGGCACCCGTGGCATGTGGGTGTGCACCTTCCATGCCATGTGCGTGCGTATGCTGCGTGAAGACGCCGACCTGCTGGGCTACACCGGTCAGTTCACCATCTACGATGACGATGACTCAAAGCGCATGGTGCGTGACATTATGCAGGCGCTCGGTATCGAGCAAAAGCAGTTCCCCATCAACATGATCCGCAGCAAGATCAGCTCGGCCAAAAACGCCATGATCGGCCCCGAGGACATGCTCAAATCCGCCGACAGCCCCAACGACAAAAAGGCCGCGCAGGTCTACCTGGAGCTGGAACGCCGCCTGCGTGCCGCCAACGCGATGGACTTCGACGACCTGCTCGTGCGCACGCTCGAGCTGCTGCGCACCCGCCCCGAGGTGCTCGACAAGTACCAAGAGCGCTTCCGCTACATTAGCGTCGACGAGTATCAGGACACCAACCACGTCCAGTACGAGATCGCCAACCTGCTGGCCGCCAAGTACCAAAACCTCATGGTCGTGGGCGATGACGATCAGTCCATTTATAGCTGGCGTGGCGCCGACATCACCAATATCCTGGACTTTGAGAAGGACTTTAAAGACTGCAAGACCGTCAAGCTGGAGCAGAACTATCGCTCTACGGGCCATATCCTGAGCGCCGCCAACGCCGTGGTGCGTCACAACTCGCAGCGCAAGGACAAGCGCCTGTTTACGGCCGAGGGCGACGGCGAGAAGATCCAGGCCTTCCAGGCAAGCGATGAGCGCGACGAGGGTCGCTGGATTGCCGGCGAGATCGAAAAGCTGCACTCCAAGGGCACGAGTTACGACGATATCGCCGTGTTCTACCGCACCAACGCCCAGTCGCGTATCCTCGAAGATATGTTCCTGCGCGCAGGCGTGCCCTACAAGATTGTGGGCGGCACGCGATTCTTCGACCGTGCCGAGATCCGCGACGTCATGGCCTACCTCAAGATGATCGTGAACCCGGCAGACGAGATGAGCGTCAAGCGCGTCATCAACACGCCGCGCCGCGGCATCGGCTCCACCTCGATTCAAAAGATTGAGCAGCTGGCACGCGACAACCGCTGCTCGTTCTTCCAGGCTTGCGAGATCGCGTGCGCCGAAACCGGCATGTTTAGCGCCAAGGTGCGCAATGGCCTGTCGAGCTTTGTGTCTCTGGTGCGCGAGGGTCGCCGCATGGACGGCGAGCTCAAGGACGTCGTCGAGATGATTGTCGATAAGACGGGCCTGCTGCAGGCTTTCCGCGCCGAGGGCACCATGGAGTCCGAGAGCCGCGCCGAGAACATCCAGGAATTCCTGGGCGTCGCTGCCGAATTTGAGGAGACGCACGAGGACATCGAGGGTACGCTCGAGAGCTTGGAAGAGCTGCGCGCAGCCGGTGTTGCCGACGTGCCTGCCGGCGCCGAGCCCGAGTCCGTCGTGGTGAGCGCGCCCGCGCCCGAACCGGGGCCATCTGCCCCGGCATCCTCGTTTGAGGCACTCGTCGGCGCGCGCGATGCTGCAGGTTCCAATCCGCTCGATAGACTAGCCGCCCCGGCGCTCTCACCGCAGGATGCCCTGGCCGCCGCCATCGCGGGCAACGCGTATGCCGCGCCGACGGAGATGCCGGCGGGTGCCGTGCATGCCGACGAGATTGAGCGCACCTACGGTCCGCTCACCTGTAAGGCGCTGCCGGCACTCATGGAGTGGCTGGCCCTGCGCTCCGACTTGGATTCCCTGGCCGGCGAGACGCATGCCATCACCATGATGACCATCCACTCCGCCAAGGGCCTGGAGTTCCCGGCGGTGTTCGTGGCCGGCATGGAGGAGGGCATCTTCCCGCACGTGCACGACTTTGGCGGCAGCGATGACCCGGGTAAGCTCGAGGAGGAGCGTCGCCTGGCCTACGTCGCCATCACGCGCGCCCGTAAGCGCCTGTTCTTGACCTATGCGGCCACGCGTCGCACCTACGGCTCGACCTCTGCCAACCCGCGCTCGCGCTTCCTCAACGAGATTCCGTTTGAGGATATCGAGTTTAGCGGTATCGGTTCTGCCGGTTTTGAGGGAACGGGCTGGGAGAAGCGCGGCGACCGTCGCGGCACCTTTGGCTCGGGCATGGGCTCGGATATGTATGGCGGCAAGGTGTTTGGTTCGCATACGCGCTCGACCGGCGGTTCCGGTTCGCGCGGCGGATCGAGCTTTGACGATTTCTTTGGCGGTAGCAGCTACGGGACCGAGCGCCATCGTGGGGTCTCGTCCGACGCCGGCCGTGTTGCCTCGACCTTTGGTTCGGGTGCGCCGCGAGCCAAAAAGCCGTCGTCCAAGGTGTCTCCGACGGTGGAGCGCAAGGTCGATCGTGCCAGCGCGTCGCAGGACTTTGCCGCAGGCGATACCGTGAGCCACAAGACCTTTGGCACGGGTACCGTGATCTCGGTCGCTGGAGACATGATCGAGGTTCAATTCGAAAAGACCGGCCAGACCAAAAAGCTAATGAAGGGCTTCGCGCCGATCGTCAAGCTGTCGTGATCCTGGCGGACCTGGGCGGGCGTATAGGGCAACATCGCCTGCTCGGGCAGTCCTGCGCAAGACGGAGAGCACATTAAGTGCTCTCCTTTGCGTGCGGAACTCGCGATCGATGTTGCCCCGTACGCCCGCCCAGGTCCTTAGATAACGTTGTTTGCGAACGTCGCTCTGCTCGTTCGCTTTTTGATCTGGAGAGCCGGGTGGGCTGATAGAAAAATAGATGTGAGTAGGGGCTCTCCCATTTGATGAGCGGGGGAGCCTCTTTATTGCGTTTGGATTGTTTCTTATGACTTTAGGGATTGAGCGTTTTATACGATTCAGTATAATTTCAGATAGATACTAAAATGTAACTGAAATGAAAAGGGTGATTGGACATGCTGCTAAATTGTCTCCCAAAAAGACTCTTCTCTTTAGAGCTCGCCATCGACCCGGAGCCAGTTGAGATGCAGATTCCTCGCATGTATCTTGAGCGGTATTCGCTTCGCTTGGCACGGCTCGGCATGTCTGAGCAGGGCCGTTTTATTGTTGCGGAACCTAAAGAACCGCCCAGTGTCATTTCGGCGCGAAGTCTCGTCAATGCAGTGCGTACGTTAGATGCTCGTCCGGTGGCAATTTGCTGGGATGCTATGGATTTAGGTTTTATGCGCGCGCTTTCTTCGGAGGGAATCGCATATATCCGAGATGAGCGAAATGCGTTCCTGCCGTTTATCGGAGCCGTTATTTCCGATGAAGTGCTGGGTGCTTCTCCCGCTGCTCCGCTTTCGTCCCAATCTCAACGAATCGTCCTAAATCTCATTGCGGGACGATGGGTTGACTGCTCCGCCGGCGACCTAGCGCGTCTGTGTGGCAAAAGCGCGGCTAGCGTCAGCGGCTATCTTTCGGAAATCGCCGCTATAGCTCCTGGGTTGATTATGCGGGACGGCAAAAAGCGTATATTGTGTGACGCCGGGCTGTCGACCGAGACGTTGCTAGATGGGTTTGAGGACTATCTTCGCACGCCAGTTTTAGAGCGAATCCGGCTCAAGAAGGTTATCGAGAGAACAGAGCTACGTGCCGTTGATGCGCTGCTTTCCGGTGTGTCTGCCCTTAGCTATATGTCCGACCTTGCCCATGAAGACTCTGCTCCAACCATTGCTCTCGAAAAATATCAGCTAGAGGCCTTGAAAGAGCATATGGGCGACAGATGGCTGGAGGCTCAGTGGTACGAACCGGCGGCAGTTGTGATTGAGGTCTGGTCGTATCCCGTGGACGCGCCGTCCGATATTAGTTTTGACGCGACGGGTTTGCAGTGTGTCGACCCGTTTTCCTTATACGTTGCTTGCGCAAAAGCAGATTACAAAGAAGATCGTCTGCTCGACGCGGTCGAACAGCTCAGGAGGACGATATGTCAAAAGTGAGGGGAATAGAGCGATTTGCCGATGCCATGAGCGGCTGTAAAGGCGGTTACGTCCTTATTGGTGGAGGGGCCTGCAGCGTTCTATTTGACAATGAGGGCGATTCGTTTAGAGCTACTGAAGACTTGGATGTCGTCGTAATTGTTGATGGGAAAGGCGTTGAATTCGCCACTGCATTGTGGGCATTTATCAAAGCTGCCGGATATGAGACTGGAAAGGTCGGCGATGGAAGGTGCACTTACTATCGGTTCTGTTTGCCCGAAGGATCAAGGCAAGTCCTAGACTATCCCGGCCAAATTGAGCTATTTGCCCGACATCCTGATTTTGTGCTCGAAGATGAAACGAGCGAAGTGGCACCTCTTTCCTTTGACGAGGCCGTATCAAGTCTTTCGGCAATTATTCTCGACGATGGCTACTACGAATTTATTCGCGACAACGCAACGAACGTAGAGGGCATTACGTTGCTCGATGCGCTCCATATCATTCCCCTCAAGATGCGTGCACACATTGATATCAATAGGAGCTATGAAGAAGGGCGCCATTGCAACGATAAAGATCGACGAAAGCATCGCTCGGATATTGTTCGACTTGCGGGTTTGTTGCCGCCTTCGGCTCGCTTGGAGCTAATAGAGCAAATGAGGGCTGATGCCGGAGACTTCTTTGCGGACTTTTCTTCTTATGTAAATCGGCAGACCGATCGTAAAGAGAGAGCGCGTCTTCAGGACACATTATCGTTTCTCGAAAAGGTCTACCTATAGGCACCTTGATTCGTTATGTATGGTGAGGGGCTCTCCCGTTTGATGAGCGGGGGAGCCCCTTGTTGCGTTTTGATTGTCGTTACTAGCCAGAGGCTCGCCGGGATGGGACGCGGGGTTTGGTCGATCGCGAGTTCCGCACGAGCCGGAGAGCACTTAATGTGCTCTCCGTGCGAGCAGGACTGTCCGAGTAGGCGACCAAACCCCGCGCCCCATCCCGGGGAGCGCTCGGGGACCGGTAGCTTACAGGTGGCTGATGATCAGTTCCATCTTGCCTTCGAGGTCGATGGAGCTGACGGTGCTCGGGGCCAGCAGGTGGCTTCCCTTGTGGACGGGGTCGCCGCAGACGGTGCCTTCGCCGTCGATGACCGACAGGCACATGAAGGGCCAGCGCTGGTCGAGGGTCTTGCTGCCGTTGACGCGCACGCGATCGACGGTGTAGCAGGGGTTGGACTCGAGCTCGGTCACGCCGTCCACCTCGGGCGCGGTCACCGTGCCGTCGGTCGGAGCCTGAGCATCAAAGTCGATGCAGTCGAGGCTCTGCTCAATGTGCAGCGGGCGCAGGTTGCCGTCAGTGCCGGGACGGTCGTAGTCGTACAGACGATACGTCACGTCGCTCGACTGCTGCGTCTCCAAAATGAGCGTGCCGGTCTTGATGGCGTGCACGGTACCGGAATCAATCTGGAAAAAGTCGCCCTTGTGAATCGGCAACACGTTGAGCATGTCGTCCCAACGTCCTTCCTCGATCATTTGTGCGGCCTCGGCGCGGTCCTTGGCACGCTGGCCGACGATGATCGTGGCGTCGGGCTCGCAGTCCAGCACATACCAACACTCGGTTTTGCCCAGGCTACCGTTCTCGTGCTCGGCAGCGTACTCGTCGTTGGGATGAATCTGGATCGAAAGGTCGTCCTTGGCGTCCAGAATCTTAATGAGCAGCGGGAACTCCTTGCCCTCGCAGTTGCCAAAGAGCTCGCGATGCTCGGCCCACAGCCACGACAGCGTGTGGCCGGCATACGGGCCCTCCGCAATCTGGCAGTCGCCGTTGGGGTGGGCCGAGATGGCCCAGCACTCACCGATGGGGCCATCGGGAATGTCGTAGCCAAATACGGTTTCGAGCTGGCGACCGCCCCAGATCTTCTCGTGGAAGATCGGCGTCAGTTTAATCAAATCGGACATATTCATACCTCATTGTGTTGCGCGGGCGCTGCGTAAAACTGTTCAAAACGAGCGCCCGCATGACTGCAAAAACCTATGCCAACGTTACGTTGTGCAACTCAAAGCGGTCGCCAACGTTGCGCGAGACCGAATACTCAAAGGCGGCGCCGCTGTCCAAAAAGCCAATCTGGGTGAGCTCGAGCAGGGGAGAGCCAGGCTTGGTGTCCAGGCGCTCGGCTTCTTCCTCGGTTGCTGCCACGGCGCGAATGGTACGGTGGAAGCTCGAAATTTTCAGCCCGCATTGCTCGCGGATGAAATGGTAGACCGATCCGTACAGGTCCTTCTTTTTCAGCCCCGGAATCAGCTCGAGGGGCATGTAGGTGTACTCGATAACGATGGGCTTCCCATCGGCCTGACGCACGCGCACGACGTGATAGGCAAAGTCATCCTCGGCAATTCCCAGCTGGGCTGCGATGTCCGCTGGTGGATTAACAATCGAGAAATCGTAGACCACCGAGGTCACCTTTTCCCCGCGGTGCTCATACGAAAAGCCCTGGGCACGGTCGTTTTTGCCCTGGAAAAACGCCTGGCCGGGAAGCCCTGCCGTGTCCTTAACGTAGGTGCCCGATCCGCGCCGGCTGGTAATAAGACCTTCCTCGGTGATTTGCTCGATAGCTCGTTTGACGGTGATTTTGGAAACGCTATAGAGCTCACAGAACTCAACGACGGTGGGAAGCTTGTCGCCCGGTTTAAGAGCGCCATCCTCGATACTTCGACGAATATCTGCAGCTATCGCCTCGTATTTGGGGATCATGGAACCTCCTTTCCGACATATATGAATACAAAAAGTAAGTATAACCCTCAACAGGGCATCCATATTACTTTTATCTAAGAAGTTCGAGAAAGAAAAAAGAAAAAGACGCTTTA
>DBFABM010000036.1:0-12998 GCA_048194085.1 Collinsella aerofaciens
TCTCCAAGAACAAGGCTTCCGAGACCGTTTCCAAGATGGCTGTCCTGCCTGGTCTGTTCAACATCAACGAGCCGGTTATCTACGGTTACCCCATCGTGTACAACCTGCCGCTCATGATCCCGTTTGTCCTTCTTCCCGACCTGTTCATCGGCATCACCTATGGCCTTACCTGCGCAGGCATCATCAGCCCCTGCATCGCCCAGGTGCCCTGGACCATGCCTCCCGTCATCAATGCCCTGCTCGCTACGGGCTTTGACTGGCGCGCCGGCGTGTGGCAGGCTCTCGAGATTGTCATTGGCATGGCCGTTTACCTGCCCTTTATGAAGATTTCCGAGAAGGCAATCGCCAAGCAGGAGGCTCTCGCCGAGTAGAACGCCTAACGTTCGCCCCTTTCACCTTTGCGGGCACCGGTACGCGGTGCCGGTGCCCGCACCTCTCTTTTGCGTAAGGGCACAGAAAGAGGGCACAATAACCGCAAGGAATACAACCAGTCGTCGTCTGCGCACCGCGCAGTTACAAGGAGGAAACCATGAAGAAGATCATGCTCTGCTGCAATGCTGGCATGTCCACGAGCCTACTGGTCCAGAAGATGCAGGCCGAGGTTGCAAACCGCGGTCTGGATATCGAGATCGAGGCTCGTCCCATGAACGAGGCTCACGATCACCTGGACGAGTGCGACATGCTGCTGCTTGGTCCGCAGATCGGCTACACCAAGGGCGATTTTGAGAAGGAGGCCGCCGGCCGTTTCCCGGTCGAGGTCATCAACATGGTCGACTACGGCCGCATGAACGCCGCCGGCATCATCGACCACTGCGTCAGCGTGATGGGCTAGGTGCTCCGCATGGAGGATATGAACGAACTGCAGATGACCTGCTTCGAGATCATCAGCTACGTCGGTACCGCCAAGAGCATGTACATCAATGCCGTGCAAAAGGCCAAGGAGGGCGATTTTGACGCTGCCGAGGAGCTCATTAAGCAAGGCGACGAGGCCTACAACGGTGGCCACGATGTTCACATGGCGCTTTTGAAGAAGGAGGCCAACGGTGAGCGTAACGGCGAGGCCCCACTGATCCTGCTACATGCCGAGGACCAGATGGCCGGCACCGAGACCATGCGCGTCATGGCCACGGAGCTTATCGAGATCCACAAGCAGCTGCAGGCACTCAAGGCCTAGCCGGCGTTATCGCCGCGGCGGACCGTGCGGTCCAATAGGCAACATAGTCCCTTTGACGGGCGCCGGGAGCCTCCGCCTCCCGGCGCCTTTATATTTGGAGAGGGTCTTGCACGACCTATTGAGCGACCATTCGCGCTTTCCCAGATAAAACCTACCAAAACAAACCTGTCCCTTTTTGGTAGGTTTTTGTCTTGGGAGCGGTACCATACAGGCAATGATTAAACGAGAAAGGTGGGCCCCTATGGAACCCAAGCAGTATTACATCGGCATCGACGTCGGCGGCACCTCGGTTAAGGAGGGCCTGTTCGACGAGGATGGAAACCTGCTGGCCAAGGCCAGCGTGCCCACGCCTCCCATCGTTGACGCCGCGGGCTTTGCCGCGGTGACCGAGGCTATCGACCAAGTGGTCGCCAAGGCCCAGATTCCGCGCGCCTTTGTGGCGGGCATTGGTCTGGCCGTTCCGTGCCCCATCCCGGCGTCGGGCGATGCCAAGGTCAAGGCCAACATTGCCATTAACCTGCCCGAGCTGAGGATCGCCATTCAGGAGCACTGCCCCGACGCGGTCGTTAAGTACGAGAACGATGCCAACGCCGCTGCCATGGGCGAGGCCTGGCTTGGCTCTGCCAAGGGCGTGCAGAACGTGGTGATGGTCACCATCGGTACCGGCGTGGGCGGCGGCGTTATCGTTAACGGCGACGTGGTATCGGGCGTTGTGGGCGCCTGCGGTGAGATTGGCCACATGTGCCTGAACCCGGCTGAGGAGCGCACCTGCGGCTGCGGCGGCCATGGCCACCTGGAGCAGTATTCCAGCGCCACCGGCGTGGTGAGCAACTACCTTGCCGAGTGCAAGAAGGCGGGCGTCGAGCCCATCGAGCTCACCGGTCCCTCCGATTCTAAGCACGTGTTCCAAGCCTGCCGCGAGGGCGATAAGCTTGCGCTTGCCGCAGCCGATACCATGGCTGACTATCTCGGTCGTGCTCTGGCGCTTATTGCCAACGTGGTTGACCCCGAGGTGTTCCTGATCGGTGGCGGCGCGTCCGCTTCGGCCGATGTCTACCTCGACGCCGTTCGTGAGCACTTCCAGCGCTACGCGCTTTCCGCCTCACGCGAGACGCCCATTAAGGTCGCTTCGCTCGGCAACGACGCCGGCATCATCGGTGCCGCCTACGTAGCCCTGCGTGCCGCCGGTAAATAGCTGGTGCAAAGGGGGCAGACTTCGCCCCAACATGGTGCAAAAGAGACAGCCTTGGCTCCCATGTCTGCCCCAAAATATGCCGTGGCCCTTCCGCCGTCTGCGAAGGCTCGGCATCGGCGTGCTACCATAGCTACGTCCAAGTACACATATCAAGTGGAGGATATCCATGGCAAACGTTCTTGTCTTTGGTCACCAGAATCCCGATAACGACGCCATCATGAGCGCCGTCGTCCTGTCCCAGCTGCTCAATCAGGTTGAGTATGCCGGCAACACCTACGAGGTCTGCGCCCTTGGTCAGCTTCCGGCCGAGTCCGCCAAGCTGCTCGCCGACGCCGGCATCGCCGAGCCCCGCATGATCGATTCCGTCGAGGCCGGTCAGCTCGTCGTCCTCACCGACCACAACGAGTCTGCCCAGTCCGTCGCCGGCCTTAAGGACGCCACGGTCTTTGGCGTTGTCGATCATCACCGCATCGGCGACTTCGAGACCGCCGGCCCGCTGCACTACATCTGCCTGCCCTGGGGCTCCAGCTGCACCATCGTCACCAAGCTCGCCGGCGTGCTCGGCGTTGAGCTTTCCGACGTCCAGGCCAAGCTGCTGCTCTCGGCCATGATGACCGACACGCTCATGCTCAAGAGCCCCACCACCACCGATGTCGACCGCGCCGTCGCCGCCAAGCTCGGCGAGCAGGTGGGCGTCGACCCGGTCAAGTTTGGCATGGAAGTCTTCCTCACCCGTCCGTCCGGCTCCTTCACCGCAGCCGAGATGGTCGGCAACGACATCAAGATGTTCGAGCCCGCCGGCAAGAAGCTGCTCATCGGCCAGTACGAGACTGTCGACAAGACCCGCGCACTCGGCATGATCGACGAGATTCGCGAGGCCATGCGCGCCTACGCCGCCGAGAAGGGTGCCGACGGCATCGTCCTGTGCATCACTGACATCATGGAGGAGGGCTCGCAGGTCCTGCTCGAGGGCGAGACCGAGGCTGCTCAGAAGGGCCTGGGCATTGCCGACGAGCACGACGGCGTCTGGATGCCGGGCGTCCTCTCCCGTAAGAAGCAGGTCGCTGCCCCCATCATGGCCGCCTGCTAGGTTTAGTTGACCAAACGCCACGACCGGATCGCGGACGCCCCGCGCTCCGGTCGTTTTTTGTGCACGGCGCCGCGTCGTCTCTTGGACAGGCGAGCCCGCGCCGTTGAACAAATAATGTTCAACCTGTGGTTCCGCTTTTCGGCCATGCCTGCGTGCTTGTCGTGCAGGGTAGGCTAGATGCAAGCGTAATACGTTAGAGCGCGGCGCCGCCACTTGGGCGGGCCGTGCTTTTTTAAGACGGGAGCTTTCCCGTGAAAGGAGCCGCCCATGGCAGCAACTGAGCAGCTGTTCAACGTTCGTGAGCGCAAGCGCTTTGAGCGTCACGACATCTGGGAGCGCATCGCCGAGAACGGCACGATTTCCGCCGCCGTCATGGTCTTCGCCGCCATCGCCGCCGTCATTTGCGCCAATACCGATGCCTACGAGGCCATCCATCACTTTTTGGAGACCCCGCTGTATGTGGGTCTGGGTAACCTGACGGCCGGTCTTACCGTCGAGCTTTTCGTCAACGACTTCCTCATGGCGATCTTCTTTTTGCTAGTGGGCATCGAGCTTAAGTACGAGATGACGGTCGGCGAGCTCAAGAACCCGCGCCAGGCCATGCTCCCCATGCTGGCGGCCGTGGGCGGCGTCGTCGTTCCCGCCTGCATCTACCTGATCTTTAACCATGCCGGCGCGCACAACGGCTGGGCCATCCCCATGGCAACTGATATTGCCTTTGCGCTGGGCGTGCTGTCGCTTTTGGGCAATCGCGTGCCCAACGGCGTGCGCGTGTTCTTCTCGACGCTCGCCATCGCCGACGACCTCATTTCCATCGCCGCCATCGCCATCTTCTACGGTCAGAGCCCCAATCCGTTTTGGTTGGGCGCCGCCGCGCTTGTGACCTGCGCGCTCGTGTGGCTCAACAAGACGCAGCATTACCGTCTTGCTCCGTATTCGGTTCTGGGTCTGCTGTTGTGGTTCTGCATGTTCAAGAGCGGCGTACATGCCACGCTTGCTGGCGTCATCTTGGCCTTTACCATCCCGGCCAAGTGCGGTGTCAAGCTCGACAGCCTTACCGATTGGTTGGGCGAGTGCCTGCCGCTGCTCGATGACCGCTACGACGACGAGGCGCACATCCTGGGCCAGCACGACTTTACCGTCTCGACCACCAGGGTCGAGCGCGTCATGCACCGCGTGACCCCGCCGCTCATCCGCATGGAGCGTCTGATCTCCACGCCGGTCAACTTTGTGATTCTGCCGATCTTTGCGTTCGTGAACGCACAGGTTCGCCTAGTGGGTGTGGACATGAGCACGCTGCTCACCGACCCAGTGACGCTCGGCGTGTACTTTGGCATGCTGCTGGGTAAGCCGATCGGTATCTTTGGCATGACGTTCGCCTTGGTCAAGCTCAAGGCCTGCGAGCTGCCGCACAATGTCAACTGGCATATGATTGCCGGCGTGGGCATTCTGGGCGGTATCGGCTTTACCATGTCGATTCTCATCAGCGGCCTCGCCTTCCCGACGGCCCAGTTTGAGGTTCTGGCTGCCAAGGCCGCCATTCTTGCCGGTTCTGTCACCGCGGCCGTGCTTGGCATGATCTACATGAGTGTGGTCTGCAAGCACCCGGCGCCCAAGGACGAGTAGGCGCGTAGAAACAGACGCCAGAGCCTGCTCGAGCGCGTGTGAAATGCGGTTTTGAGTGGTACTTGCCACCTGCCGGACACCCCAGTGGCCAAAAAACGCCGTTTGTGAGTACTGTCACAAACGGCGTTTCATTTTAGGCGCGAAAAATAATGTACAAATCTATTCTGTCTGTGCATTAACGATTGTATGGCTGGACGAAAAATGCCGATACATCCTTCCAAAACCGGACACAAAAGGCCAAGACTGGCCTTTTTAATTCAAAATCGCTGTTACTAAAAAAGTAACAGTACTCATATTTGCTATTTTTTGGCCACAGGCCCCAATGACTAGGTTTATTCCACGGTGCCGTAGACGGCGCCCCAGCCGTGGGCGGCCAAGGCGGAGTTGAGCTGGTCGCAAAGTGACTGGCGGTCGTAATAGCCGGGCGGTAGCAGGTTAACGATTTCCATAAGGTCGGGCGCGAGGTCCAAGATCTCGGCCTGTACGATCAGGTCCAGGCGGTCGATGGCGTGGCGGTCGTAAAACAGCCCGTCGACCAGGCGCTGCAGGTCGCCGAATTCCTCGGCCTGGAACGATCCGTACTCCATAGTGCCTCCTTGGGCGCTCCACGCCGGCATGCGCGGTGATTTGTAATTCATTGCGATGGACTTAATCTATCACGGCTTCATACCGTTGCGGCGGTGGCGGTCTATACTTAGACGAACTGCAACGTACCGCTTCGTGAAAGGTCGCACCCATGCAGACGATCTACCAGAAGATGGAAACCACCGAACTCGATGCCGCCATCGAGGCGCTCAAAGCCGAAGTCGCCGAGGTCAAGGCCAAGGGCCTGGCGCTCGACATGGCCCGCGGCAAGCCGTCGCCCTCCCAGGTGGACATCTCTCGACCCATGCTCGATATCCTCAATGCCGACGCCGATCTGCACGACGGCAACGTCGACTGTTCCAATTACGGCTGCTTTGAGGGCATTCCCTCGGCACGCAAGCTGGCAGGGGAGTTCCTGGGTTGCCCCGCCGAGCAGACGCTCGTGCTGGGTTCGTCGAGCTTGCTGATCGAGCACGATATCGCCGGTATGTTCTGGCGTTGCGGCTCGTGCGGCAGCGACCCTTGGGAGGCTTACGAGGCAGCGCACGACGGCAAGAAGGTCAAGTTCCTGTGCCCCGTTCCCGGCTACGACCGCCACTTTGGCATCACCGCCGATCTGGGTATCGAGAACGTCCCCGTCGCGATGACCGACAACGGCCCCGACATGGACGAGGTCGAGCGCCTCGTCGCCGCCGACGATTCCATCAAGGGCATCTGGTGCGTGCCCAAGTATTCCAACCCCACGGGTATCACCTTTAGCGAGGACACTGTGCGCCGCCTGGTCGAGATGCCCACGGCCGCGCCCGATTTCCGCATCTTCTGGGACAACGCCTACTGCGTGCACGACCTGTACGACGAGACCGACGAGCTCGCCAACATCTTCGATCTTGCCCGCACGGCGGGCACCGAGGACCGCGTGGTGGCCTTTGCCTCGACGTCCAAGATCACTTTCCCGGGTGCCGGTATCGGCTTTATCGGTGCGAGCCCCGCGGTTATCGCGGAGTTCTCCAAGCGCCTGAAGGCCGGCCTCATCAGCGCCGATAAGCTCAACCAACTGCGCCACGTGCGTTTCCTTCCCACCATCGAGGCGGTCAAGGAGCACATGAAAAAGCATGCCGAGTTCTTGCGCCCGCGCTTTGAGGCCGTCGAGCGCAAGCTCACCGAGGGCTTGGGCGACACGGACTGCGCCACCTGGACGCACCCCCGCGGCGGCTACTTTGTAAGCTTCGATGGTCCCGAGGGCTCGGCCCAGAAGGTTGCTGCGCTTTGCGCCGACCTGGGCGTCAAGCTCACGCCGGCCGGTGCTACCTGGCCCTATGGCAAGGACCCGCGCGATACCAACATCCGCATCGCGCCGAGCTATCCCACGGTCGAGGACCTGGAGGCCGCGCTCGATGTGCTGGTGCTGGCCGTTAAGCTTGTCGCTGCCGAGCTTGCGCGTGCCGAGCGCGCCTAACGCGCGGCTTCCCGTACTATCCGCACCTTCGATACGTAAAGGAGCATATACATGGATTTGGGTATTTCCACCAACCCCACGCCAGAGCTCTACACCATTAAGGTAACCGGTGAGATCGATATCTCTAACGCCGATAGCCTGCGCAATGCCATCGACCTGGCGCTCGAGCAGCCCACTGAGGCCGTTGAGCTCGATTTTGCCCAGGTGAGCTACATCGATTCGACGGGCATTGGCGTGCTCGTGGGCGCCGCGCACCACGCGGCCGACCACAGCAAGCGCTTTAGCTGCACCAATGTGCAGCCCCCGGTGATGCGCGTGGTCCAGCTGTTGGGTGTCGACCAGGAGATTTCGATCACCGCTGCATAATCTTTGCCCCCAAAAGGGCGTGCCGTTTGGCATATGTTTGTGATGCGCTCGGACGTTTTGGCGTCCGGGCGCTATACTTGACCGAATGAATAGACGAGTTCCGGCCGAATGGCGCGGTGCGGGCTCGACTCACATCGAGCCTTGGAGGTATGTGTGTTTGGTATTGGAGAGGGTGAGCTCGCGATCATCGTGGTCTTCGGCTTTTTGCTGTTTGGCCCGGATAAGCTCCCGCAGATGGGCCGCACGATCGGCCGTGCCATCCGTCAGTTCCGCGAGACGCAGGAAAAAATGACGGCTGTTGTTCAGTCCGAGATCATCGATCCGGTAAGCGAGGCCGCTTCGGCTCCGGTCAAGCCCAAGAAGGCTGCTGCGACCGACGACGATTCCGATGCGGACGAGGATGCCGCCGAGACGGCAGCTCCCGCCAAGAAGGAGACCTTTGCCGAGCGTCGCGCCCGTCTTGCTGCCGAGAAGGCCGCGAGCGAGGCTGCCGCCGAGGGCGAGGGTGCTGCTGAGGAGGCCGAGGGTGCCGAGCCTGCCGCTGCCGCCGAGCCTGTTGTCGAGCCCGAGCCTGCTGCAGAGCCGGAGTCCGAGCCCGAGCCGGCAGAGCCCACGACGGCCGACCTCTACGCCCGTCGTCCCCGCAAGCGCAAGGCCGTCGTCGACCAGCTCGCTCGCGAGCTCGAGGCCGAGGACGACGCCGCTGCCGCCGATGCCCCGAAGGGAGGCGATGAGTAATGCCTATCGGACCTGCGCGCATGCCGCTCTTCGATCACTTGGGAGAGCTCCGTCGCCGTCTGACCATCGTGGTCGTGTCGGTGTTTGCCGCCGCCATCGTGCTGTATTTCGCTACGCCCGTGGTGCTCGACATCTTGGAAGACCCTATCCGCTCCTTTGTGCCGGACGGTAAGTTCTACATCACCACCACGCTCGGCGGCTTTGGCCTGCGCTTCTCGCTGGCCATCAAGATGGCCGTGGTCATGTGCACGCCCATGATCATCTGGCAGATTCTGGCATTTTTCCTGCCGGCACTTCGCCCCAACGAGCGCAAGTGGGTCGTGCCCACGGTGCTCGCCTCGACGGTGCTGTTCTTCCTGGGTGCCATCTTCTGCTACTTCATCATCATCCCGGCGGGCTTTGAGTGGCTCATCGGCGAGACCTCGGCCGTCGCTACGGCGTTGCCCGACCTGGAGAACTACGTCAACATGGAGCTGCTCTTTATGATCGGCTTTGGCGTGGCGTTTGAGCTGCCGCTCATCATCTTCTACCTGTCCGTCTTCCACATCGTGTCCTACGCGGCCTTCCGCGGCGCCTGGCGCTACGTGTACGTGGGCCTGCTTGTGGGCTCGGCTGTGATTACGCCCGACGGCTCGCCCGTTACGCTGGGCCTCATGTATGGTGCCCTGCTCTCGCTCTACGAGATTTCGCTCGCCATTGCCCGCGTGGTCATTACCGCGCGCGAGGGCAAGGAGGGCTTGTTTGTGAGCCGTCTGGACCTGTTCTCGGACGATGAGGACGACGAGGAGTAAATCGGTATGCACGAGGTTGGCATTGTCAACGGCATACTCGATACAGTGATTCGCGCGGCGCGTGGGGCGGGGGCCTCGCGCGCCGTTTTGGTAACGCTGCGTATCGGGGATATGACCGAGGTCGTGCGCGAGGCGCTCGACTTTGCGTGGGAGACGTTTCGCGACGAGGACCCGCTCACGCGGGGCTGCGAGCTCGCGGTTGAGGAGATTCACCCACAAAGTGAATGCCTGGACTGCGGCGAGGTCTTCGACCACGATCGCTTCCACTGTCGCTGTCCCCAGTGTGGTGGTGCCAACGTGCGCCTACTGCACGGCCGCGAGCTCGATATCGCGAGTATCGAAATCGAAACCCCCGACGATTAGCCCGCTAGCCATCTGGTGATGGGGTATAAAGGGGCCAAAGTAAGGAGCGCTAAGTATGGCCGAGAAAACGATTGATATCGCATCGCCGATTCTGTCGCGCAACGAGCGCCTGGCAGATCAGCTGCGTCAGCGATTTAATGAGACAAACACCTATGTGATCAATGTGCTGTCGAGCCCCGGTTCGGGCAAGACCACCACGATCCTGGGCACCAACGAGCGCCTGCGCGACAAGGCCGGCTTGCGCTGCGCTGTCATCGAGGGCGATATCGCCTCGGATGTCGACGCCATCACCATGAAGGAAGCCGGCATGCCCGCCATCCAGATCAACACAGGCGGTCTGTGCCACCTTGAGGGAAACATGATCATGGAGGCCGTTGACGCGTTTAACCAGGCCGTCGGTCTGGAAAACATCGACGTCATCTTCATCGAAAACGTGGGCAACCTGGTCTGCCCGGTCGACTTTGACCTGGGCGAGAACCTGTCCATCATGATTCTCTCGGTGCCCGAGGGCGACGACAAGCCCGTCAAGTACCCGGGCATCTTCCAGCACGCCGGCGCACAGCTGCTCAACAAGGTAGACGTGGCCACGGCTTTCGATTTTGACATGGATAGGTATACTAAGACACTCGATGACCTCAATCCGCAGGCGCCGCGGTTTGCCGTGAGCGCGCGCAAGGGCGAGGGCATGGATGCCTGGTGCGATTGGCTCATCGGGCAGATTGAGCAAGCAAGGGCGTAAATCGGCCGCCATACGGGCGGGCGTAGCCGCAGAGACACGAGATAGGAGCCTCTTTTGAAGCTCATCATCGCCGAGAAAAACGACGCCGCGCGGCAGATTGCCGAGCGTCTGTCCACGGGTAAACCCAAAAAGGACAAGGTGTACAACACCGCCATCTACCGTTTTGAGTGGAAGGGCGAGGAGTGCGTGACGATCGGTCTTGCCGGTCACATCCTTGCGCCCGATTTTTGCGACAGCGTGCTGTTCGATAAAAAGCTGGGCTGGTATTCGGTTACTGAGGACGGCGAGATGCTGCCGGCCGACATGCCCGATGGCCTGGCTCGTCCGCCCTACGACACCAAGCGCAAGCCGTTTCTTGCCGACGGCATCTCCATCAAGGGCTGGAAGCTCGAGAGCTTGCCGTATCTCACCTGGGCACCCGTCATTAAGCTGCCGGCCGAGAAGGAACTCATCCGCTCGCTCAAGAACCTTGCCAAGAAGTCCGACAGCGTCATCATCGCCACGGACTTCGATCGCGAGGGCGAGCTGATCGGTTCGGACGCCCTCAACAAGGTGCGCGAGGTTGCGCCCGACTTGCCGGTCGCCCGCGCCCAGTATTCTTCGTTTACCAAGGCCGAGATCACGCAGGCCTTCGATAATCTCGTCTCGCTCGACCAGAATCTGGCCGACGCTGGCGAGAGCCGTCAGCACATCGACCTCATTTGGGGTGCGGTGCTCACGCGCTACCTGACGCTCGCCAAGTTTGGCGGCTTTGGCAACGTGCGTTCCGCCGGCCGCGTGCAGACGCCGACGCTCGCCCTGGTGGTCGAGCGCGAGCGCGAGCGCATGGCGTTTGTGCCCGAGGACTATTGGCAGATCCGCGGCATGGGCGCCGCACAGGGCGCTGCCGAGGACGACCGCTTTAAGATTGCGCACAAGACGGCACGCTTTACCGACAAGGATGCTGCTGAGACGGCGTACAACCATGTTGACGGCGTCGCGACGGCAACCGTCGCCGCGGTGACCAAGCGCTCCCGCAAGCAGCAGCCGCCCACGCCGTTTGCGACCACCTCGCTGCAGGCCGCCGCCGCTGCCGAGGGCATCTCGCCTGCGCGTACCATGCGCATCGCCGAGTCCCTCTACATGGCGGGCCTTATCAGCTACCCGCGTGTTGACAACACCGTGTATCCCGCGACGCTCGATTTGGGCGCCGTGGTGAGTGACCTGGCAAAGATCAACCCGGCGCTGGCGCCCGTGTGCAAAAAGGTACTCGCTGGTCCCATGAAGCCCACGCGCGGTAAAGTCGAGACCACCGACCACCCGCCTATCTACCCCACGGGCGAGGGCGATCCGTCCATGCTCGACGGCGGCCAGCGCAAGCTCTATGATCTGATCGCCCGTCGCTTCCTGGCGACGCTTATGGGTCCCGCGACCATCGAGAACACCAAGCTCGAGCTCGACGTGAACGGTGAGCCGTTCGTGGCTTCGGGCGATGTGCTCGTGACTCCGGGCTTCCGCGAGGCGTATCCGTACGGACTTAAGCGCGATGAGCAGATGCCGCCGCTGGAGCAGGGCGATACGGTCGACGTGTTCGACATTAAACTCGAGGCCAAGCAGACCGAGCCGCCCGCGCGCTACAGCCAGGGCAAGCTTGTGCAGGAGATGGAAAAGCGCGGCCTGGGCACCAAGTCCACGCGCGCGAGCATCATCGAGCGCCTATATGCCGTGCGCTATCTCAAAAACGATCCCGTGGAGCCGAGCCAGCTGGGCATTGCCATCATCGACGCGCTGACGCAGTTTGCCCCGCGCATCACGAGCCCCGATATGACCAGCGAGCTCGATGGCGATATGACCCGTGTGGAGCGCGGCGAGGATACCGAAGAGCATGTCGTGACGCACTCGCGCGCGCTGCTGGCTGGCGTGCTCGATGAGCTGCTCAAGCACACGCAGGAGCTGGGCGACGCCATCAGCGACGCCGTCACGGCCGATGCGCGCGTGGGCGCCTGCCCCAAGTGCGGCAAGGACCTGGTTATGAAGACGAGCGCCAAGACCCGTGGCAGCTTCATTGGCTGCATGGGCTGGCCCGACTGCGACGTGACCTATCCGGTGCCGAGCGGCGTCAAGGTGAGCCCGCTCGAGGGCGAGGCAGCCGTGTGCCCCGAGTGCGGCGCGCCGCGCATTAAGTGCCAGCCGTTCCGCCAGAAGGCCTTTGAGATTTGCGTGAACCCCACGTGCCCCACCAACTACGAGCCTGACCTTAAGGTGGGCGAGTGCAAGGTGTGCGCCGAGGCCGGACGCCATGGCGACCTGATCGCGCACAAGAGCGAGAAGAGCGGCAAGCGCTTTATCCGCTGCACCAACTACGATGACTGCGGCGTGAGCTATCCTCTGCCGGCGCGCGGTAAGCTCGAGGCGACGGGTGAGACCTGCCCCGAGTGCGGCGCCCCCATCGTGGTGGTCAACACGGCGCGCGGCCCGTGGCGCATCTGCGTGAACATGGACTGCCCGACCAAGGAGAAGAAGCCCGCCCGCGGTCGCAAGACCACGACCAAGGCGAGCACGGCCAAGAAGACGACGGCGGCCAAGAAGACAACGGCGGCAAAGAAGACTGTTGCCAAGAAGACGACCGCCAAAAAGACGACGGCCAAGAAGTCGACTACCAAAAAGACCGCTGCCGATAAGTAGCCGCACGGTCGAAACATCACCTAAAACAAAAACGAGCGAGGACCTCAAAATCCTCGCTCGTTTTTTATCTGGCAGTTAGGGACGTTCCTTTTAATATGAGCAGGACATTGTCAAGAGGCAAAATCGGGCCTGGCCCCAACGATATGGGGTCAGGCCCTCTCCCTATATCAGCCCGTCCGCGGCGACCTCGGCGTGTCTTACCGACGCTCGT
>DBFABM010000041.1:0-79183 GCA_048194085.1 Collinsella aerofaciens
GGCATGCTCATGCAGCGCGGGCCGCCACGACCGCGGGACAGCTCCTCGGAGGGAACGACCAAAAGTTCCAAACCGTTCTTGTAGAGCTCATCATTTGTGACAACATTGCGCTCGTAAACACAGACTTTACCAGGAGCAACGGCAAGAGTGTTCGACCCGTCGTTCCACTGCTCGCGAGATGCCTCAACCATATCGCCGGCACCGCACTCAATAAGCTGCACCTTCTCCACGCCAGTAGCCATTTCAAGAATATGTTCAAGCGTGTCATCAATCTCTTGAACAGCGACCATTCCCTCAGAGTCACCACGAGTCAGACGATAAACACGAAGGGTCTCAAAAATACCGGGATAAACTGTGAACTTATCGAAATCCACCATGGTGCAAACGGTGTCAAGATGCATGTAAGCATAGCCGTTGGGGATTTTAATAGCGTAAACGGTATCGATCTCAGAATTCCCAGATCCCCAGAACAAATTCTTTGCAAGCTCCTCAATCGCAGCCGCCTCAGTTCGCTGGCTAATTCCAATAGCCAAGGTATGAGCGTTAATGTTAAGCACATCACCGCCCTCGATATGCCAGGGATTCTTATGGTCGTACCAAATCGGAGTCCCTACATAATCGGGATGGTATTTGAAAATCGCTTCATAGAAGGGCACTTCACGATCTCGCTGTTTCCAATACATATGGTGAAGCAGAACGCCTTTGCCCACGGAAGCAAGAGGATCGCGAGAGAAATATGAGCTCGGAAGAGGCTTCAACACCAAATCATCGGGCTTCGCATCCTCATTATCCATCATACTAAGCGTAGTCGAGACGCGAGGCAGCTCAAGGTCACGATAACGATACCCCCCCATAGCCTCAAGTACAAACTGATACGAATCTGAAATAGCGTCGAGCTTTTCACGAACAGCCTGCTCAAGCAGAGGATTGACAATCCCGCTCTCAGCCATAAATGTATCGGTAAACTCAGCGCGAGCCGAGGGGCATGCATCCAGCGCCTCAGCAACGAGTTTCTCCATATAGAGAACCTCAACACCTTCGCTCCTCAGAAGATCCGCAAAGGCATCATGCTCCTTTTGAGCCACATCAAGATAGAAACAGTCGTGAATCCAGACATCCTCGAACTCTTCCGCCTTTACGTTCACAAGGTCACGACCGGGGCGGTGAAGCACAACTTTCTTGAGCTTACCAATCTCGCTGTGTACATTCAGTCCTTTAGACATTCCTGTTACTCCATTTCAGCCATGAAACCTACAGGGCAATAAGTCCCGAGATTGCTACGAATACGATATTGATGAGCGACACGACCAAGAAGAATTTCCAAACGGTCTTCCACCACTGGCCAAGCTTGATCTTACACACGCCCAAACCCGCTACAAGAATGGCGCTAGTAGGACAGATCAAAGACATCGTCGCGCTACCCATGGAGAGAGCCCACACGGCAGCCTCGGGATTAAGGCCCATGAGTTCGGTCAAAGGTCCAAAAATGGGAGCGGTCAGTGCTGCAAGGCCAGATGGGCTGGGAACCAGAATCGCCAGGAGGTTCTCAACCGCATAAAGAAGCGTAGTAAAGAGAACCGCCGGGATGCCGCCCAGACCAGTAGCGAGCGCATTGAGGATGGTATCAATGATCATGCCGTCAGAGGCAATGACAAGGATGCCACGCGCAAGTCCAACGACAATTGCCGAGAAAGCAAAGTCAGCGATACCCGCAACAAATTCCTGAGCGATGACGTCCTGACTAAAGCCCGCAATAACACCAGCCAACAGGCCCATGGCCAAAAAGACCGCAGAAATCTCGTTCATATACCAGCCCTGGGTCACAAGTCCCCAGATGATAAGGCACATACCAGCGATAAATACCGCAAGCACGCCTTTTTGACGACCCGTAAATTCCGCGTCAAGGGCAGATTCATCGGCAGCGAACTCGACTTTCTTGGCGATATCATCCTCAAATGTGATCGATGACTCAGGGTTCTTCTTTACCCTTCGTGCATAGAGGACAACCCAAGTAATTGCAACGGCGGTCAAAACAACCCAGGCAATCATACGCAGCCACAGCTGGGGGTTGCCCTGAATACCAAGAATACCTTGCGCAATGAGAACATTAAACGGATTAATCGTTGAGGCGATGTAACCCGTGCGCGCTCCAACGAACACGACCATGAACGCCGTCATCGAGTCGAAGCCCATAGCCATCATAATTGGCATGAAGATCGCAAAGAACGGGAGAGTTTCTTCCGCCATGCCAAAGCTCGTTCCGCCCAATGCAAAGAGAACCATCGCAATAGGAATAATTAGAATGTCTTTGTTCTTAAAGCGGCGAACGACACGACCCATTCCGCTCGTGATAGCGCCCGTTTTAGTAATAACCTGAAACGAACCGCCCACAATCAAGATGAATGCAACGACCTCAATTGCCTCTTGTATACCGCGCGTTGGAGCCTGAAGAACATCGAAGACGCCTTGTCTGAGATCTACTTCATCCCCGGTTTCCTCGTCAATATATGTCTTTTCACTCTGCTCATACGTACCTGCGACAGTGACTTCACGACCGTTCACCTCCTGACGCTGATAGGACCCAGAGGGAACAATCCACGTGAGAACAGCGAAGATGACCATAAGTGCAAAGATGATCGCATATACGTGCGGGACCTTGAACTGCTTGATGCCTTTCGAACTTTCCGCTGCCATATCTCCTCCTTCATTCCTTTTCCCATCTATCCAGCTGGCACCATAAATGTATGAGGTTGCTCAGCGTTGGTCGGCCAACCATCGCCATCGTGTCGCTTTTCACCTATGAACGGCAGCTAAAGTGACGTTATTAATCAATCTGATATTTAAAATTGATGTTATTTATCAATTACATACGTCTTTTAACTATTCCGCAACACAACAAGGAACCCGCCTTAGCCTTATATAAAAACCAGCAGGACAGGAGACAGACATGCAAGGCGTACACATAACAAATGAAATCGGTCATTTAAAAGCCGTACTTGTCCATCGACCAGGAGCTGAAACACAAAACTACCCTGATGCCGACTTCAGCCAAGTTTTCTCCCTGCGAAAATGGAGCGGTCGTTTTGACCTCGACAAAGCAATATATGAGCACGATTCCATGGTTCAATTGCTTGAGAAGCATGGCGTAGAAACCATTGAAATTAGGGACCTTCTCGAAGACTCACTTGAAACTGAGCCCCAATCACTTAAATATTTTATTGATGACTACCTCCGTTGCAGCGGAGCAACAGGCAGAGAGTTCCTCGAGACAATAACCCAGCTGTTTGAGAACACTAAGAACACCCAGGAATTGGTGAATATAGTACTTAACGGCATTCGCTTTGGAGACACTGAGCTATGTTCAAACCAGTCGGAAACACTACGAGCGCTCGTGCACGAGCAATTTGACCCCGCCTCGCTCTTGGTCAATCCCCTCAACACGCTTTTTTTCACTCGTGATCCTGCTGTGGTAGTCGGAGACGGCATCATCCTAAATCATATGTATTGGCCTGAGCGTGATCGTGAGGTCGCCTTATACCGGCAGATATTCACCCACCACAAGATCATGGGAGAAACCCCAGTATGTGATTTGAACAGGAGTAGTTACCATATCGAAGGCGGAGACATTCTTGTTATCAGTGCTAAGACAATTTTAGTTGGAATCTCTGACCGAACTGAACCCGCCGCCGTCGAGTCACTTGCTAAAGAGCTCCTGACCTCAAATAAATTCCAGACCACCGAGCTAATTGCGATTCGAGTCCCCTCTGACGGGCTGCGTATCCACCTCGATACGTTCATAAGTAGAATTGATCACGACGCGTTCCTCATCGATCGTGAGATATGCAATGCCGTTGATGCATACAGCATTCAACTAAAACGATCCGGAAAGGGCCTTACGATCACTCCTATCGATCGCACGATTCCGGAAATACTCTCTGCAGCCTGTTGCGAACCAATAAAAGTAATTGACTGCGGAGGCGGGAATCAAACCGCCTACGAAAGAGAGCGCCGGAACAACGCAACGTCTATCCTTGCGCTCTCGCCAGGAAAACTATGCGTATATGAAGAAAACGTTTGGACCAACGAAGCGCTTGAGAAAGCAGGAATGGAATTATTCCCGTTATCCATTGACGAGCTCACCAAAGGCTATGGTGGCACAAACTGTCTATGCCTCCCTCTGTGGCGAGAGGATCTATAGCCATGGGCTTCGGGGCAAATATTCGTAAACTCCGCACCATGGAGCATCTTGGTCAGGCGCAACTTGCAGAGATGTTGGGGGTATCTAAAGAGACCGTTTGTCGTTGGGAAAAAAGTCGGTATGCCCCCCGTGAGCGCCATATTGAAAAGTTACAAGCGCTCTTCGGTTGCACCCGCGATGAACTTGTTGGCGAGGAAAACGGTTTGGCCGTAAAGCTCGCAAATAAAAGAATCGTCACCGACGAAGACCCTGCTATCCATGAAATGGAGGGCGCATTTCCCGTCATCGATATCGAATCGCAAAAGCGCCGCATCACGCACAGCCAACAAAATGCTTGCGCGCCTGTAGACGTAGCCAAGCGTCACCCACATAGCGTTTTCGTTAAAATCAAAGGTGACGAAATGTCCCGCATTTACCCTCCCGGCAGCTTACTACTTGTCGATACCACCGCAAAGCCTTGGAACGGCTGTGCTGTATTGGCGCTCGCAGACGGTAAAACACAGGTAATTAGGCGATTTGCAGAAGGAAACGACATGATTGTGCTGTCGTCCCATTCATATGCAACAGCAAGTCCGGATCTGATGTTTAACAAACGGAGGATTAGAATCATAGGAGTCGTCGTTTGGTATCAAGCGAGCCACGATCACACGCTTAATTAAATCGACTTTCCCAAAAACGACCGTACCGCACAGACAGCTCAAAGCCCCAGCCCAAATGAACTACTTTTTGGACGCTTTGCGCTCGTCGCGGATGCGGGCGCGGTCCATGGCCGCCTCGACAGCCGAGAAGCGGCAACCACAGTAGTTCTGCCGATACATGCCCAGCTCGCGCGAACGGCGTGTCGCCTCGGGGTAATACGGACGAAAATCGCGAATCACCGGAGTGAGACCGCGGGCGGCAGCCAGACGCTCCAACACATCATTGCAGGTTTCGAACAACTGATACGGCGAGACGGCGAGCGTCGTACCCACAAACTCAAACCCACATTCCCGGGCCACACGGCACGCCTCGGCCAAGCGCAGGGCATAGCACGCACGACAGCGACGGGGCCGATCGGCACCCAGCGGTGCCACGCCGGCCTCCCAGCGCTCACGGTCCTCCCCCGCCTCGATAAGCTCGATGTCGCCTTCGGCACACCACCGGCGCAGCTCGTCCAGGCGACGCTGCCATTCATCGTGCGGCTGAATATTGGGGTTGGTCCAGCAAATCGTGGGCTCAAACCCCTCCTCGCGCAGCAGGCGGACCGGCTCAAGCGAGCATGGTGCACAACACGCGTGCAGCAACAACGGCTTCATCGACAACTCCTCACCCAAAAAAGCGCACGCCAAAGGACGTATCCTCGCAGGCAACAATGCGACGGTCGCGCAAAATGGTCCGCACGTAATACCAATCGCCCACACAGCCCGACAAGTGCAGACCAGCCGCCAAGTAGCACAGCAGCGGATAGCCCGAAAACGCAAACCCCAGGGCAAGCGTTGTCGTCACAACAACCGTCGGTGCCAGGCAAACCGCCACGTACCGCCGGCGCGAATACACAACGCCTTCGGCGCAGGCATAGATTATCGCTGTCTCGCGATTCGCCCCAAAGGTCACCTTCGCGCCCGCAGGCGCCAGCAGCTTAAAAAACACACCGTGCACCAGCTCGTGCACGGCGAACGACGCCATTGAGATCGCAGCCAAGCCGACTATCCAGCCCACGACCGTGGTCCAGCCGCCCGCGGCAGCCGCATCCAGGTCCGCGGGTCCGCCCAGCAGCATAAACACCGGCACCAGGCACACGGCAACCACGCCGACTACGACCATCCCCCACACGAAGCAAGCGTGCAGAAAATCCTCGTCCTCAAACGCATGTATGTTGGAAATCTCATTCATAGCATCTTAGGATAGCGCCCCTGCCACGCACCCGCCCGCATGTGCGATAATGTCGAACGATATGCACGAATTGACCACCGCGCCGCCGAGCCCCGCGCCCGGCCGCGCCCTCACCATATGCGAAGGAGTCCCATGGCATCCAAATACTCCATGAACGACCGTCCCAGCTGGCCTCGCCGCGCCATCGTTACCGCCGGCGAGCCCTACGGCAACAAGGGCCTTCACTTTGGCCACGTTGGCGGCGTCTTTGTCCCTGCCGACTTCTTCGCCCGCTTCCTGCGCGACCGTCTGGGCCGCGAGAACGTCATCTTCACCTCGGGCACCGACTGCTACGGCTCGCCCATCATGGAGAGCTACCGCAAGCTCAAGGAGAACGAAGGCTACGATAAGTCCATCGGCGAGTATGTCGAGTCCAATCACTCCCGCCAGGCCGCGACCCTCAACAACTACAACATCAGCTGCGATATCTACGGCGGCTCGGGCCTTGAGCCAGCTGCGCAGATTCACAACGAGGTGACCGCCGAGGTTATCGAGCGCCTGCACGAGCAGGGCACCATCTCCAAGCGCTCCACGCTGCAGTTCTACGACGCCAAGGCCGGCACGTTCCTCAACGGCCGCCAGGTGATCGGCCGCTGCCCCATCCAGGGCTGCAAGTCAGAGAAGGCTTATGCCGACGAGTGCGACCTGGGTCACCAGTTTGAGCCCGAGGAGCTCATCGCGCCCAAGAGCCAGCTCACCGGCGAGGTGCCCGAGCTGCGCCCGGTAGACAACCTCTACTTCGACCTGCCGGCCTACCTCGACTTTATGAAAACCTATACCGCCAAGCTCGCCCAGAACCCGCAGGTTCGCTCCGTGGTCTCCAAGACCATGGAAGAGTGGCTGCTGCCGGCTCAGCTCTACATCCAGAACAAGTTCCGCGAGGCCTTCGATGCCGTCGAGGATCAGCTTCCCGAGCACACCGTGCTGGAGCCCGAGGGCAACAAGAGCAGCTTTACCGTCACCTTCCCCAGCTGGAAGGAGCGCGACGATGCCCACGCGGTGCTCGCCAACGGCGGCGTGCGCTTCCGCAGCGGCAAGGCGCTCGTACCCTTCCGCATCACCGGCAACATCGACTGGGGCGTTCCGGTGCCCGAGGTCGATGGCGTCTCCGACGTCACCTGCTGGTGCTGGCCCGAGAGCCTGTGGGCTCCCATCAGCTATACGCGCACCGTGCTCGCACGCGATGCCAAGGCCGCCGGCGTGACCGAGGGCGTCGCCGCCCAGGATGCCGCCCTCATGGGCGAGCCCGCCGCCGATTCCACGCAGGTCCCCGCGCCCACCTACCAGCACAGCTCGCTCGACTGGCGCGACTGGTGGTGCTCGGATGACGCACAGATCTACCAGTTCATTGGCCAGGACAACATCTACTTCTATTGCATCGCGCAGACCGCCATGTGGGAGGCCCTGGGTTGGAACCTCACGCAGAGCACCGTCAGCGCCTGCTACCACCTGCTCTACATGGGCAAAAAGGCAAGCTCGTCCTCGCAGACGCCTCCCCCGCCGGCAGACGACCTGCTCAACCACTACACCTGCGAGCAGATGCGCGCGCACTGGCTGTCGCTCGGCCTGTCCGAGAAGCCGGTGAGCTTTAGCCCCAAGGCATACGACACGCGCGTGACCGGCAAGGACAAGGACGGCAACGAGGTGCGCGCCTGCGACGACAAGCGCGTCATCGATCCGGCCCTTAAGGAGAGCGCGCTGCTGACCGGCGTGTTCAACCGCCTGGCCCGCAGCTGCTTCTACGGCGTCGCCGTCAAGGAAGGCGACGAGAGCCCCTACCGCAACGGTTGCATCCCCGCCGGTGCCGCCTCTGCCGCCGTGGTCGAGGCTGCCGAGCAGGCAGCCCTTGCCTTTGAGCAGGCCATGTACAAGTTCGAGACGCACCGCGCGCTTGCCGTGTGCGACGACTACCTGCGCGCCGCCAACAAGCGCTGGAGCGACGCCTCCAAGGCCGCCAACAAGCTCGAGGGTAATGAGGCAAACGCCGCGATGACGCAGGCCCTCGTCGACGCCTTTACCGAGCTGCGCGTGGCGACCGTCCTGATGCACGGTATTGTGCCGGCCGGCTGCGAGCTCATCTGCGAGTACTTCGACGTCGACCCCGTCGCCTTCTTTAGCTGGGACAACATCTTTGCCTCCACGGACGAGTTCGTGGAGAGCCTGGGCGAGAAGCCCGGCGAGCACCGCGTGAAGCCGCTGCCCCCGCGCTTCGACTTCTTTAGCAAGCACGAGAGCCAGTACTAAAGCACGCCAGCAGCGGCGTGCCCGGAAAGTAGTCAATTTGGAACGGGAAGGAAAGACGGATGTCCAAGCCGCGTCGTCGTAAGCAGAAAAAGCAGGTTAAGCCCGAGCTCAAGCTTAGGCAGTTTGCCTCCACCGAGCTTTCCGACCAGCTTGCCGCCCAACACTCCGCCGCCGACCTGCCGCGCTTTATGGTCGACACGGTCGCCGGCGCCTATGCGCCCGCCGATGCCGAGCTCATGATCGAGGGCTTCGGCGCCGCGGCCACACGCCCGGTCACGCTGCGCGCCAACACGCTCAAGGCGACCGCCGAGGACATCGCTGCGGCGCTCGGTGCCGTCGGCATCGCCCACAACCCCGTCGCCTGGTACCCGGACGCCTTTATCCTGCCCGAGGCCCAGGTTTCCGATCTGTGGGATCTCGACATCTACCGCGACGGCAAGATCTATCTGCAGAGCCTGTCGTCCATGATGCCGCCGTTGGTCCTGGGCGCCCAGGCAGGCGAGGACATCCTGGACATGTGCGCAGCCCCTGGCGGCAAGACGACGCAGATCGCCGCCCTCACCCAGGGCCAGGCACACCTCACGGCCTGCGAGATGAGCATTCCCCGCGCCGAAAAGCTTGAGTCCAACCTCCACCGCCAAGGTGCCAAAAACGTGCCCGTCATGCGCATTGACGCACGCGAGCTTGACGAGTTCTTCCGCTTTGACCGTATTCTGCTCGACGCCCCCTGCACCGGCACGGGCACCGTCATCAGCGGCAACGAGAAAAGCCTGCGCGGCCTCACCGAGCAGTTGCTGAGCAAGTGCGCCCGCTCGCAGCGAGCACTTCTGGACCGCGCCATGGGAGCCCTCAAACCGGGCGGCACGCTCGTCTATTCGACTTGTTCGATCTTGCCGCAGGAAAACGAGGACGCCCTGCAAGAGGCCCTCGACAAGCACATGGACTGCGAGCTCATTCCCCTCGACGGCACGCCGAGCGAAAGCGAAACGCGCCGTGCTCAGGAAGCTGGCGAAGAGCCACGCGTCGAGAGCAACGCCCTCACCGAGGCCATCGCTGCCGGCCATGTCTCGGCCGTCGCCAACGGTATGCCCGGCACGCTGACCATTCCGCCTAGCCGCGACTTTGAGGGCTTCTACATTGCCCTGATTCGAAAACGCAGCTAGCGCACGGATCCAAAACTCAACAAGCTATCTCTGTGCGCGTTTGCCCTGCTGGTCGCGATGCTGTTTAAGCATCGCGCGTTCCTTGCGTTCGGCCCTTTTGCCCTTAATGGCCGTGACCACAAAGTAGATGACCGCGGCGGCAACGATTGCGGCCACACACAGGCCAATCGAGCCAAACATTGCTGTCAATTCCATACCGCGTCACCTCTCTTTTAAACGGGACATTCAAGATAGCACCTCGATACCCGCCACCACAGCTCCTTCACGTTCGCCGGCCCTTCGGTCTAACGAATGGCGCGGCGGGGAAAAATCAACTCGTCAAACGATTTAGCAAGCACAACGCTGCCGGCACCCTGCCGGCCGTCATCACATAGAATCGAGCCTCCATGGATACCCTCAACGATCTAAACGAGCGCGTCGACGCCTTCGTCGGCACCAGCTCCTTCGACACGCCTGCCGCGGCAAACGACCAAGCTCCCATCGATGTGCCCGCCGAGGTTCACGAGGACATCGTCGCCTCGGTCGATTTCTCCGAGGTCGAGCTCGCAGACGAGTTTACCGAGCCCCAGGTAGCCGTCACGCCCAACGGCCTGCTCCCTATGGAGCCCCTGCCCATCGACGGACGCCTGCGCAAGGCTGCCCTTCGCATGCCCGACGAGATCGAGGAGGCCAGCGGCTTTACACTCTTTGGCCGCCGCATCAAGTCGCTCATTTACACCACCGACGTCGCGGTTATCCGCAACTCCAATGCCGATGCCGTCTTTGCCGTTTACCCCTTCACGCCGCAGCCGGCCATTACGCAGGCGCTGCTGACCGTCGCCGAGTGCCCGGTCTTCGTAGGCGTGGGCGGCGGAACTACGACCGGTAAGCGCTCCGTGCAGATGGCAGCCGTCTCCGAGATGCAGGGCGCGGCGGGCTGCGTGGTCAACTCCCCCGCTACTGCCGAGATGGTCGAGCACATCACCAACATCGCCGACATCCCTGTCATCGCCACGGTCGTACGTTGCGACGATGATGCGCATGCCAAAGTGCGCGCCGGAGCCAAGATTCTCAACATCGCCGCCGGCAAAAACACACCCCAGGTCCTGCGTGAACTGCGCGAGCACTATCCCAACCTGCCGCTCATCGCGCCGGGCGGCAAGACACCCGAGAGCATCCGTGAGACCATCGCCGCCGGCGCCAACGCCATCATCTGGACGCCGCCTTCGGCCCAGCAGCTACAGACCGACATGATGCAGCGTTATCGCAAGATGAAGGAAGACGCCACACCTGTCATCTCGCGCGACGATGTGCCCATTATCGACCAGGTCGCCGCCGCCGAGGTCAGCCAGGTCGAGAACATGAATCCCGACGTGCCGATTCCCGACGAAGTCATCGAGCGCGTTGCCTCGATCCACGAGCGCGTCGAAGAGCATCGCGCCAACCGCGGCCTCAAGCCGTCACTGCACGGCTTTTTCTTCCGCGGTAAGAAACGCTAGCAAACATCTTGGCCCGCCCCACAAACGTGAGGCGGGCCGTTTTCGTTTGAGCAATCATGCAGTGACGTGATGGAACGAATTAATCCACGCGCTTGTCGCCCATAAAGAAGAGCGCCACCGTACCAGGTCCAGTGTGCGAACCGATCAGAGCACCGATATTGTTGATCTCAATCTTGCCTTTGAGCTGCGGAACCTGTTCCTCAATCAGCGCCGCAACTGCCTCGGCATCCTCGCGGCACGCCGAGTGCGACATGATGCACTTACCCGAATAATCCGCACCGTCCTGCACGTGTGCCGTCATGGTCTTAGCCATCTCGGAAATCGCGCGCTTCTTAGTGCGAATTTTCTCACGTGGCGACAGCTTACCTTCGCAATCGACCGTCATAAGCGGGCAAATCTTAAGCGCCGTGCCGATGATCGCGCTCGCGGCCGAAATGCGACCGCCGCGCAGGTAGCTCGACAGATCGGTCGAGAAGAACCAGTGGTGCAGGTTGAGCTTGTGCTCCTCGATCCAGGCAGCCGTCTCGTCGAGTGAAGCCCCGCTATCGCGCACATCGGCGGCATATTCCAACAACAGGCCAAAGCCCGAAGACGCCGCCAGCGAATCGATGACGCGCACTTTGCCGCCCTCGGGATAGCGATCCGCAAGCATCTGCGCCGCGACGCAGGCCGATCCATACGTGCCCGAAATACCCGACGACAACGTCAGGTGCAGCACGTCTTTACCCTCGGCAACAAACGGCTCCCAAAACTCCTCGTACTCACCCACGCTCACCTGAGACGTCTTGGGCATGGCGCCCGCGGCAATCTGGGCAAAAAACTTGTCCGGCGTAATCGACTGATACAGATCGTCCGTATGGACAACATCGTCGATCTCGTAATGAAAATACGCGACGGGAATATTGCGCGAGTCAAAGAACTCACGGGTTCGGTCGGCGGCGGATTCACAGGTCAGGACAAAATCACTCATATGAGGCTCCTTACTCATTGCTGCGCAAATTATCGCACAGTGAGCCTACATGCGGTACATATGTCCACTATTTACCAAATCGAACCAATAATAGTGAACATCTTTACCACCATCGTCTCCACCGGCCCCACGCATAAATATCTGAGAAAACACCTTCTGTCGTCTCCACCCGACCAACACATCTACCTTCACTAAATCGATTTACCAAACCGTTCAGCCGACAATTCAGCCGCTGGCGCAAAATCGAAACAAAAGCGGCGCATACTGGTAAACGTTTGACGCTGTTTATCAGTTTTACCAGCCCCATCGGAAGGTGTTTCATGGTCGCATTCGATCGCAACCCGCAAGACTTCAAGTATCTGCGCCTGCTGTCGAGACAGTTCCCCACCGAACAATCCGCGTTTACCGAGATCATCAATCTTTCGGCCATCCTCAACCTACCCAAGGGCACCGAGCATTTTATGAGCGACGTGCACGGCGAGTACGAAGCCTTTATGCACATCCTCAACAACTGCTCGGGCGTCGTGCGCGAGCATGTCGACGAGATTTTTGGCGACACGCTCTCCTTTGACGAAAAGGGCGAGCTGTGCACGCTCATTTACTACCCGCGCGAGAAGATTGAGCTGGTCCGCAGCCAGCGCGAGGACTCGCCAACTTGGTACAAGACGATGCTTGACCAGCTCATCATGGTCGCACGCTCGCTTTCAAGCCGCTACACGCGCTCCAAGGTGCGTAAGGCCATCCCGCGCGACTACGCCTATATCATCGACGAGTTGTTGCACACGCACCCGGACGAGAACAACTATCGCGTGCGCTATCACGAGCGCATCGTGGAGTCCATCCTGGAGACCGCCAGCGCCGACGACTTTATCGAGTCGCTCGCTTCGCTCATCAAGCGCCTGGCCGTCGACCACCTGCACCTGGTGGGCGATATCTTCGACCGCGGCGGCGGCGCGGCCAAGATTATGGACCGCCTGCTCACCTACCATTCGCTCGACATCCAGTGGGGCAACCACGACCTGCTGTGGATGGGCGCTGCGGCCGGTGAGCCCGCCTGCATCGCCACGGTATTGCGCAACAACCTACGCTACGACAACTACGAAATTCTAGAGAACGACTACGGCATCTCGCTGCGTGAGCTTGTCGCCTTTGCCGATGCCACCTATACCGCCGGTGAGTCCATCACCCCGCTGATCAAGGCCATCAACGTGCTGCTCTTTAAGCTCGAGGGCCAGATTATCCAGCGCCACCCCGAGTTCGATATGACCGACCGCCTGCTACTCGACAAGATCGATCACGACACCGGCACGGTCACGCTCGCCGACGGCAGCGTGTGGCCGCTCACGACCAACGACTTCCCCACCGTCGACCCGGCGGACCCCTATACGCTCACGCCCCAGGAGCAGCACATCATCGACAAGCTCGTGTCCGAGTTTGTCACCGCCGATCACCTGCATCGCCATATCGATTTCCTCTATTCCCACGGCTCGATGTACAAGGTCGCCAACGGCAACCTGCTCTTCCACGGCTGCGTTCCGCTCAACGAAGACGGCACCTTTAGCAGCATGAACTGTCTGGGCACCTGGCACGCTGGCCGCGATTATCTCGATTTTTGCGACCACATCGCCCGCCGCGCCTGGCGCGTGGGCGACCGCGACGCTCTCGACTGGATGTGGTACCTGTGGATTGGCTTTAACTCACCCGCCAGCGGACGCCTGGTGCGTACCTTTGAGCGCGCCTATATCGCCGATAAGAGCACCTGGGTCGAGCCAATGGATCCGTACTTTACGCTTACCAAGTCGCCCTCGGTCTGCGATGACATCATGCGCGAGTTTGGCGTCGCGCCCATGGCATGCTCGCCGACCGGCCACATCATCAACGGCCACACGCCCGTTAAAACTACCAAGGGCGAGCAGCCCATCCGCGCCGAGGGCAAGCTGCTGGTCATCGATGGCGGCTTCTGCCGCGCTTACCATCCCAAGACGGGCATCGCCGGCTATACGCTCATCTCGAGCTCGCGCGGCTGCCGCCTCAAGTCGCACCGGGCCTTTACGACGGTTGCCGAGGCACTCACGCGCAACGTGGACATCGAAAGCGAGACCAACCGTTTTGACCAAGCAGACCGTCGCCGCATGGTAAGCGACACCGATACTGGCGCCAAGATCCGCAGCCAAATCCAGGACCTGCGCCAGCTCCTCGATGCATATAGAAACGGTGCTATCGAGGAGCGCGCCTAGCACCACCCGCGGGGATTGGCTAAACTTGCTAAGTTTGTCATCCCCACGGCGCCCCGGCGCCGGCTTAAGGCAGGTACCATGCAAAAGCTCCTTGCGCAGATCATGAAATTTGGCGTCGTCGGTGTCATTGCCACGGTTATCGACTTTGGCATTATGAATCTGCTCCACTACGGTCTGGGCCTCAACATCCTAATCGCCAACACCAGCGGCTTTATCATCTCACTCATCTTTAACTACCTCGCAAGCATGAAGTACGTGTTTGCGCACAAGGAAGGCATGAGCCGCCGCCGCGAGTTCATTATCTTTGTCGTGCTGTCCGTGATCGGTTTGGTGCTCAACGACGGCATCGTGCTGGCGCTCAACGCCGGCCTGGGACTCGAGGCCAATATCGCCAAGATCTGCGCCACCGCGCTTGTCATGGTCTACAACTTTGTGACCCGAAAAATCTTCCTGGAGGGCGACGAGACAAAATAGCTCGAAACCCCTGCAGCATTACGGCGCCCACGGACGACGCGCACTCAGCGCAGTATCGTCCGTGGGTGTCGCTCGTTTACGGGCAAATTTTCAACGTTTGCGGATTAACTCTTGAAAATTTGGCGAGTTCATATAGTTCTTGGCAAAGACCTTACGTTTCCCTTGTAAAAGCTCTAAAGTATCCTCTGCTCGATTCATCAACGCATTGGATGTGATTACGTGCGCAAGGCGCTGGCACAACCTCATACCAAGCAGTTCCTCAAGTTTGCTGTCGTGGGTCTTATCTCCTTTGGCATCGACTGGGGCATGCTCATTGCGCTCGTCGAGCTGTTCCACCTCGACTTTTTGATGAGCACCACGGTTTCGTTTATCACGTCCGTCGTGGTCAACTACTGGCTCAGCATGAAGTACGTGTTCGACCACCGCGAAGGCATGAGCCGCAAGCGCGAGTTCACGATCTTCACCATCCTGTCGGTGATCGGCCTGGGCCTCAACGACCTGTACATGTTTGTGGGCGTCACGTTTTTGAGCATCGGCTACCAGGCCATGAAGGCCATCGCAACGTTCCTCGTCACCTGGTACAACTACTTCAGCCGCCGCTTCTTCCTCGAGGGCGCACGGTCGTAGTCGATCACCATTTGCTTGAATGTATAACCGGTTGGAATTCCCATTCCAACCGGTTTTTGTTTGCCGAGAGACCCGGCGACCCCGTCCCATTCGCTGTAAAAGCGGGCGGCTCGAATGTTTGTCCGAACCGCCCGCTTGGTGCGATATGTCGAGGCTCCTAGCCCGTCACGTAATACCAGACCACGTTGTCACCGTTGGAGAGAACGTAGTTGCTGCAGGCCGTCATGGGCGTTGTGCCGTTGACGGAGTACATCCAGCCGCTCGTGCCGCCGTACTGTTTCTCGGCCAAACCACCAATCGCGGAAACATACGTGCCGTACGACGAGCCGTGTGCGTTGACAGAAAGGCCTAGCGCGCACAGGGCATCGTAAACGGTGGCGCCTTCGTTAAAGGTAAAGGTGCCGCCAGAGGACACAGGATTGCCCACAGCGCTCGATGTGACCGAAACCGTCACCGTAACGTAGCTGGACTCCTGTGAGCCGCTTTGGCTGCCCGAGGAGGCGTTTCCACCATTAGAGGACGAGGCTCCATCAGACGACTGGCCACCGCCCGAAGAAGCACCGCCAGACGCATTGGAAGTATCACCGGCTCCCGTATTTTGGGCAGCGGATTTATCGCCAGACTTCTTGCCGCCCCGGTCCTCGGACTTCTTGCTATCCGAGTTTTTGTCCGATTCCTTGTTTGAAGACTCGGAATCGTCCTTGGCGTCGTTCGAACCCTTGGGCTCGTCTTTTGCATCATTCGAAGATTTGGAATCCTTGGAACTGGCCTCGCCCGAAGCGGCAGACGAGCCAGACCCCTTGGTGTCCTTGGCGACGACGCTCTCCCCCGTCACGGTCTGAACGATCCAGTCAATGGACCAGGCGCCGCTCTCGGAAGGATGGACGAAGCCCAGCGAGACGACGATCAGAATGGTGCACGCGGCAGCAAGAACGCCAAGGAGCGCCTTGCGACGAGAGGCGGACGCCGCCGAAGCGGCGCCCTTTTGCTTTGGATCATCGAGCTGGATAAACGAGGAGTCGGGCTGTTGCCCGCTGGTCTCCTTGGGCTTATCGGGCATTACCGTCACCCTTGCCGCGCTTGGTCAGCACGAAGACGGCGATGAGCGCGAGGCCAATCACGCCGGCGGCGATGCCAACGATGGCGAGCGGATTGGTGCCAGTCTCCTGCTCGGAAGCACTAGAGGACTTCTTAGCAGTGGTCGTGGAAACAGCACCCGTATCGGACTTGGAATCGGACTTCTTGTCGGACTTCTTGTCGGACTTGCCGTCCTTCCTGTCAGACTTCCTGTCAGACTTCTTGTCAGACTTCTTCTCGTCCTTCTTATCGGACTTATCGGAGTCCTTCTTGTCGGACTTGTTGTCCCTGGTCTCGGTCTTGGTCGACACCGTCGTCTTGGTCACCGGCTTCTGGCCCGGGGCAATAGCGCCGCCCTTCGAGCCGGAGCCAGAACCAGCGCCAGCGCCAGTGCCGGAACCAGTACCGGTACTAGAACCGCCGCCGCCATTCGAACCAACGCCGCCATTGCCGCCATTGGAGCCTGAACCGCCATTACCGCCAGGGTTAACGGCATTCTTGGTCCACTTGGCATACAACGTCAGGTCGGCCGTCACCGGCGTACTGAAGTCATACGCCTGCGTGCAAGCCTCATCGGTATACCAACCGCCGAAAGTGTAGCCATCGCGCGTCGGATCGACCGGCTTGACCAGCTTGCCATCGGCCGTAGCAACAAACTTAGTGTCGCAAGCAGACCCGCCGTTGGAGTTAAAGGCAACCGTCCAAGACTCGACAGCTCCAAGTTTAAACAGCGTGCCCGAATCATTAATGTAGTAGAGATTGCCAGAAGCATCGGCAATGACCGGAGAGTCACAGTACTGGTAATGGCCAGCCGCATCATAAATCTGCGTCGCCTCTGCATCGCCGAGCGTATAGCGATACACGCCACCACCAGCAGAGTAGTTGACGTAATCCTTGCTATCCGCGCTGTTAACGGTGAAGTACACATAGGTCTTGCCGCCCTGAACACTCACCAGCGGAGTAGCAGCAATACCGTTGAGGCCAGCCGGCAGCGCCTTGCCGTCGGCAGCAGCGACCATCGTGGTCTTACCCGTCTTCAGGTTATAGAGAACCAGAGCAGAGCCAGTAGCCGTCTGTCCGCCGACAATCAGATTGTCACCAGACACCGCAGGGGCGCTCAGATTATTCGTAAGGCCCAGATCAACCGTCTTCTGTTCACTCAGCACGCCCTTCGCCGAAAGCGAAATCACATGGAGCTTTCCGTCGTGCGTCATCTGATAGAAGGTCGAGCCATTGGACGGATCGGCAATGCAATCGGCATTTGCGACAGCGCCGAGCTTCATGGTCGAAACGACATCGCCCGTCGTCTTATCAATGCACTTAAGCGTACCCGCGCTCGTAGGAACGATGGCATACTTATCCGTCAAAGCCGCACCAGTCCAGTAATAGCCCTCGGCAGGGTCGATGTTCTGCCAAGAAACTTCGCCCGTGGCAATCTTAATGCGCGCAAAGGAGCCGTTGCCGTAGGTCGCATTGTAATTCTCGTCATACGAAATATCGACCGAGCCTACATAGACGTACTCGCCGTCCGAAACGACGGTGCAGGAGCTCTGCGTCAAGTCCGTCAAACCAGGCGTCAGCCACTTGCAGATCAGCTTGTCTGCAGTAATCGCCTGGACCGCACCGCCGTTGAGCGGAACGATGATAAGGCCATTGGTATAGATCGGACGAGAGGTATAGCTCACCTTGGAGGCAAGCGGCGCAGAGGCAACCTTTTTGCCCGTGGACGAATCGATCTTAATGAGCTCGTTCTCGGTCGCGATGTACACAAAGCCGTTAGCAATGACAGGCTCGCTGCAGTTGGCATACTGCTGACCAGACTCGGCCTTCCAATCGAAGGCCCACTTAAGACCGGCGGCCTGCGCAGGCGTCTTGGCATCCGTTACGGTCGAACCGTTGCCACTGTTGCCGTAGCCGGCCCACTCGGCATCCCAATCAGGAGTCGTCGCACCCGGGTCCACGACAATCTTGTCGGGATCGGGCATGGCCGAATCGTCGGTGGTATAGGCAAGTGTGACCTTATCGCCGCTCTTGAGCGTAATCTGATTAGCGCAGAGTAAGGAGGGCTCTCCATTGATATACAGGTGCCAATATTTATTGGTCGCAGCATCATAACCGTACGACTTGTCTTCGAACGGCGATTTGATGGAATTGAGGAACCAGTACTCGCCACTCTGGGAGCCGTTGTACGTAACGCCCTTGGCCTTCAGAACCGTCTCAATAAGGTTCTGGGCAGTAGAGCCTTCAGGCAAAGAAACACTGCTTGCCGAGCCCCAGCGAGTATTGTTGCCGTTGACATCGGGACCGATAACATCGACAGAACCAAGAACCTGGCCAGGAAGGGCATCGGCGTCAGCACCATACATAAAGGTGACGGCGTCACCCTCTTGGAGCTCGTAGGCACCGGCGCCAACGTCGGCGAACTTGCCATTTACGTAGAAGCGCCAATAGCTATTGGTCGCAGCATCCCAGCCATAGGACTTACCATCGAACGGCGAATAAATGCCGTTGAGGAACCAGCCCCAAGACGATTCGCCAGCATCGAGAGTAAGGCCGGTCTGCTCAAGGAGATCCTTGGCAGTGGAGCCTGCCTTGAGACTCGTCTGGCCCGTCGAAGCCCAAACCTGCTGCTTGCCGTCCTTGTCCTTACCGAGAACCTGAACAGAAGCATGGACAGAATCGGAGGGCAGCTGGTCGCCCCAGCCACCGTAGAACCACGTAACGGTATCGCCAGCATGAATGGTGACATTGTCTGCCGTGTAGTCGCTCGACTTGCCGTTGATGAACAGCTGCCAATAGGTCGAATAATCTTGGGGCGTACCCAGCTCAACACCGTTGTACTTAAGGCTCAGAATGAAGGAGCCCGCAGCAACGGCGTCAATGTCGTTCGCCTCGAGTGCGACCTTCGTAAGATCAAGCGCGCTCGAGCCGGACGTCACCACATACTGCGCGTTATCGACCCAAGCCTGAGTCTTGCCCTGGGCATCGCGACCAATGACGGTCACATTTGCGGCAACCTGGTCCTTAACGACAGGGGACGCGCTACCAGCCGTATAGGCAAACTCAACCTTCTGCCCCTGGGTGAGCTTAACGCTGCTCGCGCCAACCGAGGAAGACGCACCGTCGACGAACAGCTGCCAGAAGGCATAAGTCGTCGGATCGAAGGCAAGCGTACGGCCATCGCTCGGGGATGTGATGCTTTTGAGGTAGAAACCGTATGCCGTGTTCGGATCGTAGTCTGCCTTGAAGCCCGTCTTCTGCTGCAGCTTAACGAAGGCATCCGCAGCCGTCGCGCCCTCGTCGAGCTTGAGCTGCGTGGGTGCCACCCAGGTCTGAGCCTTGCCGTCGGCATCGGTGCCGATAATCGAGAACGAGACCTCGACTTGCTTCTTGGCGACATCGCCGGTTTCTGTCGGGTTCTCCGTCTGGACGGCAGTCGCGGCGGCAGATCCTGCTTGGCCAGCGGATGCCGTCGAAGACTGCTCGCTCGTAGCAGGGCTCTCCCCCGTCGCCGAGCCTTCGTCGCCAGTTGCTGCCTCTGTTGTGGCGGCACTAGCTGCAGGCGCGCCCTCGGAATCCGAGACCTCGGTGCCGCTCTGCTCGGCGGTACCGCCCGCAAGCGCTGCGTCCTCGCCCGGCGTCGCAGCCTGAGCCACAGCCTCGGCAATGCCCTCGGCGCCCTCGGCCCACAGTTGAGCCGGCGTGGTGCCAAAGGCCATCGCGAAGGCCAGGAATGCCACCAGGCCGCGCTTGGCTACACCGCGTGCAATCGCGCCACGACGATGCAACGAGGCGCGCTCACGCTCGTCCTCAAACATATCCATTTGTCCCCCATTGTCTGTACTTGGAGCGTTGCCTTGAGGCTGCCCCACGTCATCGCGCATGTTGCGCTCGAGTTCCCCCATCGGGGTCCCCTTCCCTCCAGAGCCCCATGCACACCGGCGGCATACGCCGCGGCAACGTGCAAGATGGGAGGCGATCCGACTTAACCTTAACGGCTCGGGCACGTCGTCCGATCTGCGACGCGAGCATCCCGAGCCAAGAGGAATTACGGTTACTGGTACAGCCGGGGACTTGCACCCCGATTCTCCCAAACGCGCAGGAAAACCGCGCATTCGTGCGTCTCCGCACCACCATCTAGGCCATCGATTAATACCGTCAATATGCTATCACGCAAAAGGGCCTCGCACGCAGGCGAAGCCCAAGGTAAAAGCTATTGTTTGCGATAGGAAAATGCGGTGACGGCCGCAGCCTCTAGTGCTTGCCGCCGTGGCTGTTGAGCCAGATATTGCGGCCCAGCATAAGCGCCAGCACCAGCGCGCTCACGTAGCCCATAAAGCCAATGACTGGGATACCAAACACAACCGGCTCGATACGCGCGTAGTACACCACCGACGAACCGATAAACAGACCGGCGATCACAATTGCCATCGACATGCGGTCGATAATTCCGCCCAGCTGTCGCAGCGCCTTATCGCTGCTCATGATCTGCGTGTTTACCTTAAGCTGGCCGCGCGTAAGCATACGCGAAGCCAAGCCCAGATACTCGGCCGCCTCGAGCGAGCCTTTTGCCGCGCGATAGCTGCTCGCGGCAAGATCGCGGCTCATCTCGCGCATGCGGGCGTAGGTGCTCTTCTCGTTTTTGATGTGCGTCTGGATGATCTGGATCATGTTGACGTTGGGCATGTACTCGGTCAACAGGCCCTCGAGCGTCACCATGCCGCGGGCGAACATCGTCACCACGCTCGGCAGCTCAACGTCATTTTTGCGCGCGAGGTTTAACAGCGAAGTCAAAAACTCGCCGATATCCAGGTCTTTAAGGTCGAGCCCGGCAAAGTCGGCAACAATAAAGTCCAAGTCGGACAAAAAGGCCGAATGGTCAAGCTCGGCCGAATCGCCGCGCGTCACGGCAAAGCGCATGAGCGAATCCTTGAGCTTGGGCACGTCACCCTCGGCCACGGCGAAAATCATGTCTTTGACGATACCGCGGTCATGGCTCGACATACGTCCGACCATACCCAAGTCGATAAAGTAGACAATACCGTCCTTGAGGATGATGTTTCCCGCATGCGGGTCGGCATGGAAAAAGCCGTCGTCGAGCACCTGCGTCGAGTAGTCCTCGACAATCGCGGCACCGATCTTTTCCAAGTCATAGCCCTCGGCCACTAAGCGTTCAGGATCGGCGATCGAAATGCCGTCGACGTAGTCCATAACCACCACGTGCTCGGTGCACAGGTCCAGATAGGATTTAGGGCACGTCACGCCATGAACGCTCTTATGGAACTCGTAAAAGTCATTGAGGTTTTTGGCCTCGGCCAAAAAGTTGGTCTCCTCGCGAAACGAGGTCCACAGCTCCTCGACCACGCCGTGCAGGTCAACGAATTGATCGGTGTTGACGAACTTGGAAACGATACGCACCACCGAGCGGATGATATCGATGTCCTGCGCCATAACCTGCTGCGCACCGGGGCGCTGCACCTTGACGGCCACGTCCTCGCCCGTCACCAGACGAGCGCGGTGCACCTGCGCGAGCGATGCGCTACCAAGCGGATTGGGGTCGATCGCATCGAACATCTCCCCCAGGCGCAGGCCGTATTCTTCCTCCAGACAGCGAAGCACTACCTCGTACGGCACCGGTTCCACGTCGGAGCGCAGACGACGCAGCTCGTCGCAAAAGCGTTGCGGCAAAATCTCGGACCGGTTGGCCAGAATCTGCCCCATCTTGACGAACATGGGGCCGAGTTCCTCGAGCAGGCGGCGCAAACGAACCGGCGTGAGGTTATCCCACACGCGGTACTTTTTGACCAGGCGAACAATCTGCCCAATGCGTTCGCGACGACCCGCCGGCGTGAGCTGGTATTCCTCGTCCGGTGCCATCGCGTCGGGCTCCTCGGGCACCATATCGACAGCGCGCGGCTTCTTGCGAGCGCCCGAGACGACGGCGTCGACCTCATCGACAACCGCCGCCTCGTCACCCAAGGGATCTAGATTGTTGTAATCGGTGGTGGAATCTGCCATCTGCGCTGCTACTCAGCCTCTTCGGTATCCTTCGCATCGTCGGGCTCAACGGACTCGACGGGCACCGAGGTCACGTTGTCCTCGACCGAATCGACGATGTCGCGCACATGGGCCAGGAAGGCCGTGCGCTCGGGAGCGGTCATGACGCGGACCCGGGCAAGGATGAGCTCGTCAAGCACGCGCTGGGCCGCGGTCTCGCCCTGCATGCCCAAGCGCTCGGTCAGGTCGGAGATGGTGCCGCCGGCCTGCTCGAACATGTCGGACACACTGCGGGCGATATCGGGAGTGGCGGTGTCCTTGCGGACCTGCTCGCCTTTGGTGTTAAGGTCGTCGAGGACCTTCTTGCCGCCTTCGACAGCAACGGCGGCAGCGCCAAAGCCCACGTTAATGGCGCCGTTAACAAGCTGATCGAGTTTCATAACCATGGTTATCTCCAATCACAAACAACTGCATTGGCGTTCTTGTACCCAAGATTGAGCGAAAGCGACAAAGCGTTTTAGCGCTATTCGATCGACGGGAAATCCCTACCTCACGTTGTCGTTCATCGCGAAAGAGTTCTTCATGGCGCAGCTCGTGGTGTAGAGCACCTTGCCCAGTAGAGCATCGGTCTCCACGCGCACAAGCTCGGCGAAAGTCTCATTGGCGCGGGCAAGCTCGGCAGGCACCTCGGCCTCGGGCAGAGCGGCTACGGCAGCGTCGACGTCATGGATCTGCTTGTGGCCCATGCCACCGACCTTCTCCTGGTAGTCCTCCACGGCGCGGCCGCACTCATGAAAACGGACGTCGGCCAGCGCGCCGATCAGGCGGTTGGCCCAGTAGAAGTTTTCGGACGTCACGCGAGCCTGCGTGTCGGCATAGTACTCGGGCATGGTCTCGACGTTGGCGTACAGCGGAACCAGCGCGTTAAACGAGTTGGAGCCAAACGCCATCCACTGCACGGCGCGATAGGCCGGCTGCGCATAGGGACGCAGTTGCAGCACGGCGAGCTGGCTGTTGCGGTTGATGCCGATGGGGCGATAGGCGCCACGCGTAGCGGGCGTGCCCTTGCTGCCGTAGCAGTCGTACTCCGTGCCCTGGTAGTGGCTCGAGAGTACGTACTTAATGTCCTCGATGGTCACCTTGCGCTCGGGCACGCGGCTCCAGGGGATATCGTCGCTCTCGGGCGTGTAGTCGGCCTCGGGACCGTCCCACACATCGCTGGGATTGAGGCAGCGCTGCATGTACCAGGCGCGCGGCGTGTTGTAGACGTGATCGCTGTCGCTGTGCGAGCCAAAGGCCTCGCGCGGGTTAAAGACCACAGCCGGGCCGTCGCCCTCGACGCCCAGCGTCAGGTCCAGATGCCACTCGGCCATCCAGGCGCGCAGGTCGGCGGAGCACATGTGGTCGGCCTGGTCGCCCTCGGCGTCGTCCAGGTCAAAGCTGTCGATACCCAGCTGGTTAGGCATGGTCACATAGGCGTCGTCGGGCACGCGCTTGGCGATCCAGTGATGGCCGCCGATGGTCTCGAGCCACCAGATCTCGTCCACATCACTAAAGGCGATGCCGTTGTTCTCGTAGGTGCCGTAGCGCTCGAGCAGGTCGCCCAGGATACGAACGCCGTCGCGGGCGGACTTGGCGTAGGGCAGGACCAGGGTCACCATATCCTCCTCGCCCAGGCCACCAGGCTGCGCCGGCACATAGCCGTCCTCACCCTCGTTGCCCTTGGCGGGCACGTAGTCCACAAGCGGGTCGGCGCCGCGGACGCGCTCGTTGGTGGTGAGCGTCTCGGTTGCGGACATGCCCACATTGAGCTCGTTGAAACCGGCCTCGGCCCAGATGCCGTGGCCCGGGACAACATCGGGGACGCTCGTGTAGCGCATGGGGTTATCGGGCAACTCAACGGTCAGGTGACTCAGGACGCTCGTGTAGACGCGCGGCTGCTCGTCGGGGTGCACCACGCGCATGCGCTTGGGCTCAAACACCCCGTTGGACGAGTCCTCGTTACGCGCGACAAGCGTCGACCCGTCGTAGCTTGCGTTTTTACCGACCAAAATCGTTGTGCACGGCATGCGCATCCTCCTTGAGCGAAGAAATCAAACGGCAACAGTGTATCGCTTCGACGCAAAAAGGGCGAAACCACGGCGCTGGCAACCCCTGTGGTCAAAAAATGCCAAATATGAGTACTGTCACCAATTTAGTGGCAGCAAATTGCACTGTTCCGGGCGCCGGGAATCCTCACCTGTCCAAAAACTGAGTCTAGTAATTCCCCATACGTCCAATAAAATTGGCTCTTTAACGATATTACTTATCGCTAAAGAGCCAAAATGATCTCAAACATATGTGACTAACTTGGCAACAGTACTCATATTTGGCATTTTTTGACCACGGGGTATCTAACCAACCCCCTAAACAGCCTCCAAACGCCTATTTTACCGCGCGCTCAGCCGCCTCGATCACGTGCTTGGCGAGAATTGCTGTCGTCACGGCGCCCACGCCACCCGGCACGGGGGTGATTGCGCCAACAACCGGCTCCGCGGCATCAAAATCGACGTCGCCGACCAGCTTGCCAGCGGCTTCGTCCCAATTAATGCCAACATCGATAATCGCCTGGTCCTCGCGGACCGCATCTGCGCCAATCGTGCGCGCGCGTCCAACGGCGGCAACCACAATGTCGGCAGCACAGCACTCGGCGGCAAGATCGCGCGTATGCGTATGGCACGTCGTCACGGTTGCGTTGCGCGCCGCAAGCATGGCGGCAACGGGGCGGCCAATTACCAGTGAGCGTCCGACCACGGCAACTTTGGCGCCGTCCAGCTCAACGCCGTAATGATCCAGCAAAGCAAGCACGGCTTCAGCTGTGCAGGGGGCAAAACCCTCGCCGCGCCCCGAAAGCGTGGTGAGCAGCGAAGCCGGCGTCATGGAGTCAACGTCCTTGGAGGGATCGAGCGCTGCGGCGACGGCGTTCTCGTCAAGGCCGGCGGGCAGCGGGCGAAACATCAGACAGCCATGAACAGCCGAGTCGGCATTGATGTCCTCGATGGCCGTCAACAGTTCGTCTTGCGAAACACCGGCAGGAAGCAACACGCGACGCGCCTCGATGCCAACCTTTTCGCAGCGTTTAAGGGCGCCGCGCTCGTAGGATAGGTCGTCCTCGCGTTCACGCACACGCACGATAGCAAGCGTCGGAACAACACCGCGTTCGCGCAGCGCAGCGCAGCGGGCAGCGAGCTCCTCAGTCAAAGCGCGGGCGACGGGAGCACCCTTCAGTAGCTCAGCCATGGCTATCCCCTCTTTCTTGCAGCGTCGGAGGCGCGGCGCGCCAGCGCATCGGCGCGCGGCAACCATGTGTCGAGCAACTCATCACACGCCGTCTCGAGCTCCTCGGCGCGTGCACGATCCTTCATAGACGTGGTGTTCGCAAAGAGCGTCAAGCTCGCGCCCTGCATGGCGGCGCGGCAGAATACGGCGCCGCACGCCACATCGGACAGCAGCTGACGCGAACCCTTGTCGGCCATGTCCTCGAGCAGCGCCAGTGCGCGCCCGCAGGCATCCATAATGCGATACGGCGGCATAGCGGCCACATGCAGCGCATCCTGAATCGCAGCCGGTCGGGCCGGGTCCTCACGCGGAATACCGTACGCAGCGGACACCTGGCCGTACGCACGAACGTCCTCGGCGACCAGACCCACAAGCTCCTGCGCCAACTCGTCTGCCTGGGCAAACGCACGCGTCAGGTCATCCGCACGATCAGCAAGCGCGGGATTGGTCGCACCGTAGCGGGCAACCATTCCGCACAGCGAGGCGCCCAGCGCGCCCACAAAAGCGCTCGCGCTGCCACCACCGGGAACTGGCTCGCGCGCGGCCAGCGCCTCGGCAAAACCGCGACAGGTTTTATCCATCATCTCTTGGCTCATACGCACACACCTTCAAGTCATATACATCGGTCGGGCGGCAACCGCCGGCCAACCGCATCGATCAAGTAATGGTGCTAAGTCTAGCCCATAAGCACATGAGCGTCAGCGCATCCGGCCATCGCGGATTTCTATGACACACGATAGGCGTCGGCACCGCAAACATGGGACACATGGCCCACCTTTCGAGACTTCCGGACGTCAAAAACTGGGGCATATCTATAAACAAGGAACCTGTTGGGGCAACGCCCACGCACGCACGCCCCATTAAATCAACGGGCTCCTCACCCCGGGGAGAGCCGGCAGCATCGGCCCTCCCCTCTTTTGGACCCGCGCATATCGCCACTTAACGGCGCAAATCCGGCCCTCAGAATGGGACACATGGCCCACCCGAAGGAGCCGTCCACGCGTACAGTAAAGGCAGGTAATCCATGGACGATTACAGATCGAGGAGGACACGACCATGAAAAAGAAGGCCTTTGCGATTCTCACCCTCTGCATCAGTCTCTTTGCCGCGGTTGCCCTGGTGGGTTGCGGCGGAAGCGGCGGCACTACCGGCAGTGGCGGTGGCGGCGGCGCAGAAAAGCCAGCCGTGGATATGAGGACCGACTTCATTTGGTTTAAGGTCGAGGTTCCCGAGGGAGTCGAGATCACCGACGTTGCCGGCGACACCGCCGACAGGGCCCAGTTTAAGTTCACCGAGAGCGAGCACGCCAGCGACCGCTTCATCCCCGTCTTCGATCCTGACAAGAACGCCGACGAGCTGTTCGACTACGAGGCAAAGTGGAAGGCCAACTCTGGATGGACCGAGAGCGATCCCGTTAAGTACAACGGCAAGACCTGGCGCAGTGCCTACTTCACGCACTCGGGCGGCGTAACGACCGAATACTTCACCGACGTTGACGGCGGCAGTGTGTACGTGCGTATCGACAACGTCGAGGAACACAAGGACGCCGTCGAGACCATGATGAAGTCTCTGGAATTTGCCGACGACATCGCCGAGGCCAAGACCGAGGCCATGGACGTCAAGCTCGACGATATCGAGATCAAGCGCTAAGCGACTGGCAAGCGCAACGGGAAACACGGTCGCAGTGCAAACAAGCGACGGTACCCCAGCGCTTCGTACCCAGGGAGGGCCGGTAAACCGACCCTCCCTTTCTTATGCCGGTAGCCGACGAACGCGAGGATGCCGGACGCCGGAACCGCCCCAAATGTGGCAACAGTACGAAAACGACAAACACCTCAACACGTCCGCCCACCGATTTATCGCGCCGCGCAGACAATTAAACCAGCATCTTTAAACATCTGGGCAGTATAGTGACCAAAACTATCGCATAACCGCACTCTACGAATGGAGAAGTTATGACCGAACACCACGCCATCAGCCGCCGAGCATTTACGTTGGGCCTTGGACTCGCGGCGTTGTCGCCACTTGCAAGCCTGCCCGAAACCGCCATGCTGGGCATTAGCCCGCGGGCAGCCTTTGCGGACAGCACGGCCGGGCCAGCAGTCAGCCTCGACAATTTCGTCATTCGCCTTCGCCCCGCGGGCTATTTTCGTACCGCAAGCGTTAACGAAGACGGCAACGTCATCGGCAACGTCTGCCATCTGTTTAATGACGGCACGTCCAGCAAGCTCATCCTTGAGAACGTAACGACCAAGAATGACGATACAAACTGGTATGCTATCCGCACCTTGCTCAATTTCGAAGAGCATAAAAAGACGGGCTACAGCATTTGGTCGGTCGATGGCGACTCGGACAAAGACGGAAAGGTCATCCACGTATGGAGTGGCGAGCATGACGGCAAGCCCAGCCGCTCTTTTGCGTTCGAGCGTCAATCAAACGGAACCTATATCATCCGAGACCGCACGGTCGAGAAAGAAACCGAGAAAAAAGACATTAAGTACCTGGCAATAGAATCGAACGGCGAAGACCAGGACAACAACAAGATCTGCCATAAGAGTAAGAGCATTCCGTGGGAGCTCGAACTTATCGGTTACGACATGAAAAAGAACGATGCCACGGTTAGCAGCCTCGACTGGATCACGTACAGCAGCTACGTCGATGGGCCATGTTGGATGAAATACGTCGACGACAACAAGTTCCTCGACGAGCTGAGCATCCCGGGCACGCACGATTCGGGCACCTGTAGCGTGGACAACGACACCGAGCCCCAATCCTCGCAAGTAAAATGCCAGCAGGATTACATTCCCACGCAGTTGCTCGAAGGCATTCGCTATTTTGATATCCGGCTCGGAAAGGGCGACAACCCCGGTATCGACCACGGGGATTACTACCTGCTCAAAAAAGACGCGTACTTTATGCATCTTTCCGATGTCATAGGCTACTTCAAAACGTTTTTGAACGAAAACCCGACAGAAGCGCTCATCATGCTTGTATCACGAGGCAACGACGAGGCTACCGACGAAAGTGTTACGACGGCTTTCGCCAAGGTTTTGGACGTTAACCCCAAACTGTTCTATACGTCGAGCCGAATCCCCACGCTACACGAGGTGCGCGGAAAGATCGTTCTGCTGCGTCGATTTAGGCTCGCCGGCAACAGTGTAAGCGGCCACACGTGGGGCCTCGACCTTACCGAATGGGATGACAAGATCAAGGCTCACACCGACAGCAGCTCCATGTGCCTCGTCCAAAACGCGCAGGGCTTTGAAGCCGCGGGGGAAACAGGCGACAAAGAGCCCTATTGCACCAAGGTATACGCCCAGGACAAGTACAAACTCACGGGAACCGACAAGCTCAGCTGGGTCGATAATGCGCTGAAGGAAACGACCGGGCGCACGCGCAACGAGGTAGATGTCGAGGACGATAACGGGGCCAAGGAGAAAGTCCTGGAGCGTTGCTGGTCTATCAACTACACCAGCTGCACGGGCTTGTCGCACGGAGGCAATCCTTTTACCTCGGCACGAGTAGTCAACGAGCATCTGTATAAGAGCCCGTACATCAATCCCAGCGGCATCGAGGATACAAAGTCAGATTACCTCAAGCACATTGGCATCATCGCATCCGACTTTGTTGATGCGGCGCTGGCCCGGAGCATCTATCAGCGCAATTACGATACGGAGCACAAGCAGACGGCTTCGTACTATCTCCCGTACTATCTCCCGACCCGCATGCGCATGACGTACGGCGACTCGCTGAGCGATGCCTCATTCCAGGATGGCAAGACCGTTGGCGAGGGTCATTTCCGCCTTGCCGACAGCAGCAACGCGCTCAACGCGACAGCTTCGGGCCATGCGTTTGCCATTGAATACGTGGATGTCGACGCCCTGGGCAACGAGACCGTTACGGGGCTGCAGGGCTCTGTGCCCATCGATATCGATCCACGCGCGCTGACGCCCCATTTTGAGGGACTCGAAGGCCTTAAGGCCGGCGAAGACGTGCGCGCCAAGATTGCGGCATCACTCGAGGGCAAGCTCGAAACCGATGCCTGCACGGCCCAGCTCGAGTTTGTGCACGACGCGAACGGCGCTCCGGGCACAGCAATGGCCGAGGGCGAAACATTTGCCGCAGGAACGTACTGGGTGCGCGTGAACGGTCTCTTGGGCAACGCGGCGCAGAACTACACGCTCGCCAGCGACGGAGCCGCAAGCTTTACCGTAGCGGCCTCGGACAGTGCAGGCGGCACCGGCACCGGCAGCGGCACGGGTTCCAACGCAGGCAGCGCTGATAAGAACGGTAAGGGCAACAAGGGCAAGGGCTCGGGCGGAAAGCTCGCCGACACGGGCGACAGCTCTGGCGTTGCCGCCGGGCTCGCTGCCGCCGCCGTGGCGACAACGGTCGCCGGCGCGGCGATGCTTGCCAGTGACGGTGAAAACAACGAGGACGTTGTCGAATAGGCAAGCCGGCCTTTTAGACACATCGACTCAATCGGGGGCGCAGAACACCGTTCTGTGCCCCCGATTTTTACCTTGGCCCGAACGCCGCTATCGGCTACATCACCATGTTCAGCGCGTTCACAAATTCCTGGGCCTTCGCACGGCTACTCAGGCTAAAGACGCAAGCGGTCAACAGACGATTGCGCAAAAAAACATCGCGGCCTTTGATTCTATTGACGCCCGTAATGTCCTTAAGATAAACAATCTCGGTGTGCTTGCCACCAAAAGTGCCCTTCTTGAGCACCTCAATACGGTTGGGGTAGATCTTAACGTCTTTAAACCTACCCGAACCTTTGTCCTGGAACAGCAAAGTGTTGTTATCCATGCGTGTCACTCCCGCGGGGTTCGCTAAAACTGCCTCTATGGCCACATTTTAGTCACCGCAAGGCTCCCATGCGAAGGTGCCAGACAGCAAAGCAATTCGTGTCCGCGCGAGGCTTTAAACTAAATGCGATAAAGATGCATTCCACAAGAGGAAAGTGGGGCGACAGTGATGGGCGAACTGGTAAACCGTGGAGAATCGGCAATCGTGCCCGAAGGTTTTTACAAGCAGGTCTCCTCAATTCTCAACGCCGCTCGCGACAAGGCCTATACCGCCGTTAACTTTGCGATGGTTGAGGCGTATTGGGAGATCGGCAAGAGCATTGTTGATGAGCAGGGCGGAGAGGAGCGCGCAGCATATGGGGAGGCATTGATTGCAGGCCTCTCCAGAAGGCTTACCGCGGATTTCGGAAGAGGCTTTGGCATCGCAAACCTTCGCAATATGCGTCAGTTCTTTCTTGCGTTTCCAATTCGCGACGCACTGCGTAGCGAATTGAGCTGGACTCATTACCGCAGGTTGATGCGCATTCCCGACCCTGATGCTCGCGCCTGGTACATGAACGAATGCGCCGATTCTCGTTGGAGCACGCGTCAGCTCGAGCGCCAGATCAACACCATGTTCCGCGAGCGCCTACTTGCCAGCAAGGACAAAGAGGCCGTCACCCAGGAAATCCAAAAGAGCGCCCCGGCTCGTCGCCCCGAGGACATCATCCGCGACCCATATGTACTGGAGTTTTTAGGTTTCTCGGACGATACTGCGTTTCGCGAGAGCGATTTAGAGCAGGCGCTCATCACGCATCTTCAGAAGTTCCTGCTGGAGCTTGGCCGTGGCTTCGCTTTCGAGGCGCGCCAAAAGCGCATCACCTTTGATGGGCGCCATTTCTATATTGACCTTGTTTTTTACAACTATCTGATGCGCTGCTTCGTGCTCATCGACCTTAAGACCGATGACCTTACGCATCAGGACCTGGGCCAGATGCAAATGTATGTGAACTACTACACGCGTGAGCTCATGAACGAAGGCGACAATCCGCCCATAGGCATCGTGCTCTGCGCGGACAAAAGCGATTCGATCGTCGAGTACACGCTGCCCGAAGACAACGACCAAGTGTTTGCCGCCAAATACCTGCCATATCTTCCAAGCAAGGAAGAGCTGGCGCGCGAACTAAGCGCCGAGTACCGCGCCATCAACGAAGCGACTAATGGCGAAACGCAAGGGTAGCAGCACGTTGCGACCGAAGCCACCGCAGCCGTCGCAGGCGCACTCGCGGTTGCGACGCACGCTACGAAACAATACCGGTCATGGACGCCGGCAACGACATTCTAGCCGTGGCTGGCGAGCGTGACCTGACAGGCAAAGACGCGGCCTTCGTCTGATGTGGGTCCATTGGCTGCCACAGAAAAGGGCCGGTTGCAGCCGGCCCTTTAGACGATAATACCTGCGTTGCCCGCGCTTCCGAAGTGTGACTAGCTGAGGAGCGGGTTCCGCGGCACAACCTGATTTTACCCAGTGAGGAGGCTCTTTTGCAGCCGCTCCACTGTTTATTTACATCTGGCACCCTCAAACAATCAGACGGCAGCCCGCACTCCTGAGAGCTGCCCCGCACCCCCGGCCATCACCTTACGGCAACAACCGGTGCTACTCCCCTACTTCCCAAATAGCGCACCCAGCAGACCGCGGCGTTTGGGCTTCTCCTCTCGGCAGGAACCCTCGACGGCGGCTGCAACCTGGCGCGGTTGCTCGCCGCCTCCACGGCGCACGATCTGGTACAGGAACGGCGATTTAACGTATTTGACCTCGATGGGCATGGCATGCACGGTGCTTTCTCCGGACAGATGCAGGCTCGGGTTGAGCGGCGCCACCATGTGCGTTTCGCGCTTGTCACTAAACACCACCGCGGCCGCGCGGCCCGTCTGGCCGTTCACGGCGATGCGCACCTGCTCGCCGTCGCGGCTGTCCGTTGCCGGACGGTCGACAAAGTACACCGGCACCATAACTAGGCCGTCCTTGTGCTTGCGGGCCTTGCGCGCCCACGTGCGGATACTCTTTTTATTGAGCCCCAGTACAGCCTCGGCGTCGTTGCCCGCAACGTCGAGCGCCAACTTATCAATGACCACCTGGTCCTTGGTAGACGCATCGACTGAGACAACGCGAAAGTCACCTTCCTGCATGGCGGGATCGAACGGACCGACCTTGGCAAAGTCCCACGGCTCCAAAATGCCCATGAGGCGAACGTCCAGGTAGTTTGCCCTGGGGTATGCCCAGTCGAGCACCTCGTAGTACACCAAGGCCTCCTTGCTCAGGCCCTTGCCCGGGAAGCTCGCCATCATGCGCAAGTCCGCCAGCGCCATGGGGAAATAGAAGAGCATCATGTCGTTTTGGATCGCGTCTTCCACGTCGTGCCTGGCAAAGGCATCCGGATACTGGCGCACCAGCTGCAGCGCGTTGGCACGTGCCTGCTGCGGCGAGATTTCGCAGGGAATACCCTGCTCGGGCACATACTCCGCACCAACGCCCATGGTCAGGCGCTTGCTAAACGTCCCCGGCTTGAGCAGGTCCGCAATGCCGATCTTATTGCCGCAGGACGGGCACTCAAACACACGCTGCGTTGACTCGCCCTCAAAGGACGCTCCGCAGAAGGGGCAAGGAATGCTCACATGCGTGGCCTCTTGGAACTCCTGCGCCGTGCCGCGATCCTCCCACAGCAGATGTTCCAGGACCGACTGATTGCGCCAGTGCGCATTGAAGAAATACCAGTCCGGGTCCTGCGGGCGCTCGAGTTGCGACACATGCGTGAGTTTGAGCAGTCCATCCACCACCGTCAACGGCGTATGGCGAATACCCAAAGCGCTCTTGGGCTCTCCGGCGTCCGCCTGCCACGGAACCACCGTGCCGCAATAGGCGCACTCAAAGCTGCGCTTAGCCTGGTGCGAGTACATAGGGCCGCCGCAGTTTTGACATTTAACGGCAAACATCTCGTCCATGGAAACGTCCTCCTTTGCACAGGGGCTGTCGACATTAAGTATGTCGAGCAAGCAGGCACATGCCCATACCCATGTGGCCCAAAATGGACCACCCAGGCAGACGAGAAGGCTCGCTCGTTAGCACCGGCAGACTATTGCTGCATTTTCTGAGCATCGGCGCACGGCGCCCCCGTGCGAGCTACACTATCCCCTTAAACATGATTGTGAGGACGACCGCTATGCTATTTGTAAATCGGCTGGTACATACGCTTGTTCCCGGCAGCGAGAGCGAGCCGGTCGATGCATCTTGCCGCACCAACGCGGGCTTTTCCGCAAGCCTCGTCTGCATTGGCCTCAACATCACCCTGTGCCTGTCCAAGGGCATCGCGGGTCTGCTCGCCGGCTCCGTCTCCCTCATCGCCGACGCTTTCAACAACCTCTCCGATGCCTCGAGCAACATTGTGAGCCTGCTCGGTTTCCGCCTTGCCAGCCGCCCGGCAGACGAAGGCCACCCCTATGGTCACGGCCGCTACGAGTACCTAGCCGGCCTGTTCGTCGCCGTCCTGGTTTGCGCCGTCGGCATCAACCTGATTCTCGAGTCGGTCACCAAGATCATCAAGCCCTCGCCCACCGCTTACACGTTTATTTCCCTTGCGGCACTGGCTACGTCCATGCTCGTTAAGCTCTGGATGGCAGCGTTCAACCGCACGCTGGGCGATCGCATCGACTCGGAGACGCTCATCGCCACGGCGCAGGACTCCAAAAACGATGTCATCACCTCGGGCTCGGTCTTGGTGGCGGCGCTTATTTCGCAGACGACCGGCTTTGATCTCGATGGCTGGGCAGGCCTGGGTGTGGGCATCTTCATCTGCATCAGCGGTCTGGGCCTGGTGCGCGACGCCATCAGCCCGTTGCTGGGGCAAGCGCCCGACCCCAAGCTCGTCCAGGCAATCCGCGACAAGATCATGTCCTATCCGCAGGTCTTGGGCACACACGACCTCATGGTGCACGACTACGGCCCCGGTCGTCAGTTTGCCAGCGCCCACGTGGAGATGCCCGGCGAGGGCGACGCGTTTGAGCACCACGAGATTCTGGACACCATCGAGCACGACATCAAGCGCCAGATGGGCATTGGTATCACGCTGCACTGCGACCCCATCGCGACAACCGGCGATGACTTGCGCGGCTGGGTCAAGCGCGGCGTCATGCAGATCGATCCCGCGCTCTCCATCCACGATCTGCACGAGCACGACGGGTTCGTTTCGTTTGACCTGGTGCGTCCCGACGGCTTTGACATATCCGACGAGGAGCTGCTGGAGCTCGTCACGCGCATCGTGCACGAGCGCCGACCCGATGCCTCATGCGTCGTTACGTTTGACTCGGGCTTTAGCTCGCCCGACCGTCCGGCCGAGCAGCTGTAGCCCACTTAACAGCTAGTTTCCCTGCGCGCCCGAGATGCCGTTTTGTAGGGCGTTCCAGGCATCCGTCGCCATGTCGCCCAAGTTCTGCGCGGTATCGCCCAGATTTTGTGCCGTATCGCCCAGCTCTTGCGCCTTGTCTCCCAACTCCTGCGCCTTGTTGCTCAAGTCCTCCAGCGTATTGGAGCTCGAGCTGTCGGTACCGCTTTGGCCGTCGGACGAGTTGCCCGAACTGTTCTTGTGCGTGAGTTGAATTTCGAGGTTGCCGTTGTCGTTATAGTAGGCAGAAGTAACGACCCAGTTGGCATCGACGACGGGCGTTGAGCCATCATCAGTCAGGACCACGGCATTCGAAAGATCGGCGCCGCGCGACTTGAGGATCTTCTTGGCGTTGGACCAGTACTGCCCCGGGATATCACTCAGATCGACGGTGCTAGACGAGGCGGACTCGGTTTGCTCGGCAGTGGTATCGGCCGTTGAACTCCCTCGCTTGTTGAGCATGCCCGACACGATGGCAAACACAACCGACAGCGCAAAGAAGATCGCCAGCACGATGAGGATCTTCTTAATCACGCTCGACGAACGCGACGGCGCCTCTTCCTCGTCCTCGCCATATTGCGGAATCGACTTGGGGTACTCGCGATACGGCTCGCGCGACTCGTAGCGAGGCTGCGCCGTGCGAGGCATATACGTCGTCTGCTGAGGCTGCGGAATGGGATTCTGCGGCAGGTCATCATAGGGATTCGGCGTCGAGGCGGCATAAGAATCCTGCGGCGCGTAATCAAACGGGTCTGCCGCCGCGTTGCCATAGGGGCTTTGCAAAGATGCAGCGTAAGGGTCCTGCGCCGCGTCGCCATAGCCCATAACTCGTGTGGGCTCGGCAGAAGGCTGCGTCGCGGCGGGGTCGACATAACCGGGGTTGGGAACAACGCGGGTCGCATCGGCGCTATCGCCAGCCTGCGCGGAACCGTAGCCGCCCATCACGGTTGTCTTGTCCTGATCCATGCAACGATTCCTTTCCGTCGCCTGTAAGCATCAAGTTATCCATGCATTCTACCAGCGCAAAAGCCTATGATGGGCAGAGTCCGTCGGTATCTACAAGACATGCGCGGGCCTAAGGATCAAAAAGCCCCGCCGGGCCTTGGTAGGCGCGACGGGGCGGGCAAGCGGCTATGAGCAGCGAGCTTAGAACAGGCCGGTGATGTTGCCGTCGTTGTCGACGTCGATTTTCTCGGCCGCAGGGACCTTGGGCAGGCCCGGCATGGTCAGAACACTGCCAGTCAGTGCGACCACAAAGTGGGCGCCGGCGGAAACCTTGAGCTCACGCACCGTGATGCGGAAGTTCTCGGGAGCGCCCAGGGCCTTGGCGTTGTCGCTAAAGCTGTACTGCGTCTTGGCGACGCACACCGGCAGGTTGCCAAAGCCATTCTCGCGCAGCTCGGCGAGCTGGCGCTTGGCGGCCGGCGTAAAGTCAACGCCGTCGGCGCGGTAGACCTTGGTGGCAACGGCCTCGAGGGCATCAGCGACATCAGCGCCGTCCTCATAGGCAAACTTGAGCTCGCTCGGCTGCTCAATCAGACGCATGACCTCATCGGCAAGCTCGAGCGCGCCCTCGCCGCCCTTGGCCCAGACCTCGGAAAGCTTAACGTTGACGCCGAGCTTCTGGCACTCGGACTCAATGAGCGCAAGCTCGGCCTCGGTGTCCGTCGGGAAGCGGTTGATGGCGACCACGCAGGGCAGACCATATACGTTCTGGATGTTGTCGACGTGACGCAGCAGGTTGGGCATGCCAGCCTTGAGTGCCTCGAGGTTCTCCTCGTTGAGATCGGCCTTGGCGACGCCACCGTTGTACTTCAGCGCGCGGGCAGTGGCGACGACCACGACGGCGCTGGGGCGAACGCCCGTCATGCGGCACTTGATGTCGAGGAACTTCTCGGCACCCAGATCGGCACCAAAGCCGGCCTCGGTAATGGCAACATCGCCAAAGCGCATCGCCATACGCGTGGCCATGATAGAGTTACAGCCGTGGGCAATGTTGGCGAAGGGACCGCCGTGGACAAACGCGGGCGTGCCCTCGAGCGTTTGCACCAGGTTGGGCTTGAGCGCGTCCTTAAGCAACGCGGCCATGGCACCCTGGGCCTTGAGGTCGCGGGCACGGACGGGCTCGCCGGCATAGCTGTAGCCGACAACGATCTCGCCCAAGCGCTCCTTAAGATCGTTGATGCTCGTGGACAGGCACAGGATTGCCATGACCTCGGAGGCAACGGTGATATCGAAGCCGTCCTCGCGCGGCACGCCCTGGGCCTTACCGCCAATGCCGTCGATGACGTGGCGCAGCTGACGGTCGTTCATATCGACGACGCGCTTCCAAGTGATGCGCTTAACGTCAATACCGAGCTGATTGCCCTGCTGGATGTGGTTATCAAGCATGGCGGCCAGCAGGTTATTGGCGGCACCGATAGCGTGGAAGTCGCCGGTAAAGTGCAGGTTGATATCCTCCATGGGGATGACCTGAGCCCAGCCGCCGCCGGCAGCACCGCCCTTAACGCCAAAGACGGGGCCGAGCGAAGGCTCGCGCAGGGCCACGGCACTCTTGACGCCGCGACGACGCAGGCCATCGGCCAGACCGATGGTCGTGGTGGTCTTGCCCTCGCCCGCAGGCGTGGGGTTGATGGCGGTCACGAGGACAAGCTTGGCCTGGTGATCAGTCGGCTCGTTGAGCAGTGAATAGTCGACCTTAGCCTTGTCGAAGCCGTACGGAATCAGGTGCTTAACGTCGACGCCGGCGTTCTTGGCCACCTCGGTAATAGGCAGTGGCGTGACAGAACGTGCGATTTCGATGTCAGTAGGCATGGGCGGTCCTTTCGTTACCGAATGAGAAAAAGACCAATTCAGCATAGCACGGGCGCGCAATAGTAAAACGCCCATAACCGATGAACGGCGATATGTTTACCCGATGCCCAGCGATAGTCCAACAGCCCGCCAAAACAAAGCGCCCTAAACGGTAGGTTCAATCCCCAGGTGCTCAAAGGTGCGAAGGGTTGCCTGACGGCCCTGCGGCGTACGAATCATCAACCCGCACTGCAGCAAATAGGGCTCATAGACATCCTCGAGCGTGCCCGGGTCCTCGCCCACCGCGCTGGCAAGGGTCGTAAGTCCCACGGCACGACCGGAGAACGTCTTGGCAAGCGTCTCCAAGATACGAATATCCATCCAGTCCAGACCGAGCTCGTCGATCTCGAAGAACTCGAGCGCCTGACGGCAGATATCGAGCTCAATGGGACCGTTGCCGCGCACCTGTGCATAGTCGCGCACGCGCTTGAGCAGGCGGTTGGCAAGACGTGGCGTACCGCGCGAACGCGAGCCGATCTCGAGTGCACTGGGATGATCGATCGTCACGCCCAGGATAGTCGCCGAGCGCGTCACAATCTGCGCGAGCTCCTCGACCGTGTAGTAATCCAGGCGATATGAAATGCCAAAGCGGTCGCGCAACGGGCCTGTCAACATGCCTGAGCGGGTCGTTGCCGCTACCAGCGTAAATTTGGGAATATCCAGGCGAATCGAGCGCGCCGCCGGACCCTTGCCAATCACGATATCGAGGGCAAAGTCCTCCATCGCGGGGTACAGGACCTCCTCGACCGAACGGTTGAGGCGGTGGATCTCGTCGATAAACAGCACATCACCCGGCTGCAAGTTGGTAAGGATGGCCGCCAGGTCGCCGGTGCGCGCGATGGCAGGGCCACTCGTCGTCTTGATCTGAGCGCCCAGCTCGTTGGCGATAACGGTGGCCAGCGTGGTCTTGCCCAGGCCCGGAGGACCCGAGAAAATCACGTGGTCGAGCGTCTCGCCACGGCTCTGCGCCGCTTCGATGAGCACGCGCAGACTCTGCTTGATGTGCTCCTGGCCACAGTAATCGTCCAGGCGCTGGGGGCGCAAAGTGCGGTCGACATCGAGATCCTCGGCCGTCAGCTCCGAGCCCACCATGCGCTCGCCGTGCGCCATGGATGCCGCCGGCGAGTTACCGGGCGTCGCCCACAGGTCCTGAGAGTCATCGGCTTCCCACATCACGCATCCATTCCAAGTCGCTTAAGCGCCGCGCCGAGCAGATCCTCGACACGCATATTCTGCCCATCATACCCGCTCAGGGCAACATCGGTCTCCTGCGGGCTAAAGCCCATGGAAAGGAGCGCCGCACGGGCATCATCGATGGCCGAGGGAGCAGCAGCGGGCACGGGCATCGCAACCTGGCCGGGAATCACGTCGACCGGCACAAAGCCCTTGTCCTTGGCAAAGGTGCTCTTGAGCTCCAAGATGAGGCGCTGAGCTGTCTTTTTGCCCACACCGGGTACCTTGGCCATGCCCTTGTCGTCCTCGGCCATCACCAGCGAATACAGCTGCCCCACGGTATAAGTGGAAAGCACGGCGAGCGCCAAGCGCGGGCCAACGCCCGAGACGGACACGAGTCGATCGAACATCGTGCGCTCATCCTTAGAGGAAAAACCGAAAAGCGTCATGGCGTCCTCGCGCACCTGCATACGCGTGTAGAGGCGGACCTCGCCGCCGGGCGTCGGCAACGTGGCCGCAGTGCTGCCCGAGATGCCGAGCTCAAAGCCAACGCCCGATACATCAACAACGGCCGAGCTCATCGTGGCCTCGACAAGCGTTCCATGGATCTGGGAGATCATCAGTATCCGGTTCCTCTCTGTTGATAGAACTCGCCGCCGGTAAGCGCCCGGGTGCGGCTGAGGTTAACGTGGCAGATGGCGCAGGCCAGGGCATCGGCGGCATGGTCGGGATGCGGGTCGTGGTCGAGCTGTGTTAGCGTGCGTACCATGTAGGCGACCTGGCGTTTGTCCGCGGCGCCCGTGCCCACGACGGCCTGCTTGATCTGCATGGGCGTGTACTCGCCAATCTCGAGCGCGCATTCCGAAAGCGCCACGAGTGCAGCACCGCGGGCATGCGCCGTAGGGATGGCCGAACGAACGTTGGCGCCAAAGTAGATGCTCTCGACAGCAGCCGTGTCGGGTCGATAACGCTCGACGACATCCTTAAGGTCATGGGCGATATGCGACAGGCGCACCGCGAGCGGACTGCCCGCGCTGGTCTCGATGCAACCGTAGGCACGGCAGCGAACCTCGCCGCGCCGCTCCTCGATAATCCCCCAACCCGTATGGGCCAAACCGGGGTCGATGCCCAAGATAACCAAGCCAACCTCCCCTCGCCACAAGCACAGCGCAAGACAAGGCCCCGCGCATCATTCACGAACGTCTGTTCTAGAATAACACAACGGAGCCAAGATGCTTAGTTGAAGTATCGGGGTTGGAAGCGAATCCTATCCCATAGTTAGTTCTGCGAGAAAAAGGGGAACTGCCTCGGATCTACTGGCGGGTGCGGCATCGGGCCACCCTGGGGACTACCTTGCGAGCCGCCCTGACCGCCCATCATCTTATCGATGGCGTCCTGAACCTCGCCCTCGAACTTTTTCATTCCCTCGTGTAAACGACGCTGACCGTCCTCAGAGCGCAGCTCCTCCATTTGCTCGGGCGAAATACCCAGTAGCTCGCCCAGCACGCCCATCATCTCGTTTCGCACGCGCTCGCTCGTATCCTCGTCAGCAAAACGGCGCACCTCGGCGCGCGCCAGCGAATCGACCGTCATACGCTCCTTGCCGTTAAGCCCCAGGTCGGACCACGCGAGCATATACGGCCAGGCACGCTCGGCAAACGAACGGGCCGAGACGATCGGCGCCATCGGCAACATGCGGCGGGCAGCCTCACCCTGTCGAACGAGCATCAGCAGCAGCGAGCAGGCCTCAGGCTTGCCAGCGGCCATCGGGATGTCGTCGAAAGATCGATTGCGGTCCACGTGCGCCTCGAGCGCGCCATCGACCTCACCCGGCTCAAGCCCGCCGAGCAGCTGTGCCGCACGGTCGAGCATATCGACCGGACCGTCGAGCGTCGAGAGCGCCTGCGCCAGCACGCGCTCCATACAATCTTCCACTGCGTTGAGCGTCACGAGCTCTTGGGGCACCACGGCAGACGTGCGGTTGCGCACACGCGCCACAAACTCAAGCGTCGACAGGTACACATCGCCAAAGGGCGCAAAGTCGCCCTGGTAGCCGCCGCAAAGCGCCGGCGCCGCCAGCGCGTACTCGGTTTTGGACAGCGGGCTCAGCGCCATCGCACCCAGCTCGAGCGCCGTATCCTCCAGCATCAGGCCCAGCGTGCGCGAGCGCAGGCGCTCGGCATCGCCCGCCGACACGTCGCGATCGAGCACGCGCGCCGCATCCGGTGCATCGCGCTCGACGGTGCGAATGTGCAGACGCTCGGCGATGGCGCGGACGGCGGCACAGCGGGCAGCCTCGGCTTCTTCCTGCGCCGGCGTAAAGATACGGTTGCGCCCCAGCACCAGGCCAATCACATTGCGCGGGCCCAGAGCGTCGACGGCCAGCGCCGCCAGCAGGGACGACGGCAAGTCACCCTCGAGTGCCACCACAGCACGCGACGCACCGTGGGCTCGGGCGTTGTCGCGCGCGGCGAGCACCAGCGCCTGCCACAGCCACTCCTCGGAACGGAACTCGGGCAGTTCGTAATCCTCCAGGGCATCGAGCATCACGCCGCGCTGAATCTCCTGAACCAGCAGGCTCTCCTCAAAGCACGGCGCCTGGGCCACCACGCGACCGCAGTCGTCGAGCACAAACGAACCGCCGGTATACACCGACTCGTCATAGGCACCGACCGGCGCCATGCAGGCAAACCACACGCTGCGCTTGGATGCGATCTTGCGGTAGGCGCCGCTGCGAACGGCAGCAATGGCGGCAGTCTCGCGGTCGGTCATGTCAAACGCGTTGAATTGGAAATACGCAATGAGGTCAACACCGGTCGGCAGCATCTCGAGTTCGCGGTCCAAGTCAAAAATCACGGCGATGCGCACGCCGTCCACGTCGAACACCGGCGGCGCCCAACGTGTGTCGTTGTTCTCGCCACGCTGCAGGGCAATGCTCGAACGCGCCGGCACCACATGACCGTCCTTGAGCATCATGTAGTCGAGCAGCGGCTGGCCCTCAAACGAAACCGCCGCGGGCACGATGCAGATCATGTCAAGCTCCTGGATACGCTCGGCGACACCAGTCAAACCGGCAAGCACGTCGTGCTCAAAGTCGGCAGCGCCCACCAGGCCACCGGGCATGGCGCCCATAAAGAGCGGAGCCGGAACGCACAGCACGCGCGCCCCGCGCTCGTGGGCCAGACGAGCCTGGTCCTCGATGCGGCCGCAAATGCCCTCAATATCACCCAGGCGCATATCGATCTGTGCAAGCGCGAGCTTCATGCCCCAGCCCTTTCCGTCGTAAACCATCGAAATCGTAGTAAAAGCGCCGGCCGCATAATGCAGCCGGCGCTTGCATGTGCATATGCTAGCTATGATACCCCGAGCGGGGGCGCGCTCCTAGAATGTCGCGGACCACAGCCCGTGCAGGTTGCAGTAGGCATAGACGGTACCGGTCTTGGAGCCGCCCGCGAAAAACGTCGCGGGTTTCATGCCGGGCTCAAGGTAATGAACCTCTAAGCGGCCCTCGGCCTCAAGCGCAATCCACTCAATGTAGTGTTCGGGCAGGCTGGGGTGCTCGACCGAGCCAACGCGTGCACGAATCACGTGACCGTCGCGCTCGGTCTCGACAACAGGCACGTGCTTCTCGTGCGCCGCGTCCTCAGTGTTTGCGGTCAGTTCCGTGCAACCGGCAGGGGTCGCAACGTCGTCGCCAAGGGCAGCGATGAGCTTACCGTCGGGGTCCTTAAAGAATTTCACCATGATGTTCTCCTTTGCTGATGTGCCAATGTTCTTGATGGTTCTTATGCCCAAAGGCAGACAAACCATCCACGGCATTGCAAATGAACACATAACGGATCAGGCAAGCGGTCGGGCCAAAATGCGTCGACCGTCCTGCCCACTCCAGCAGTCCCACCCCGCGCGCGGCTAGCGCCCGTCGCCGCCGAGAAGCGCCAGAACATCCTCGCGCGTGAACAGTGCCGACGAGATGCCGTCGCCGCCGAGTACGCTGTTGACCAGGTCGCGCTTGGACTCCTGCATCTGCATAATGCGTTCCTCGATCGTGTCCTTGGCGATGAGCTTGTACACGGTCACGGTATGCTGCTGGCCAATACGGTGTGCACGATCAGTTGCTTGGTCCTGCGCCGCCACGTTCCACCACGGGTCGTAGTGGATGACCACGTCGGCAGCCGTCAAGTTAAGGCCCACGCCGCCCGCCTTGAGCGAAATCAAAAAGACCGGAACCTCGCCCGCTTGGAACTGCGCGACCATCTTGGCGCGGCTCTCTTTAGACGATGCGCCCGTGAGCTTGAGGAAGGCGATATCCTCCTTGGCCAGGCGCTTGCCAATGATATCGAGCATGCCCGTAAACTGGCTGAACAACAGGATGCGATGACCACCGTCGAGTGCGCCGTGCACGAGCTCCATGCACGTATCGAGTTTGGCGCTCCCCGCCTTGTAATCCTCGTAGTGCAGACGCGGGTCGCAGCAGATCTGGCGCAGCTTGGTGAGCTCGGCGAGCACCTTGAGCTTGTCTTTCTTAAACTCGGATGCCTCGCGGTGCTGCACCTGCTGGGCGATGCGGTCCTGGTTTGCCAGGTAAAGCTTGCGCTGCTCGCCGGTGAGCTGCGCCATGACCGTATCCTCGATCTTCTCGGGCAGGTCGGCCACCACGTCTTCCTTGACACGGCGCAGCACAAACGGCGACACGAGCGCTTGCAGGCGGGCGGCACTGTCGCCCTCGGCATGCTCGACCGGGCTTTCGAAGCGCTTTGCAAACGATTCACGCGTGCCCAGCAGGCCCGGCATCAAAAAGTCGAAGATGCTCCAGAGCTCGGATAGGCGGTTTTCGATGGGCGTGCCCGTCAGGGCAAAGCGCACGCCGGCCGGCAGGCGCTTGGTGGCACGTGCCACCTGGGTGAGTGGGTTTTTAATGTACTGGGCCTCGTCGAGCACCACGCGGGCAAAATCCTGCCCGGCGTACTCATCGATATCGCGGCGCATAAGGTCATACGACGTCACGACCACGTTATGCTCAGCCGCGCCGGCAATCTGCACGCGACGCTGCGCCTTGGCGCCCACGATTGCGCAAACATCGAGCGAGGGCGCAAAGCGCTCCAGCTCGGCAGTCCAGTTGTACACGAGTGAGGCCGGGCATACCACGAGCGTGGGCTTGGTGTCCCCCGCCTCCACGCGCGCCAGGATATGCGCGATCATCTGGAGCGTTTTGCCCAGGCCCATGTCGTCGGCCAAGATGCCGCCAAGGCCCAGGTGTTCGAGCGAGCCGAGCCACTGGTATCCGTCGACCTGGTAGCCGCGCAGTGTGGCCTTGAGCGAGACCGGCACCGTAAAGTCCATCTTGCCGAGCGTGTCCAGGCGCTCGACGGTACGGCGGAACGCAGCGTCGCGATCGGCCTCGAGCGCGGGCGTGCGCGCGAGCATGCTATCGACGAACAGGGTGCTCGACGCGGGAAGCGACACGCCGTCGAACAGGTCGACAGCATCGACCCCCAGATCCTCGGCAAGGCCAAACGCGGCTCGGGCGCCCTCGTCCAGGCGAACGATGTCGCCGGACGTAAGGCGCGCAAACGTTTGATGACGCTTGTACGAATCGAGATAGACGGCAAGGTCCGCGGCCGAAAGCCCGCTCGCGCCCAGCTCGACATCGAGCAGGTTGCTCTTGACGGTCGCACGAACCGAGAGCTTGGGCGCAGGGCGGACCGAGATCTGGCGCAGACGGTCGCTGAGCATGACCTCACCCAGCTCGGACAGGGCAGACAGACCCTCGGTCAGCAGGCAGAACAAGCTCTCGTCATCGCGCTCCTCAAACGCCAGACCGCCCTCGTAGAAATCGAAGTACAGGGCCGCCATGTCCATAACGCGAAACTCCGCCACCTCGTCGCGGGGCGGCACGCCGGGGCGTTGCTCTTCGAAGGGACTGCCCGGAGCGCCCAGGCTAAAGAGATCTGCCGACCAGTCGCCGTAGGTAACCGTAATTTTGCAGGTCACGAGCCCATCGTCGACGCCGATCGCCATAGCAAAGCTCGGCTCGGGTGCCACGGCATCGAGCGCGGCGGGCGCGGTGAGGTCGGTGTAGTCGCGCAAAATGGGCAGCGCCATGCGGCAGAACTCACCCACCTGCTCGGCAGCGATATGGACCGGCGTGCGACAGGGCAGCAAGCGCGATAGGAACGGCGCCGCATGCTGGGCAAACGCCACATCGGCGCGGCGCGCACGGCGGGTGTCGACCAGATAGGCAACGTCGCCCGAAGCAAAGCAGTATGCATCGGCCGGCAGGCGCAGATCGTAGCTGCCACCAGCCGCCGGCGCGATTTTGGCGGCAAGGAGCGGCGGGCGCTTAGACAGAGCCTCGTCCTCCCCTTCCGGAGGCATCTCAACCGCCACGTCATAGGCGCGATGCGTCGTCGTCCCGCGCGACCAAGCGGGCTCAAAGGAGATGGTCTGGCCGCGCAGCAGGTCCAGCACATATACGATGCTATGCTCGGACAGCGGTAACTGACGCTCGGCGACAAAACCGCTGCGGGCAAAGTCGTACGACGCCGAACGCGAGCTTGTGATGTCATCGAGATAGGCAACTGTCGTCACAACAAGGTTGAGCAGCTTTGTCGACACGTCTTCGAAGGCTTCGGGCGTATGGGCAAACGTGAGCTTCTTGCCGTACGAGAAGGTGCCGCCTCGGACATAGGCGTCGGCCATGCCGTCGATATCCTTGACCACGTAGGACACCGAACCGCAGCGAATGCGGAACTCGAGCGCCCAGCTAAAGCGGTCGGCGAACAGCGGATTGTAGTACGGCACCAGCGAGGGCTCCAACACCGCCTTGGGGGCATCGGGATCCACACTGCTGGCGAGCTTGCGGCGCATGCTCGCCAGCTCATCCATGCGCGCGTCCGAAAGATCGGAGAGCGCCGCCATGAGGCTGGGACTCGTGGGGACGGGCGCCGGAAAGGGAAAGTTGGGATTGACGGCCGGCGCTTTGGGCGCGGTGCGCGCGGGCTGTTTCGGCTGCGCCGTAAACGTACGGACCGGCGTGCGCAAACCTTCGACGGGCTCGGCGCCGCTGGCATCCAAATACGCCAGAGCCGTGGCAATAGCGTGCTTGCACATACCGGGGTAACGATAGGCGGCGGGGCAATCGCAGTCGTAGTCGATCACCTCGTGCTCGTCCATGTCGAGCGCCACGTGCGTCTTGTACAGGTCGCCGCGCGAACCGCGCACCGAGCCCTCAACCGTCACGTTTTTGGAGAAGCGTGAGCCGCCGTCCTCAATCGACAGCACGGCGCCGTTGAGCATGAGCGAGCGACCCTTCATAAAGGTGCCGCTCAGCGCCGCCTCTTTCCGGAGCGCCTGCACAAACGTCCCCTGCGCCATCACTTCCTCCAATCTCACCCGGGGTAGCTTAGATAACCGTCACGCGGCCTTGGTTACCCACAATGGCCTTTGCCTCTGCCAGCAGCGGAATCGAGCGTGCATTGACCTTGGCCGGCACCTCAGCACGCAGCACGCGCCCGTCGACTTGCTCAATAAAGATCTCCACGCGGTCGCCGCCCGGGTTGGTGGTGAGCACCGTGGCCAGGCGCGCCATATTGCCCTGGCTAAATCGGCTGTTGGGCACCATGACCTCAAAGACCTTGGGCTTGTTTTTCTCCTCGCTAAGCTCCAGCGGCACAATCTCCTGCGCGATGATCTGGTCGCCGCGGTCCGAGCGCTCGAGCTTGCCCTTAATGCGCACAAACGCATCGGACAGCTGCGCGCCGGTCTCGGGATCGACCTCGCCATACAGATACCCCTCGGCCTCCTTGTAGGTCTTGGGGAACACCACGACCGTGGCCTCGCCTTCCATGTCTTCGAGCTGCACGATGCCCATGGGGTCGCCGTTTTTGGTCACGCGCTTGGACACGCTCGAGACCATGCCGGCCCACCACAGCGCCTTGCCCTCGGGAATCTCCTGGTTGATGGTGCCACCCGTGGGGTTTTGCACCTCGTATCCGGTGTCGATCTGCGAGAACGAGAAGTCGCGCGCCTTGGCTAGCGCATACTCAAACGGGCGCAGCGGGTGGTCCGAGACATAGATGCCCAGAACCTCCTTCTCCTGGCTCAACTTAAGGTGGCGGTCCCATTCCTGGCCATCCGGATCGGGCACGCTCACCTCAAAGCCCGAACCCTCAACATCACCAAACATGTCGAAGAACGACGTCTGGCCGCTCGCGCGATCTTTCTGGCGCTTTACCGCGGCATCGATGATGTTCTCGGGGTTGTTCTTGTCCACAAAGTGCATCATCTGGCGGCGCGGATAGCCCGTTGAGTCAAAGGCGCCTGCCTTGATGAGCGATTCGATCACGCGACGGTTGGCCTGGCTCGAGTCCACGCGCTCGACAAAATCGTGCAGCGTCTTAAACGGACCGCCCGCCTCGCGCTCGGCGATAATCGCCTGCGCCACGCCGGTGCCCACGCCGCGGATGCCAGCCAAACCAAAGCGCACGCCTTCCTTGGTAGCCGTGAACTCGGTACCGGACTCGTTGACATCTGGCGAAAGCACGGGGATGCCGTCGTGGCGGCACGCCGAGACGTAGTGCACGATCTTGTCGGTCTTGCCCGTATAGGACGTCAGAACGGCCGCCATGTACTCGTACGGATAATGCGCCTTGAGCCACGCCGTCTGCATAACCAGGATGGCGTAGCCGGCAGAGTGCGACTTGTTAAAGGCGTAAGATGCGAATTCGAGAACATCGTCCCAAATCTTCTGGGCGACCTCGCGCGTGTAGTTGTTCTTGATAGCGCCGTTCATCCAGTGGTCGTAGGTGGTCTCGTCCGAGCCATCCTCCCAGTGGAGCACCGTCGACGTGAGCAGCTTGATCTTTTTCTTAGCCACGGGCTTACGGATACGCGAGTCCGATTCGCCCTTGGAGAAGCCGCACATCTCAACGGAGATGAGCATAACCTGCTCCTGGTAGACCATGGTGCCGTAGGTTTCGCCCAGGATGTCGTCCAGACGGTCGTCGTAGGAGACGGCCGGCTCCTTGCCGTTCATACGGTTGATGTAGGACGAGACCATGCCGGCGCCCAACGGGCCCGGGCGGTACAGGGCGATCAATGCCACGACGTGTTTGTACTCGGTGGGCTTCATGTTCTTGATCGTGGCCGTCATGCCGGCGGACTCGACCTGGAAGACGCCGGCGGTGTGGCCGGAACCCATGAGCTTAAAGATCTCGGGATCGTCAAAGGGAATCTCTTCCTCTTTGATGTCGATGCCGAAGTTCTTTTTGATGTTTGCCTTGGCCTTGGAGATAACCGTCAGCGTACGCAGGCCCAAGAAGTCCATCTTGAGCAGGCCCATGTCGGCAACGGTATGGCCCTCGTACTGGGTAATCTCGACGCCGCCCTTGGTGTCGAGCTTGGTGGGCACATGCTCGTTGACGGGATCGCGGCAGATCAGAACGGCGCACGCGTGCACGCCCTCGCCACGGGTGAGGCCCTCGATCGAGAGCGCCGTGTCGATGATGCGGCGGGCGTCGTCATCCTTTTTATAGGCCTCGGCAAAGTCGGGGTTAAACAGATCCTCTTTGCCGGGTTGCTTTTCGAGCACCTGCTTGAGCTTGACCTTGGGGTCGCTCGAGACCATCTTGGACAGGCGCTGGCCCATGTAGACCGGATAGTCCAGCACGCGCGCGGCGTCGTTGATGGCCTGCTTGGCCTTGATGGTCGAGTAGGTGATGACGTGGGTGACCTTCTCGGGGCCGTAGAGCTGGCGAACGTGCTCCACGACCTCGAGGCGCCGCTCATCGTCGAAGTCCATATCGATATCGGGCATCTCGGTACGCTGCGGGGACAGGAACCTCTCGAACATCAGGCCGTTCTCGAGCGGGTCGAACGCGGTGATGTTCATGGCGTAGGCGACGATAGCGCCGGCGGCCGAGCCACGGCCGGGGCCGACGCCGATGCCGTTGTCCTTGGCCCATTGCACGTACTCGGCGACGATCAAGAAGTAGGCGGCAAAGCCCTTGTCGCAGATGACCTTGTATTCGTACTCAAAGCGCTCTTTGATGTTGACGCCGCCGATCTCGCGCGTGGCCCAGTCGTCACCGTAGTGCTGACGCAGGCCTTTCTCGCACTCGCGGCGGAACTGGCTCTCGTGCGTCTCTCCGGGATCGAGCAACGGGAAGCGCGGCAGGATGATAGAGTCCCAGTCCAGCTCAACGTAGCACTTGTCGGCGATCTCGAGCGTGTTGTCGCAGGCCTCGGGGCAATACGGGAACATCGCCCGCATCTCCTCCTCGGTCTTCATGTAAAACTCCGAGCCGGTCATGCGCATGCGGTTGGGGTCATCGACCTTGGCGTTCATGCCAATACACATGATGACGTCCTGCACGGGCGCATCCTCGCGGCGCAGGTAGTGGAAGTCGTTGGTGGCGATGACCTTGACGCCCACCTGCTTGGCGATATCGATGAGCGTGCGGTCCATCTGCTCGTCGGTCAGGCCGTTGTCGGTGGTGATGCCATGTTCCTGGATCTCGATGTAGAAGTCGCCGGGGTCGAAGGTATCGCGGAAGGTCTCGGCCCACTTGATGGCGCCCTCCATGTCACCGCGGTCGATGTATTTGGGGATGATGCCCGCGATGCAGGCGCTCGTGCAGATCATGCCCTTGGCGTGGCGGCGTAGGTTGTCGAGCGTCACGCGCGGCTTGTAGTAAAAGCCCTGCACGGCGGCCTCGGAAACCGTCTGCATCAGGTTGACGTAGCCTTCCTGGTCTTTGGCCAGAAGGATCATGTGGTAGAGCTCGGGCTTGTGGTCGCGGGCAAGGGTCTCGTCCGGCGTAAAGTAGACCTCGCAGCCAAAGATGGGCTTGATGACCAGAGGCGGCTTGAGCTCGTCGATATTGCCCTTCTCGTCCCACATGGCCATGTCCTTCACATACTGGGCATGCTCGCGCGGGTTTTCCTCGGGGTCGGGCTCCACCAGCTCGTCGCGGCGGTCCTTTTCCAAGAAGGCCTTGTCGTGGCTCCAGGTTTTGTACTCGGGCGTGTTGTGATTGACGGCGTCGCAGGCCAGCGCCAGGTCGGGCACGCCATACATGTAGCCGTGGTCGGTAATGGCCACGGCGGGCATGCCAAGTTCAACGGCACGATTGACCATATCCTGGATACGGGTTGCGCCGTCGAGCATGGAGAAAACAGTGTGATTGTGCAGATGGACGAATGCCATGTGATGAGCTCCGATGCGGGTTCGTGTTCTGACTGAACGATTTTACCGCACGGCGCGGACGGCACCCGAACCTAGCCAAACCAACACGGCTCCTCTTGCAGTTGCGGTGAAATGCGGACTGTTTGGCGGCTTTTTTGGCCAAAACAGTCCGTATTCCACCGCAAGTTATCTGAGGGCTAGAGATTGTAGGTGACTACTTGAGGTTCGGCGGGTTCGACGAAGATGGCTGGATTCGTCTGCTCCACGCGAACGAACTTGACCGTCACCGCCTCAACGCCCGCCTTGTGCAATACGTCGGCGTAGACGCGCGCCTGCAGGGCGTGCTTCTCGAGCAGCTGTTCCGGCGTCTCATCCGGCGTGCCACCCGTCTTGTAATCAATGACCAGGGCGCGCGACGGATCGGCCGGGTCGGTGGCCAGTGCATCGATGGCGCCCTCGGCATAGGCACCGTAGCGAGCGATGTCCTCGTCCTCGCAGCCCAGCGAAAAGAACGGCACCTCGGCGCGAACGCACGGCCACGCGAGCAGGTCGGCACGAACAGCCGACTTGAGCCAGCGGTTCAGGGCAACGTCGAAGCGTTCGCGCTGCTCCGGCGTCAGGCGCCACAGACGCGCCAGTGCATCGGCGCGCGCAGCGGGCAACGCGTCGGCACCCATCTCGATGAGCCACTGGCAGGCGGCGTGGAACGCCGAGCCCAGCGCCATGGGGTTGCCGGCGGGCTCAACGACGGCCACGTCCGCATCGGCCATCTCCGAGCCATCCGACTCTGCATCATCGCCAGCCTCGTCCATGGGCACGTGCGCCTCGGCGGCACGGTCCTCGGACTCGGCATGCAGCGCCGCGGCAATTGACGAGTAGCTGTACGAATCGCGCTCCGGATACGGGCAGGTGCCCATGCGCACGCCCACCGCCTGGGGATACACGAGCTCAAACGCATCGGGCTCGGGGTCGGCAGGACCGGGAACGGCGGCGCGGGCATCTGCACCGGCACCCTCCGGCTCCGCATCGCCGCGGACAAGCCTGCCCTCGGCATCCAGCGAAGCGTTTGCCTCAAACGCCTGCTCGCCAAAGGTAAAGTCCGTGAGCGAAATGAGCTCGTAGTCGCCCGGCTGGGAGTTGTCGAACACCAGGCGGTCGCTATCGAGCTGCGGCGTGTCCAGAGCGTCGGTCGGCAAAATACGGCGCAGCACGTCGTAGGTCAGATCCGTCTCGACATCGAAGGCCGGCGCACACAGCTTGCCACGGCTCACACCGGCATCCATCGCCAGAATGACCAGCTCGCGTGCTCGCGTCATGGCGACATAGAGCAGGCGGGCCCGCTCCTCGAGCGAGAGCTGCAGGTCGTCGTTGCGCAGGCGAGCAAATGCCTCGGCGGGAGAACCCGTCGCACAAACGTCCTCCATGAGCTCCGGCGGCAGCCACAGCGACGTGCCCTTGCCCTTAAACGCATGCTCAAACTGCTTTTTGACGTCGTCGCCCTTCACAAAGGTTCCGTCGGCGAGCTTAACGCCGTCGAAGCGTGCCGGCAGTGCCACGACCTGCGCTCCGCCATCGACGCGACCCATCTGTGCCGCACCCGAGGACTTACGCACGCCAAAGCACTCGGCGACCGCCACGACCGGATATTCCAGACCCTTGGAGGCATGCACCGTCATGATGCGTACCGCGCCGTCACCCTCCTCGTTGAGCGCGCCCGGGGCCTCCTTGCCCGCCAAGAAGCGGTCGAAGGCCAGCGCGATGGAACGCGGCGAGTTGCCGAACTCGGCCTCAGCCTCAGCCACGGCGTCGAGCGCCTTGAGCACGTTGGCGGCAATGGCCTTGCCCTCGGGGCCGCGCTGCGCCAGGCGCACAAACCAGCCGGAGGCGTTGACCACGTCGCGCGCGATGGCGGCGAACGAATCGCGGCCCGCGCGACGCAGTGCGTAGCGCAGCACCTCGCGGGCGCGCTTCACAAGCGGCAAGTCTTGCAAACCCGGCACGTCGGAATCGCTCATGATGCCCATGTCGATATTCCGGCGCGAGGTCTCCCCCGTCTCGCCATCGAGCTTGGTCGCCAGCGCCAGGAACTCCTGAGCGCCGAGCGCAAACATCGGCGAGGCGAGCAGCGGCATAAGGCCCCGCGCCGTATCGGCCGGATTGGCGAGCGCACAAACCAGGGCGCGCACCGTCTGCACCTCGGCTGCTTGGGCAAAGACCGAGCCGCCCGCGATGACGCAGTCGAGCCCCTGATCGCGGAAGGCCTGGGCGTAGACATCGGCGTTGGTCATGCGGCCCAGCAGCAGTACCATGCCGCCCTGGGGCTGGCCGGCATCGGCAAGCGCGCGGAAGCGCTCGGCGATCGCACGGGCCTTGGCCTGTGTGCGCTCCTGCATACTACCGCCGGCAACAAAGAGGGCCTGGCGGCGCGAGGCGTCCGCCACCAGCGTGTCCTTGCGGCCGTCGCTCGCCTCAAGATCCAAAAAGCCCTGCATCAGGCCGCCGTCATCGCCGTCGAAGACGCGCGCCACGTAACGCAGCACCTCGTCATGGCTGCGGAAGTTGCGCACGAGTTTAACGAGTTCGCCGGCAGGGGCATCGGCCACGGCAGTCGCCTCGGACGCGGCAGACGAGCCCACCTTGCGCTCCTGGCGGCGAAACACCTCGACCTCGGCGCCACGGAAGCGGTAGATCGACTGCTGCGCATCGCCCACGGTGCACAGCGCGCGCTCCCCCGCGCCCGTCAGATAGCGAATCAAATCGACCTGCATCTGATCGGTATCCTGGAACTCATCGATCATGACCATCTTAAAGCGGCCCTCGTACGCAGCACGGATGGCTGGGTAATCGCGCAGGGCCTCGTAGGCCATACGCAGCAGGTCGTTATTATCGAGGGCGGACTGGGCAGCCTTCAATGCGCGATACTCGGCCTCGACGGAACGGGCCAGGCCCACCAGCGCATCGAGCGCCGGGCCACCGCAGGCAAGCACGATATTGATAAACGCATCGGCGGCCTCGGCCTTGAGCAGCTCGACCTGCTCCTTGGGGAATGCCTTGCTCGCGCGCGGCATGGTGCACGACATCATGAGTCGCGCCGCATCCTCCATGGTTTTGCCACTCGCCTCAAACGCGTCGATGGCATCGAGCGCCGTCTGCGCCTTCTCGGTCGCGGCCTTGCTTGCGCCTAGCGCCGCGCGATAGGCATCGGCGAGTGCCGAGGTATCGGCCTGGCCGCGCGCCACGCGCGCGTCGTCCATACCGCCCGGCAACTGGCTCGACAGCTCCAGCAGGTCGCGCACCAGACCCTTGATGGTCGTACCGCCGCCAAAGGAACCGCCCTCGCCCGCCATGGGATACCAGGCATAGAGGGCCTTGAGCGATGCCGCGAGCTCGGGGGCGGCATCGGGTGCCGTCGCGCGACCCAGCACATGCTCAACAGCCTGGTCCATGAGCTCGTCGGTATCGGTGAGCACCGTGAACTCGGGGTCGATGCCCAGCTCCAGCGCGTGCGCGCGCAGGATACGCGAGCACATGCCGTGAATGGTCGAGATCCACGCGTCGTCGACGGTCAGTGCTTCCTCGTCCATGCCCTCGTCGATAAGCGCACGGCGCACGCGGTCGCGAATCTCGGCCGCGGCATCTTTGGTAAAGGTAATGGCGAGCACCTGGTCCAGATGCTCAACGAACGGACCGGATTCGGGCGAGAGCGCATAGACGATGCGGCGCGTGAGGGTAAAGGTCTTACCCGAACCGGCGCCCGCCGAGACAAACAGCGGGCGGTCGAGCGTTTTGACAATCTGCAGCTGTTGCGGCATCAAAGTCGAAAGATCCATGGTCTACACGTCCCTCCTTACAAACGTTCCTTCGTGGTTATACGAGCAGCGCGCATGCGCGGCCTGAGCCGACGCCGGGTCGACGGCGGCAACGTTGCCCGCCTCGAGCTCGCGCAGGCGCTCGGCGATGCCGGCCTCCACGCGATCGAGCAGGGCATCGAAGTCCATGCTGCCGCCCTCGCCCGGGAAGCCCTTCTTGAGGCCCGGGATGCGACCGTCACCGCGCTCTTCCTCGAGCAACTCGGCGCTCGCCGCACCGCGCAGCGCGGGCTTGCCGCCCTTGGTCGAAAAATAGAGCGCTGCACGGGTATCCAAGCCCAGTGCCCGACGCATGGCCTGCGCGTAGATGAGCGTTTGGGTATGGGGCGGCAGCCAGCGCGGGTCGTCGATGGGAGCCTCGCCCGTCTCCTCGTCACGCACCGTGGGGTCGGCAAGCTTAAACTCCTCGACACCCGAACGATGCTTGTAGTCGATTACCACGGCGCGGTTCTCGGCGTCCACGTCCACACGGTCGATGCGCCCGCCGAGCGGCCAACCGGCATACTCGACCTGGAGCTCGTTGAACGCAAACTCCAGGTAGCGCGGGGCAAAGGGGGCAAGTGCCTCGGACTCGTAGGCAAGCACGCCCTCCAGCTGCGGCAAGATCTCGGCCACCTGGCGCTCCTCCACCGCAGAGAGCGGCACCAGCGGGCCCTCCGTGCCGCGCTTGCCGGCGTGCTCGGCCAACGTCTCGTCAAAGACCTCGTGCAGCAGCTCCTGAGCACGCGGCAGATTCTCGGGCGTCACGCGCTCCATGCCTTCTTGGGGCAGACGGGCATGCAGATGCTCCAGCACGTCGTGGACAAAGTTGCCCTTCTCCATGTTGCCAAAGCCAGCGTCGATCGACTGGGGCTTGACGCGATACGAGACGAACCAGCATAGCGGACAGGTCGAATAGGCCTCGATCTGCGAGGCAGACGTCAAGCGCGGCACCAGCGGCGCATCCTCGCCCTCGCCATCGCGACGGCGCAGGACCAAATACGGCACGGCCTCGGCACTCAGATGCTGAGGGGCTTCACAGGTCACGCGCTCGCGCTTGAGGCCTTCACCTGCCGCGGGATCAAAGTCGGCGATGATATCGCCCTCGCCCACGCACGTGGGCTTGGCAGCGCCAGCGGCCTCGGCATGTGCCCGCAGCTCGGTCCATACGGCTGCCGGGTAGCACTCGCGCGCCTGGCGATCGTGCGTCACGCGGGCGAGCGCGACCGGACCGCTCGCCGCCTGCATCGCACGGCCAAAGCGCACGCGCAGCAGGGCGGCGGGCTCCAAAGACACGCCGTCGCGGCGCAGCTCGGCCGTCAATGTGGCAAGCGGGCCCTCTTCGTGCGAAAGCGGATAGCTGTCCAGGTCGACATCGGCAAACAGCACGGCATCGTAGCCGCCAGGACGCAAAACCGACGCATCGGCAAGCGACACGAAGCGCACTTGTGCCCGTGGCGTGCGATCGACCTCATAGGTCTCGTAATCGTAAGCGGTACTGCGCTTGTCCACCTTGGTTCGAACGCCGTCGAGAACCGGCACGGTCGCGGCCTGCGACACGTCGAGTGCGCGAGCATCGTTCATAAGGATGTCGATGGCATGGCGCAGCAAAGCCGTCTCTGCCTGGCGACGGGCCTGGCCGTCAAGGCCGCCTAGAGCGCGATCGGGCAGCGCCTCGGCAACGGCGAGCATGGCCTTGAGCGCCGTCACGGGTTTGTCGCGCCACAGCGCCTGGAACACGTCCGAGACCACACACGGCACGTTCTTAAACCAGTTTTCGTCGCTCGCCGCCTTGCGCGCGCCCCTCACCTGACCCTGGACGCTCTGCAGCAGGCTCTTAACGCCCGCAGTGGTCTTGTTGCGCGACAGGCGTATGTTCTTGTCGAAGCCGCGGGCGCTCGCGGCGTCGGCACCCGAAAGCGGGCTATAAATCCAGTCGGTAAGCTCCGGAGCGGGCCACCACTCGGTCTTGGAAGCGGTGCCCTCGTCGGCGGCTTTCATACGCTCGATCAGGTTGGCGAGCGCCGTAAACTGCCTGCCCGCGATGGACTGGGAAAACGCCGTGAACTCAGTCGTCTCGGCCGCAATGTGACGCGCCGCCAGACGAGAGGCGAGCTCAACGAACAGCTGGGGTGCCCGGGCAGAAACAACGAGCACGCGCACAGGGTCGGCAGGCGTCGCGACGCCGTCGACCTCGGAACCCCGGCACGTTTTTACCAGATCATCAATTGCGTCCGCATAAGCATGAGCACGGGCATGGGGGCCAGCGACCTCAATAAAGGCAGGCTGAGCGGCGGTCCCGCAAGCGGCATCAGACGCGCCGACACCCTCCCCTAGCGGCGCGATCTCAAACAACACATCGCGGGCATCAAATGCCGCGGCAAGCTCCTCGCGCATCGCCGCCTGCTCGCGGGCAAGCAGCACGACGACCTCTCCCCCATTGTTCGCCACGGCAGACAGCAGCTCGAGCAGACCGTGCGTAAACGACGTGATACCGCGCACGCATACGGCGCGAGTGCACGCCGGCAGGCTATCGGCCAGGACACTGGTCATAATGTCAGCTGCCTCGCAGGGCTCAACCATATCTCGACGGTCCAAACCGCCCGCGTAGGCGCGCAAAAGCTCGAACACACGAGCCTCGGCATCGCTTTTTGGCTCAGGCCGGCAGTTGTCGCCACGGCATCGTTCGGCACCCGTCCCCGCAACGCCCGGCAACACGTCGCGGGCCATGCGCGCGAGCATGCGCACTGTGCCCTGGCTGCGCGAAAGCGGCTGCAGAGCGGCGTCGTCGCGGCGGTCGATCATGTCCGAGAACAGCATCTGGCGCTGAAGGTTGTCCACAAAGCTGCGGCCATCGCCCATAAGCTCCCACAGCGAGCTGAGCCACGATGTGGGCGTCTTGTAGTCGACACCCAGTGAAACCCCGGCTTCCGCCGCATCATGGCGGCACAGGTCGAGCTCGGCAAATGTTGGCGCCAACAGAACAGCGCGCCCGTGGCGGGCAACCAGGTCGGCCAGTAGCGCCGCCTCGGCATCGCTCAAATCCGTGCCGGCATTGGTGGTATAGATTCGAACAGGCATGGTCCTCCGCTCAAACTGTTCGCAATAATCAATGCATCCATCCTACCCGCCCAAGCGGACAGATTTGCCCCACGCCAACAGATTTGATCCCTTGAGGACGGAGGAAAATGGATCACAGAGGGGGTCAGTCTAACCCGGTGATTCGTTTTCCTCCGTCCCCAAGGGATCAAAAAACCGCCCCCGGAGGGACGGTTCTTCGTAATTCAATGTTGTCGCTGGCCTACTCGCCATCCTCCAACTTAATGAGGATCTTGCGGTAGCCACCGTACTCGCCGTTCAGCGCCTTTGAAACGCGGCTCACCGTGGTGGACGAAGCGCCGGTACGGGCCTGAACCTCAACATAAGGCTCGCCCTCGTCCAAATAGCGCGCAACCTGCAAACGCTGAGAAAGGTCGCAAATCTCGCGCGGCGTGCAGATATCGGTCAAAAACGCTTGGATATCCTTCTCGTCGTCCAAAAGGCTAAATGCGTGGACCAGCTGCTTGACATCAGGCTTGTCAAACATGTTCTCGATATTCATCGATCACCGCCAAACCCGCCAAAAGGCATCGAAGTTGATACTGACATCGGGCATCGTTCACCCGTTCTATGCAATAGGGCAACGCCTGTGGCTTTTGCCCGTAGCAGTGTAGCACACCACCAAACTAAAGCGACAAGACTCTCTGCCAGCGGCGCGTTTTTCAGGACGAACGCCGTTTAGAAACCATATGCGCACGTAAGCTCCACGAATATTTGAGACAATGGGCGCCCAAACACCGCGGCGCGCCCGCGCAACCATCCAGGTCGCCGCCGTAAGCCGCTTCACGCGACGCCAGCAATCCCGGCGCAAGAAAGGATTCACGCCATGCGCTTTATGCTTAACTGGCTCTTCACCTCGATCGCCATCGCGATCGCCACGTTCCTCGTCCCCGGTATCCAACCCTTCGGCTTTGCCGAGACCTGGGTCTGCTTTGCCTTTGTGGGACTGTTCCTGAACATTGTCGATTCGTTCGTCAAACCGTTCCTCACGGTCATCTCGCTGCCGCTCACGATCATTACGCTGGGCATTTTCCAGCTTGTCGTCAACAGCTTTATGCTTGAGCTCGCGAGTTACCTGTCGGTCAACCTGCTGGGCGTCGGCATCTCCATCGCCAGCTTTGGATCGGCCTTTATGGGCAGCATCCTGGTGTCCATCACGCGCAGCATCCTCGACAGCATCGCCGAGGACTAAAACGGCCATTCCGGCCGTGTCCGTCTCAACAGCCCAAAACGAAGGCCGCCCATCGCAAAAATGGGCGGCCTTCTTATTTGCCAAGTCTCAAAGGGCGAGAAAATCTACCATTTCCACCCCGTCCCCAAATGCAGGTGTGGGTTAGATGACGTAGTCGTAGCCATGGTTGGGAGCGACAAGTTGATCGAGCGTCACACCGTCGAGGTAGTCGTTGATGAGCTTGTCCAGGTTCTTCCACACGTCGAGCGTGGGGCACTCATCCGAACGCGAGCAGCCCTTGCAGTCGCCATCCAGGCAGGCGACCGGCGCCAGACTGCCCTCGGTCAGGCGCAAGATCTCGCCCACCGTGTATTGCTCGGGCGGGCGCGTGAGCACATAGCCGCCGCCCTTGCCGCGCATGCCCGAGAGCATGTTGGCGCGCACGAGCGTAGCCAAAATGTTCTCGAGATATTTCTCGGAAATCCCCTGTCGCGCCGCGATCTCTTTGAGCGGGATGCGACCGGCTGCCTGGTGCTCGGCCAGATCGACCATAACGCGCAGGGCATATCTGCCCTTAGTAGAAACCAACATGTATAGTGCTGCCTTTCGGTCATTTAGTCCGTAGAAATTCTAGCCGAAATATTGGTTTTGAAAATACCCGTTCCGGTCAAGATGGTTAATCGACTCGTAATAATCTTCTATTTCCTATTGCGTTACTAGGCTTTACTGTCTACTATGCTTGCCAACAGCAAAACGAACAACCCATAAGGTTTGTGGGTTTCGCTGCTACACACACCGTAAAACCACACGGTATCCAGTCATTTGAACACTTTGGAGGTTCACCATGAGCAATGTTTACACGTCCATCGATCAGCTTATCGGCCACACTCCGCTTCTGGAGCTCACTCACTTTGAGGCCGATGAGGACCTCAAGGCCCGCGTGCTCGTCAAGCTGGAATACTTCAACCCCGCCGGCTCCGTCAAAGACCGCGTCGCCAAGAACATGATCGACGAGGCCGAGAAGGCCGGCAAGCTCGTGCGCGGCGGCGACTACACCATCATCGAGCCCACGAGTGGCAACACCGGCGTCGGCATCGCCTCGGTAGCGGCGGCTCGCGGCTACAAGGTGATCATCACCATGCCCGAGACTATGTCCGTCGAACGCCGCAAGCTTATGCAGGCATATGGCGCACAGCTCGTGCTCACCGACGGTTCCAAGGGCATGAAGGGCGCCATCGCCAAGGCCGAGGAACTGCAGAAGGAGACGCCAAACAGCATCATCGCCGGCCAGTTTGTGAACCCCGCCAACCCCGCCATCCACAAGGCCACGACCGGCCCCGAGATCTGGGATGACACCGACGGCGAAGTCGACATCTTCGTCGCCGGCGTTGGAACCGGCGGCACCGTGACCGGCGTGGGTGAGTTCCTTAAGGAGCAGAACCCCGAAATCAAGGTCGTCGCCGTCGAGCCCGCCACTTCCCCGGTGCTCTCCAAGGGCCAAGCCGGCCCGCACAAGATCCAGGGTATCGGCGCCGGTTTTGTGCCCGACGTCCTCGACACCCAGGTCTATGACGAGATCATCCCCGTCGAGAACGACGACGCCTTTGCGACCGGCCGCGCCGTGGGCCACAAGGAGGGCGTGCTCGTGGGCATTTCGTCCGGCGCCGCCGTGTGGGCCGCGCTGCAGCTGGCCAAGCGCCCCGAGAACGAGGGCAAGACCATCGTGGCCCTGCTTGTCGACACCGGCGAGCGCTACCTGTCCACGGCGCTCTTCCAGGACTAGGGCCTGTCGCCCATAGGTTGAGCCCACGGACGAGCCGGTCTCCTCTCTCCCGGCAGTCTGAGCCCATCCAATCAGGGTGTCCCACGAGACGCCCGAACTTGCTACAATGTCTGCGGCGCGGAACCAGCCTCCCGCGCCGCTTTTCTTTTTTGGCCACATGCCACCAAGGAGAACCTCCCCATGCACAACAAGCGCGTGCTCGTCGCCATGAGCGGCGGCGTCGATTCCAGCGTGACCGCGTACCTGCTCAAAAGCCAGGGCTACGAATGCGTCGGCGCCACCATGCGCCTCACCCGCCCCGCGCCCGATCCCGCCACGGGCATGAGTAAGGTCGACCGCGACATCGCCGATGCGAAGGCCGTCGCCGAGCGTCTGGGGATACCCCACCATGTGCTCGACTTGCAGCAGACCTTCGACCACAGCGTTATCGAGCGCTTTGTGAACGCCTACCAGGAGGGGCTGACGCCCAACCCGTGCATCATCTGCAACCGCCACATAAAGTTTGGCACGTTGCTCGGTGCGGCGCTGGACATGGGCTGCGACTACATCGCAACGGGTCATTACGCCAAAACAAGCCAGACAGTAGACGGCACCTGGCAGCTGCATCGCGGCGAAGATCCCAAAAAGGACCAGAGCTACTTTTTATATTCGCTTACGCAGGAGCGCCTGGCGCACACGATCTTTCCGCTGGCAGGCCTAGACAAAGAGCGCGACGTGCGCCGCATAGCCGCCGAGCAAGGCTTTACCAACGCCCAGAAGGCCGAAAGCGAGGACATCTGCTTTATTCCAGACGGTGACTACGCGGGCTATATCGAGCGCCGCTGCGGACATCCCGCTGCACCGGGCGACATTGTGTGGCGCGACGGCAGCGTGGTCGGACGCCATAACGGCGCGTTGCGCTATACCATCGGCCAGCGCAAGGGCTTGGGCGTCGCGATGGCGCATCCCGTGTATGTGACGGGCGTCGATGCCGCCAACAACACCGTGCATCTGGGCGAGGCCGAGGACCTAACGGCCACAGCACTCACGGCCGACGACTGGATCTGGAGCGCCCCTGCCGACCGCATGGAGGCAGAACTCGATGCCGGCGGCATTCGCGTGGGCGCCAAGTACCGTTACCGTCAGAAAGACCAAGCAGCGACCCTTACGCGCGGCGAAGACGGGCAAATGCTGCTGACTTTTGACGAGCCGCAGCGAGCCATCGCCCCCGGCCAGGCCGTTGTAGTCTACCACGGCGACATCGTCCTCGGCGGCGGCACGGTGACCGGCGCACTTAAGTAGCCCCATCCCCTTCATAAATTGCGGTGAAATAGGGACTGTTTAAGCATTTAAAACCGCCAAACAGTCCCTATTTCACCGCAACTTAGAGAGGACGGCCTCGGTCGGTACTGCCGTATCAGCCGAGGCCTCTGCATCGCTAGCGCTGTACGTAGGCGCGGACGAGCTCGAAGGTGTTGCGCACGCCGTCCATGTGGCTACGCTCGTAGTTGTGGCTCGCATACACGCCGGGGCCGATCAGACCATGGCGAATGTCGTAGCCGGCAGAGAGCGTGGCTTCGACGTCCGAACCGTAATGCGGATACACGTCGATAGCGTAATCGAGCTCAAGCTCGCGCGCGATATTGGACAGCGCCGTCACCAGGTCGTAGTTGTACGGACCGCCCGAATCCTTGGCGCAGATCGACACCATGTGCTCGGTGCAGCCTAGGTCGTCGCCCACGCAGCCCATGTCAACGCTGATCATCTCGCGCGTGTCGGCCGGCACGAAGGCGCCGCCGTGGCCCACCTCCTCGTACACGGTAAAGAGCAGCGAAACCTTACGCGAAAGCGTCACCTCGCCAGCGGCGACGGCACGCGCCAAGCCCAACAAAATGGCGGCCGATAGCTTGTCATCCAGGAAGCGGCTCTTAATGTAGCCGCTCTCCGTCACCGTCGTGCGAGGATCCATAGCGATGATGTCGCCGGTCTGAATACCCAGCTCGAGCACATCGTCCTTGCTGTCGACGTTCTCGTCGAGCAAGATCTCCATGTTCTTCTCGATGGTCTTGACCGGCTCGTCGGCCACGTGCGCCGAAGGCTCGGTGTTAAGAACCACGCCCGTGTAGACATTGCCGTCGCGCGTGTAGACGGTGCAGTTCTCGCCATCGGCCGTAGACCACTGATGCCCACCGAGCGTCGTGGGGCGCAGGCGGCCATTGTCCTTAATGGAACGCACCATGGCGCCTAGGGTATCGACATGGCTCGCCAGTACGAGCGGCTCGCCCTCGCCGCCAAGCTCAACGAGCACGTTACCCTTATTAGAACGCTCAGGCCCAAACCCCATATCGCGCAGGGTCTCCATCAGATAATCAGTCGCCGCACGAGTAAACCCCGTAGGCGAAGCGATAGAAGTCAGCGTCTTAAGCTGTCCTGCGATATAGGAGAGCGTCTCCTCTAGAGAAGCATAAATATTAGAAGTCATATGCATCCTTCCAAGTAAAACTAAGACCGAGTCCCGATTTTAACCGTTCTGCACGTGCAATGCCCCAGGAGCCGAGCCGCCTCCAGACGTCCCCGCACCGGTTTTGTGCACGTGCACGGTTTACAATCTCAATCTTGCATAAATCCTATTGGTATTTGCATAGAAATGAGGCATCTTTTTGCTTCGTCTCAGGGTGCCCCACCTTGGACCGTGCAAAAAACGGAGTATTCAGCACCGTGGGCCCCAACGGCCCCATCACGAACGACAAAACGACGCGGTTACAGCAGTGTTGCAGGTCGTCGCAAAGCAGAAACTCAGTAACAACCCCCTCCACTCATCGATAGCCCGCCCACAATGGCTGTCGATGGGCGCCTGCGGATCACTACCGCCCATTCACAACGTTATGCATTTTTAAGAGCTTGTTGAATACTCCCAAAAATGCACGCAGGGAAGTGCACCACCTATCCGCAGCGGGCAGTACGCCTTGGTTTTGTCCGTCTCAGGGCATCGACGCAGCACAAAAAGCCCCGCCGTGCGTAGCACGGCGGGGCCAGCGGCACGTCAAAAGACCATACACCTACGGGCGAAGGACCACCAAACTGGGCTAGGCAGCCGGGCAGATCTTCTTGAAGAGCTCGATGACGTCGTCGAGCGTTGCCTCGCGCGGGTTACCCGGGAAACAAGCGTCGGCCATGGCGTCCTTGGCCAGGACCTCGATCTCGTCAGCCTTCATGGCCTCGCAGACGTGCGGGATGTTCACGTCGGCGGAGAGCTGCTTGACGGCGGCGATGGCGGCGTCGGCGGCCTCGTCGGTGCTCATGCCCGTGGTGTCAACGCCCATGGCAACGGCAACCTTGGCCAGGCGCTCGGCGCAAACCGGCCTGTTGAACTCCATGGCAATCGGCAGCAGCATGGCGCAGGCGACGCCGTGCGGGGTGTCGTAGTGAGCGGACAGGGTGTGAGCCATGGCGTGGTCGATGCCCAGGCCAACATTGGAGAAGCCCATGCCGGCGACATACTGGCCAAGAGCCATGCCCTCGCGGCCGGAGCCGGGCTGACCGGACTTGGCCTCGGCGACAGAGTCGCGCAGGTTCTCGCTGATCAGCTTAATAGCCTCAAAGTGGAACATGTCGGAGAGCTCCCAAGCGCCCTTGGTGGTGTAGCCCTCGATGGCGTGGGTCAGAGCGTCCATGCCAGTGGAAGCGGTCAGGCCGGCAGGCATGGAAGCCATCATGTCGGGATCGACGACAGCAACCTCGGGGGCATCGTTGGTGTCGACGCACACGAACTTGCGGACCTTCTCGGGGTCGGTGATGACGTAGTTGATGGTCACCTCAGCGGCGGTACCGGCGGTCGTCGGCACGGCGATGGTGAACACGGCGTGGTTCTTAGTGGGAGCAACGCCCTCGAGGCTGCGGACATCGGCGAACTCGGGGTTGTTGATAATAATGCCGATGGCCTTAGCGGTGTCCATGGAGGAGCCGCCACCAATGGTCACGATAGCGTCAGCCTCGGCGGCCTTGAAGGCCTCGACGCCGTCCTTGACGTTCTGGATGGTGGGGTTGGGCTTGATATCGGAGTAGAGGCTCCAAGCGATGCCGGCGGCATCGAGCTCATCGGTCACCTTAGCGGTAACGCCAAACTTGACCAGATCGGGGTCGGAGCAGACGAAGATCTTCTTGTAGCCGCGACGCTGGAGCTCGCCGGGGATCTCCTTGATGGCGCCGGAACCATGATAAGAGATGGTATTGAGAACGAAACGATTAGCCATTGATAGCCTCCCATCGTGTGCGGGGCACCCATTACGCCCCGCGCTATAAGTCCCATCCTAACGCTTTTGAAACAAAAAACGCGTGAGAACGTCAAAAGTGTTAAAGCGTTTCAACAGATGATGAAAAATATTGCGGCAAAGGAACAGCCCCTTTGCCGCAATCGGTTACTTTCGGCAGCCCTCTTTCCAAGCCTCGGCCGCAACCTTCCAGCGTAAGCGCAAGTCGCGCTCGCGGTCGATGAACATGATGGCAAACGCGACAAACAGCAGCAAGCTCGCCACGACGATGGCATGCAGGCCCATGCGTTCAATACACCAGTTGCCCAACACGGCGCCAAACACAAAGGTAAAGATCACGCCAAAGTACAGCAGGCCGTTTTCCAAAAAGCCGCGCCTGTGGGTGATGATGTAATCGTCCACGTTTTGCAGCGCGTTGCGCAAGTTGCCGATGCACATGGTCGTAGCGATGCCGTGACCGTGGATCTTGCGGAAGCTCTCGACTTGCATGCCGCAGGCAAAAGAGGTGAGGCAGTTGGCGAGCAGGTTGTAACCGCCACCGGGGATAAAGCTCACGCCCAGCAAGATGACGGCTTCAAAGAACACCGTCACCTGACGCCAGTGGATCACGCTGCCAAACCGCTCGTGTACCAGATCGGCAAGCATAATACCCACGGCAAACGACACCACAGGGAAGAAGTAGCGCCCCGCAAGTGCCCAGTTGCCCTCCGAGATGCTCACTCCCACGAGCAGGATGTTGCCTGTTTGCGCGTTGGCGAAAACATGGTCGCGCCCAATGTACGAATACACGTCCATAAAGCCACCGGCGAGCGCCAAGATGATGCCCAGCTCAATAGACTCCGATATCTGTTTGGCACGCTGCATCGTCGTGCATCCTCCTTGTTGACGACTCTCTCGTGCGTTGGCGGAAACATAGCCGCCGTTCATACTGTAACCCATTGACAACATGGCGTGCGCGCGAGACGACCCCTTCGACACAGGGATACACAGTCTGGAAACAAACAACACCCGCATCGACACGCCGATCCGCCAGCTCGTGTACTCCACCAGTCTTTTTAGCCCCGTCCCAAAAAGACTGGTTACAATTACGTGCAGCATACAAACACCGGGAGGGATCGTGGCAAAAAAGCCTCAGCACGCTCAGAACAACCAGCGCAGTCAGCAGGGCAAACAGGGCCAGCAGCAAAAGCGCGGCGGTAAGGCCCAGAGCGGCCACACCACTCATGCCCCGGCAGCGCCTGTCCGCCCCTGGCGCCCGGGCCGCGATAAGTTCCTCCCTGTCAGCCGCGCCGACATGGATGCGCGCGGTTGGGACCAGTGCGACTTTGTCTACATCTGCGGCGACGCCTACGTGGACCACCCCAGCTTTGGCATGGCCATTATCAGCCGCGTCCTCGACGCGCACGGCTACAAGGTGGGCATCATCTGCCAGCCCGACTGGACCGACCCCGCCAGCATCAGCGTGCTCGGCGAGCCGCGCCTGGGCTTTTTGGTCAGCGCCGGTAACATGGACTCCATGGTCAACCACTATTCGGTGACCAAGCACCGCCGCCACACCGATGCCTACACGCCCGGCGGCGAGGAAGGTCACCGCCCCAATCGTGCCGTCACGGTCTACGGCAACCTCATCCGCCAGACGTTTAAGGACGCTCCCATCATTATCGGCGGCATCGAGGCAAGCCTGCGCCGCCTGGCCCACTACGACTACTGGCAGGACAAGCTCAAGCGCTCGGTACTACTCGACTCGGGCGCCGACATCCTCATCTACGGCATGGGCGAGCACGCAATCGTCGAGATCGCCGACGCGCTCGACGCGGGACTGCCCGTCGACCAGATTACCTATATCAATGGCACCGTTTACCGCACGGGTTCGCTCGACGAGGTCTACGACTACGACCTGCTGCCCAGCTGGGACGACCTTACCGCCGACAAGCTCAACTACGCACGCAGCTTCAATGTGCAGCAGCAGAATATGGACCCCATCACCGGACACCGCCTGGTAGAGCCCTACCCCAACAGCGTCTATGTGGTGCAGAACCCGCCATCGGCGACGCTCACCACCGATGAGATGGACGAGGTAGCCGAGCTCCCCTACGCACGCGATTGGCATCCCGACTACGACGTGGCAGGCGGCGTGCCGGCCTTTGCCGAGATCAAGTTTTCCATTAGCTCCAACCGTGGCTGTTTTGGTGAGTGCTCATTTTGCGCCCTCACCTTCCACCAGGGGCGCGTGCTGCAGATGCGCAGCCACGATTCGATCATGCGCGAGGCCGAGCTGCTCACGCGCGATCCCGAGTTTAAGGGCTACATCAACGACGTGGGCGGACCGACGGCAAACTTTAGCCGCCCTGCCTGCGACAAGCAGCTCAAGCACGGCGTGTGCAAGAACAAGCGCTGCCTGTGGCCGAGCGTGTGCAAGAACATGGTGGTCGACGAGAGCGGCTACACGCAGTTGCTGCGCGACCTGCGCCAGCTGCCGGGCGTCAAGAAGGTCTTCGTCCGCAGCGGCATCCGCTTTGACTACACCATGGCCGACGCCTCGGACGAGTTTTTGCGCGAGCTGCTGGAGCACCATGTCTCGGGCCAGCTCCGCGTGGCACCCGAGCACGTGAGCGACGCGGTGCTGAGTGTGATGGGCAAGCCGAGCCGAGCCGTCTACGACGCGTTCTGCCGTAAATTTGAACGCCTGAACCGCGAATACGGACTCAAGCAGTACGTGGTGCCGTATCTGATCTCGAGCCACCCCGGCTCGACCATGAAGGAAGCCGTGGACCTTGCCGAAGCCGTGCGCGACATGGGCTACATGCCCGAGCAGGTGCAGGACTTCTACCCCACACCGTCCACCATGTCGACGTGCATGTACTACACCGGCGTGGATCCGCGCACCATGGAGCCGATCTATGTGGCGCGCGACCCGCACGAGAAGGCCATGCAACGCGCGCTCATCCAGTATCGCAAACCCGAGAACTACAAGCTCGTGCGCGAGGCACTGGAAAAGGCCGGGCGTCGTGACCTGATCGGCTACACCAAGCATTGTCTGATTCGCCCCGTGCCACCACGCCCGGGCGAGACATCGGCCAGCGGCGGGCATGGCACCGGCAAGAAGGGCGGCAAGGCCCACGGTGGCGCCGCCGGCAAGGGACCCAAGGGCAGCAAGGGCCACAGCGGCATGTCGCGTGCGCAGAACACCGCAGGCCGCAACCGCGCGGCCCAGGGGCGTCAGGGTGCCAACGGAGGCGGTCGCCGCAACTAGGGCAGCGGTGCGTTCGCTGCATCCACCCCACACGCGTGGCGCAGCGAACGCATTGCCTCAACGAGGATGACGCCGGCGATAGCGACCGTAATTGCCACATCGAGCGGCGTGTTCACAAACCAGAGCAACGTCATGAGATACGACCCGGCATTAAAGGCAAAGTGCAGCAGGATCGTGTAGCGGAGCTTTCCGGTCGTCACGAGCACCCAACCAAAGATGAGGCCGGCGGCACCCGCGTAGCAACCCTGCACCCAATTCATGTGCATAAAACCGAAGATTGCCGCCTGCAGCACAATCGCCGCGGCAATACCCCACGTACTTGGGGCCGCCCAGGGCACCATGGCGCCGTCCTGCGCGCTCGCACGACGCCGGCGCTTCCAAAGTGGGCGGCACTGCGGATTAAACGCTCGGAGCGAAAACTCAAAAATAATGCCGCGCACCAGCAGCTCTTCACAAAATGGGGCGCCGAGCACCGTAGTCAGGACGGCGAGATAGCTGGTGTCGCCCATGCCTGTTTCCTCGACAAGCTCGCTGTAGTCGGCCGCGGCCTCGGGCAACAGCGACAGCGCGGCGTCGGTCACGTAACCAACGACCACCTGCAGGGCAAGGCCAATCACGATAACGCAGGCGATGCGTTTCCACGCCCCACGCGCTCCCCCGCCGAGCGGGTGCTCGCTTTGCCGGCGTGCCATAAACGAACGCGGCCACAGATAACGCCACCACAGCAGCGCCATCAAAAACGACGCCATCTGCGCGGCAGCCTGAAGCAATTGAATGTCGAGGTCATCGATCGAAAAACCCATGAACACTGACGCGACGCCCAGAGCGGAAAACAAAACCACGCTCAGGGCAATATCGGCAGCGACGACGCCAAAACAGGCAAGCGCCCAAATCATCGCATTGAGCATGCCGACCTCCTCCCGACGACTAGTCATTGGGGACGTTCTTCAACGACTAGCTGTTGAGGACACTCTTTGCCAAAGGCCCCGTTGGGCGAGATGTCAAACGGAAAGGTGCCGCAGCGATTGAACGCGGCGATAAACATGCGGATGGCGTTGGACGGCGTGGTGCCCACGAGCTGAGTTGCCGCCGCGAAGGCTGCCTTCTCCTCGGGCAAGACCTTCGCGACTACGGGGGTCATGTGTTCTGCCATGGCGCTTCCTTTTTGAAACGACGGTAGTGCGGATAGATGCGGGCCACGCGGCTGGGCGACGGGCTGTGAAGGCAACCCGATTGGCCCGCATCCGGAGTTTGTTTCTGCGGCGTTGGTATTACTTGGTATTCCTAAGTATTACCCCGCAGATAGAATACCACACCCGACCCCATGGGAACGGAGGAAAACGAATCATTTTGTAGCTGAGTTAGTATTTAGAGCGTGATGATGTCCGAGATATCGAGGGCCTGAGCGTCGGCGACATCGTGCGTGGCGAGCAGGAGCATGCGGCCGTCGAGCAGGTCGAGCACGACCTCGGCGCATGCGTCGCGTGCGGCGGTATCTAGACCGGTAAAGGGCTCGTCCAGAATAACGGCGCCGCCCGGGCACAGCAGGACTCGAGCGATCTCGACGCGACGGCGCTGCCCGCCCGAAAGCTCGGCCACGCGAGCATGCACGTCGATCCCTGGCACCAGCAGGCGCAGCAATGCCGCGGCGCTCGAAGCATCCACGCGCGCATCGGCGCACACCAACACGTTATCCAGCGCCGAGGCGGATTCGACCAAGCGTGCATCCTGAAACACCATCGAGCACGGCGCGGACTCCCCCGCCGCTAGCGCAAGCAGCGTCGACTTGCCCGCACCCGAAGCACCCATCACACAGATACGCCCGCCCGCGGGCACGTTGAGCGCCAGACCGTCCAGTGCCGGAGCCCACGGCGCGCGATCGCCCACGGCAAGCGCAAGCTCCGCCGCAGCGCCATCGCTCGCAGCCCCCGCACGCCCGCGCAGTCCATGCCCATGCGCCCGCACGGCCGCGCGCCACGCCACGGGCCCCGAAACCCGCAGAAGCCACACCAGCACGCGCTCACACGCCCACGAGGCGGCTACGACCAACACGGTCCACGCCAGCAGATCAGCCGTCTCAATCAAAAGCTTTGCCTGATAGATGCGCTCACCCACGGTGCCCACCGCCATGCCGATCAGCTCGGCTGCCACGCCGGCCTTCCAGCTCATGCCGATCACGGCGCGGGCGCACGAAAGCACAAACGGCAGCACCTCGCGCCAGGTATGGACGCAAAACAGGCGCCAGCCGCGCACGCCATGCAGACGGAACATCTGCTCCAGCGGTTTATCCACTTGTGCCAAGCCCTCGGCCAGCGAAAAATACACGCCCGGCAGCGCCATCAAAAAGACCGCCGCGATGCTCACGCGCGCCGACCCCAGCCAAATGAGCAGCAGGACCACCACGCAGGCGACCGGCGTCGCCTTTACAAACGACAGTGCCGGAGCCACCAGGTGCGCAAACGCCCGCGAACGTGACGAAATCCCGGCAAGCACGCCACCACACGCCGCGGCAAGCGCCAGCCCGCCCAGTATTCGCGCGCCCGAGCCCGCCAAAATCGCCCAGGTACCGCCATCGCGCACCAGGCGCAGCAGCGCCAGGGCAACAACACCCGGCCCAGGCAAGATCAACGGCTGCGCCACCAGCGCCGCCACCAGCATCCACGCGGCAAGCCAAAAGGCGGCGACGGCACCTGCTGCCGCCACCGCCTTCATACGCTCCGTCATTTGTCGAGCAAACGCACGCACGGGCTACTCCATGTAGTAGAAATCGTCAGCCGGGAGCTTGCCACCCACGGCGCTCGCGTCCGCATCGGCCAGCACCTGCAGGTACCCACCGAGCGCCGCCTTCATATCCTTCCCCGTCTGGCGCACGAGCATGCACCCGGGAATCGCCTTTTCGGCAATCGTGGCGTTATCCACGATGCCTGCATCGACCACGGCCTGCGCCCAGTCCGCCGGCGCCGCGTTCACGGCCTTCACGCTCGCCGCATGGCAGCTCAAGAATTCCGTCACGGCCTCGGGATGCTCCTCGGCAAAGGCACGGCGCACCACGGTCACGCCCGTCAGCAAGCGCGAGCCCGTGTCACCCGCCAGTTCGTCCCACACATCAGTCAGGCTCACCGGTGCCGACAGCTTGCCCTCGCTCTTGGCGATGGCAGCGGTCTTGAACGGCTCCGGCAGCACGCCCACGGCGGACGGGTCGGCAAGCAGGGCCGACAGCACCTCGGTGGGCTCGCTCTTAAACTCGAGCGCCACCTGGCCGGTCAGGCCCGCGCGCTCCAGCAGGTAGTTCATGACGTACTCTGGCGTGGTGCCCTTGCCCGTCATGTAGACGGTGCGACCCGCCAGATCGCCAAACGAGGTCACACTCGCGTCGCCCGTCACCACGTTCAGCACGCCCAGCGTGTTGATGTCGATGACCTGCACCGCGCCCTCGGTCTTGTTGTAGAGCACGCTCGCCACGTTGGCCGGCACCAGGGCAATGTCGATATCGCCCTGAATGACCTTGGGCACAATCTCGTCGGCGGCGGTGTTGATCGCAAAGTCGAACTCATTGTCCGTCTCGCCATCGGCCGCCCGGTCCATAAACTGCACCAGACCAATCGAGGTCGGCCCCTTGAGCGAGGCGACGTGCACCTCGACCGGCTCTGCAGCAGCACCGGCGCCGTCTGTGGCAGCCGAGCCCGCGGCGGACCCGGCACCGGCAGCCCCGCCGCCACAGCCCGCGAGCGCAAGCGACAGGGCGCCCGCAGCGAGCGCCGAGGCAAACCCCCGGCGCGACATCTCAACATTAAACGCGCGCATCGCTAGCACGTCCCCTCGTTAGGCATCGTCCATGCGTGATGGTCGGTATGCAGCAGCTCCTCGGCCAGCGGCGAGAGCGGCTCGCCCAAGAACTCGCGGTAGCATGCCTGGACATCGGGATTCTCGTGCGAGAAGCGAATATCCGCAGCAGCATCCAAGCCCCACAGCACCTGGCCGCGCTCGGCTGCCAGCTCACAGCCGTCATGGATGGGCTGACCGCCGCCACCGACACAGCCGCCCGGGCACGCCATGACCTCAACGAAGTCATAGCTCACGCGGCCGTCGCGAATCGCGTCGAGCAGGCGGGCGGCGTTGCCCAGCCCGTGCGCCACGGCGACGCGTACCTTGGTGCCATCGATATCGGCCACGGCCTCCTTCCAGCCGTCCAGGCCGCGCACATCGGTAAAGAAGTCGGCGTCGGGGTTCTTGCCCGTCACCAGGTAATAGGCCGAGCGCACGGCGGCCTCCATCACGCCGCCCGTGGCGCCAAAGATCACACCTGCGCCCGTGCCAAAGCCCAGCGGCGTGTCGAGCGGCTCCTCAACCAGCGTATCCACGCTCACGTGGCTCGCGCGGACCATGCGCACCATCTCGCGCACCGTCAGTGCAACGTCCACATCGGGCGTGCCGTCCTCGCCCACCATGCTCGGCAGCGCGCACTCGGCCTTCTTGGCCGTGCACGGCATCACGGACACCACAAACAGGCGCTCGGGCTCCACGCCCAGCACCTTGGCGTAGTAGGTCTTGGCGATGGCGCCGAACATCTGCTGCGGCGACTTGGACGTGGACAGGCTGTCGACAAACTCGGGGTAACGCGCCTTCACAAAGCGTACCCAGCCCGGGCAGCAGCTCGTGAACATGGGCCAGCTGCGGCTGTCGCCCTCGCCCTTGGCGGCCTTACCCAGGCGCTCGAGCAGCTCGGAGCCCTCCTCCATAATGGTGAGGTCGGCCGAGAAATCGGTGTCGAACACGTACTCAAAGCCCACGCGGCGCAGCGCACAGGCCAGGCGCTCGACGGTGGCCTCATCGCGCGGAATGCCGAGCTCCTCGCCCCAGGCGCTACGCACGGCCGGCGCAATCTGCGCCAGCACGATCTTGTCGGGATCGGCGATGGCGTCGAACACGGTCTCGGTATCGTCACGCTCGCGCAGGGCGCCCGTCGGACAATGCGTGATGCACTGACCACACGCGACGCAATCGGTCTTGCCGATCGGCGCACGCCCGCGGGTGCCCACGGCGGTATGCGTGGCGCGGTTGGTCAGGTCCCAAATCCCTAAGCCCTGCACGCTCTCGCACACCTTGATGCACCGCATGCATTTAATGCACTTGTCGTTATCGCGGATGATGGGGAAATCGAAGTCCCAGCCCTCGCCCGCCAGGTGCTGCTCGTACGGCAGATAGAAGATGCCCAGGTCGTTGGCGATGGTCTGCAGGTTGCAGTTACCACTGCGCACGCAGCTCGTACAGCGCGAGTCGTGTTGGGACAGTAGCAGCTGCACGTTGGTGCGACGCGCCTCGCGGGCCTTGGGGCTGTTGGTGTGGACCACCATGCCGTCGAGCACGTAGTTGTTGCAGGCGGCAACCAGCTGGTCGCAGCCCTCAACCTCGACCACGCACACGCGGCAGCCGCCGATCTCGTTTAGATCGCGCAGGTAGCACAGGGTGGGAATCTGGATACCGACGGACTTGGCCGCGTCCAGGATCGTGGTGTGCTCGGGCACCACGACCTCGCAATTATCGATAGTGAGCTTGACCATGTTGAGTGCTCCGCTTTCGGTGTTGTCGCTGACAGTGGGGTTGTTGGGCTCTACCATTCCAGGTTCCTCCCTCCGCGGAACGCGCCAAAGCCAAAGTGGTCGCAACGCAGGCAGCGGCTTGCCTCCTGGCGTGCCTCCTCCTCGGTAAGGCCCTGCTCGACCAGATTCCAATCGTGGATGCGCTCGCCGGCCTCGCGCTCGCCTAGCTCGCAGCGGCCGCACTCGTGCTTGCCCTTAAACTGCACGGTCGGCAGCTCAACGTCGAGCTTGATCTTGTTGTCAAAACCCAGATAGCGGTCGATATTTGCCGAAGCAACGCGGCCGGCGTTGATGGCCCGGATGACGGTGGCGGGACCAGTCTGGCAGTCGCCGCCACTAAAGAGGCCATCGAAGTTAGGCACGGCGCCATCCGAATCGGTGACGATGCAGCCCCACTTGCAGGCAACGCCCATCTCCTCAAACGGCTTGGAATCGATGTCCTGGCCAATGGCCACAAACACGCGCTCGCAGGGAATGACGCGCTCGGGCGTGGCGGCGGCACGCGGGGCCGGACGCCCACGACGGGGCTCGCCGATAATCTGCGGCTGCACGCGCAGGCCACTCACGCGACCTTCCTCGCCCGTCTCAATAGCGAGCGGTGCGGTGAGCTCAAGAACCTCGCAGCCCTCGGCCTGGGCGCCGGCAATCTCGGCATCCTGCGCCGTCATGTCGCAGATGCGACGGCGGTAGACGATGCTTACCTTTTCGGCACCGCAGCGCACGGCAGAGCGCGCCACGTCCATGGCCACGTTGCCGCCGCCGATGACGCACACGCGCTGACCGCTCAGGTCGGGCAGCTCGTCGTCGCCGATGGCGCGCAGCATCTTGACGGCCGACTCCACACCGAGCGCCTCTTCGCCCGGAAGGCCGAGCTTCTTATCACTGTGGGCACCAATGGCCAGGTAGACGGCATCGAACTCGTCGCGCAGGCGGGCAAGTTCCTCGCCATTGACGGAGTGGTCGAGTTCCACGTCGATGCCGGCGCTCATAATCCAGTCGATCTCGGCCTGCAGGCGCTCGCGCGGCAGACGGTAGCTGGGAATGCCATAGCGCAGCATGCCGCCCAGGTGGTGGCGCTGCTCAAAGATCGTCACCTTATGGCCCATCACGGCCAGGTAGTAGGCGCAGGAAAGGCCGGCCGGGCCGCCGCCAATCACGGCGATGCGCTTGCCGGTGTTGTCAGCCACGCTGGGCTTGTAATCATTGAGGTCGCTGTGCTCAACGGCAAAACGCTTGAGGGCGAGGATGTTCATGGGATCGTCGACCATGCCGCGACGGCAGTGCATCTCGCAGGGATGCTCGCACACCAAACCGCAGACGAGCGGCAGCGGGTTGTTCTTGCGGATGACCTTGACGGCATCGGCATAGCGGCCGGCCTCGACGAGCGAAATGTAACCGGGAATGTCGACGTGCGCCGGGCAGCCCGAGACGCACGGGACGCGGGCCTCGCGGTCAAAGCCACAGGAGTGCTCGCGGATGTGGTGTTCAAAATCGTCGCGAAAACCGCGGATAGCCGTAAGCGCCATGGCACCGGCCTCGTAACCGATGGCGCAGTCGCTCGAAAGATAGATGGTGCGGGCAGTGCGCTCAGTCAAGTTGAGCGTGGACTCGTCGGCGCGGCCCTCGAGCACATCGGCGAGCAGGTCGCTCAGCACGCTCAGGCCCACGCGGCAGGGCGTGCACTTGCCGCAGCTCTGGGTGGAGCACAGGTTGACGAGCGCCGCCGTAAACTCGACGGGGCACGGGGCGAGCGAACTCACCGCCAGACGACGTCCGAGTGCATCGTGCAGGTCGTCCATGACGGCCTGAGCGTGGCTGCGTTCCATTACGTGCAGTCGAGCCATAAGATCCCCTCTCACATGGCAGCCCGGAGGCGAGGCCGGGCGAAATTGCTACACGCACAACACTGACCTAAAAAGTTGTGAGGTCTCCATACGGTTCGGCAGGCGGTATAAAATGTCACCCTCAGCGGTGAAATAGAACATTACCGCAGATAAATGCCATATTTGATAAAACGCGTTACCCACAATGCGGCACTTGGGGACACTCCTCACTCTGGTGCATCGTGGACAGGTTACTTTGCACCAATCATGAGTTGCGGTGAAATAGGGACTGAAAAGCCGCTCAAAAGGCCAAAACGGTCCGTATTCCACCGCAACTTCAAGACGTTGGTGCATATGAACCTGTCCCCCTTGCACCAAAAAGGGCTCCGAGCAAAAACATGCCCGGAGCCCTCTGGTCGCCTCGACTTAGAGCGCGATGCGTATGTTACTTGCGCTTGCCGCCGCCGTCACCGGGACGACGGGAGCTGCTACCACGCTTGCCGCCACGGCTGTTGCCATAGCTGCCGCGGTTATCGCGACCGCCGGCGCGGCCGCCACGGGAACCGGCCTGGTTGCCGCCGCGACCACCACGGTAGCCGCCGCGACGCTCTTCGCGGGTATCGTCGTAGTTGCGCCAGTCATCGCGACGATCGCGGCTGGCACGCGGATCACGACGGTCGCGCAACTCGTTAGAACGACCAGCGCCGCCGCGGCCGCCATTGCCGCGAGCACCCTCGCGACGCTCGCCGCCGCGGCTACCGCGCTCTTCAAAGCGCTTGCCGCCACGGGACTCACCGCCACGGGCAGCACGCTCACCACGACCCTCGCCGCCGCGACGCTCGTCACGGCCGCCGCGCTCGTCATCACGACCGGAACGACGGCGGTCGCCCGAACCGCGCTTGCCACCGCGCGAACCGCGGCCCTCGTCCTCGCGCTCGACACGACGACGGCCACCGCGATCCTCGTCCTCGCGGCGGCGGCGATGTGCCTCGCCCTGGAACTGCTTGGCACGACGCTCGGCACGGTTGCCACGCGGGGCCTGCTCGACAGCACCGCCGCGCTCCTCGGCAGCCACCTCGCGGGCCACGCTCTCAACAGCCTCGTCCACGCGAGCCTGAACGCCTTCGCGCACGCGGGTCTTGCCGCCGCGCTTGGGACGGCTCGGACGCTCGCCATCGCCGCGACGCTCGTCGCGACCGCGGTTGGAACGACCGGCCACATCGCCGTAGTCATCGCCGTTGCGTTTGCCGTCGCGACGCGCCTGCTCAAGCTTCTTCTTGCTCTTGGACTTGCCGCGCTTGGTCTTCTTCTTCACCTTAAAGGCCGCAGGATCGCGCTCGGGGTCAACCGCGGGCGGATTGGGGCCCACATGCAGGTCGCCGGCCTCGTAGATGTCGGCGGTCTTGTCCATGAGCTTCTCGATCTCGTAGAACTCATCGACATCCTGCTCGGTCACAAACGTGATGGCCCAGCCCAGCTCGCCGGCACGACCCGTACGGCCAATACGGTGGATGTAGTCGGTCGGCTCGGCCGGCACGTCAAAGTTCACGACGTAGCGCACGTCGCTGATGTCGATGCCGCGGGCGAGCACGTCGGTCGCCACCAACACGTCGACGGTGCCGTCGCGGAAGGCCGAAAGGGCACGCTCGCGCTGGGCCTGGCTGCGGTTGCCGTGAATCGCGGCGGCCTTGATGCCCTTGCGCTCCAGACGACGGCAGCAGCTGTCGGCGCGGTGCTTGGTACGCATAAAGACGATGGTGCGCTCCGGGCCCTCCTTTTTGAGGAACTCGGGCAACAGGTTATTCTTGGCCTCGATGGACACCGGGAACACAAACTGGTCGACGGTGTCGGCGGTCGACGTGGCAGGTGCGATCTCCACGCGGGCCGGGTCGCTCACCAGGTCGGTGATCTCGCCCACGGCCTCCTCGTCGAGGGTCGCCGAGAACAGCAGCGTCTGACGCTCGGCCGGCGTCTCGCGCACAATGCGCCGGACGGCGGGCAAAAAGCCCATGTCGAGCATACGGTCGGCCTCGTCGAGCACCAGGACCTTAACCTCGTCCAGGTGGCAGGCGCCCTGCTCGATCAGATCGACCAGACGGCCCGGCGTTGCGACCAGGATGTCGCAGCCGTACTTAAGTGCCGCGGTCTGCGGCTTGTAGCTCACGCCGCCCACGACGGTCACGGCAACATGGCCGGTGACGTCGGCGATTTTGCTTGCGACCTCGTCGATTTGCTGGGCAAGCTCGCGCGTAGGGGTGATGACGAGCATCACGGGGCCGCGACCGTTGCCCTCGGGCTTTTTAGCACCGCGACGACGGTTGCGGCCGCCGCGCTCGCGCACGGGTTTGGGAGGAGCGATGTGCTCCAGATTGTTCATGGTCGGCAGCAAAAAGGCGGCCGTCTTGCCGGTGCCGGTCTGAGCGGCGGCAAGCAGGTCGCGGCCCTCGAGCACCACGGGGATGGAGCCGGCCTGCACGGGCGTCGGCGCCGTGTAGCCCAGGTTCTCGATAGCACGAAGCATCTCGTCGGAGAGGCCCAGCTCGTCAAAGGCGGGCAGGCTCTCGGTAGCGGACTCGACGGCCTGGGCAGCATTGGCCTCATCGGCGGCATCGAAGGCAGCCTGGGTCATGGCCTCGCGGGTCTCGTCCAGAATCTCGGCGTCCGTGACGTCGGATACAGAATTACGCATATGTCGTTGTTCCTTATCTGCACGCGTTATGGGCACGGCATGCGGCCGCGCGGGCGTGCTTGGTAGTGCGCTAATACATACAAAAACGGGTGCGCACAGAGAGGACGTTGCTCAGCACGCTGGCGATCGCTTTGGCAGCCCTATCACGCGCCGTCCAGACGCAGCAGCTCTAAGCGATGGAGCAGATTCGCCGCCGGTTAGTATACCCGTGCTTCGCATGCCCCCACGTAAACCACAGATGACGAGGCGGACGGGGCGGGCCTGGCTGATTGTCTCAATCTGTAACATCTACAGGGCAAATCTTCCTCTACGTGTTACAGATCGAGACAAACGGTCGACACGGCTCACAAACGTCTCAATCTGTAACAGTTAACGAGTAAAATCGGCCCTAATTGTTATAGATCAAGACAGAGGGGGATTTCCGTTCAAGGTTTCCGTTCAATCCAAACCAAATCTCTCGGTCTTCCTGCAATTTCGAACATGTGGCCTATAATGTTGCTTTGGTTACGCTATATATTGCGCAACCATTTAATACGTCGCCCACCGGGGGCCATTAATTCCTATCGCCATATTGGCTAGGAAGCAATCAAAGGAGGTATCCGTGGCAGCAGAGACGCCTTGCTCGGTCCTCTATAACGATATTCGCTCGTTCGGCGGTCTTAAACATCTCGAGATCGCCCGAATGCTCATCAATGGAAACTCCTATCTCGGCAGTACCCTGCTCGAGAAATGCTCTTCCAACCGCTCGTATCTCACCCGTTACATCGTCCATCGCAAGCCTGACCAGTGCGCGCCCGCCATCTACAGCGACTTTACCGTCACCACGCTCAACCTTTCCGCGGCAATCTGCAGCAAGCTCGGCGGCGGCGAGTCCGCCTATCAGGCAATCGCCGAGCACTATCGCGGTCCGGCCGCCAACGAAATGATGTCGGCTCTCGCCAGCTACAAGCTGGACAGCCGCCTATATGCAAATGCCCTCAATCGCATCGACAACTTTGACGGCAATGCCGTGCGCGAGAAAAGCACGCTTTACCTTATGCTCTTTGTGGCAACGGGGGCGCTCGCCGATCCCGTTCAGGGCGTGGCCACCGTCGAGCGCTTTTGCGACAGCAAGACGGGCGGGCACTTTGGCACCACCGAAACTACCGTCGGACGTGGCTTTATGAGCAGCCTGGAGCAGCCGCACACCGTCGCTCCCAACCTCGGTCTGCTCAGAACCCATGCCGACAACTGCGCCGACATGCAAATCCATCCCCTCACACGCGATCCGCGCGGCACCGTGATTGGTTCTTTGCCCAAAACCTCGCCCAGCATCACCGATGTAGGCGCCGACGCCTCGCGCGAGCATCTTCGTATTTGGCTCGAGGGTGAGCACTGGTACGCCCAGGGCCTTGGATCGACCAACGGCACAGTGCTCGAATCGGGCGCGGGCGACGGCGATATTGTGATTGAGCCGCCGCGCGACCAACGCGAGCCCAGCAAGATCTATCCCCCAGTGGAAATCGAAAACAGCGACAGGCTCCATCTGGG
>DBFABM010000043.1:0-12166 GCA_048194085.1 Collinsella aerofaciens
TGCATGCCTTCCTGCCAGATGTTGTCGAGCAGTTCGAGTGCAACCGCCACGAAGATGTTCTCATCGTCGGTCGGATGAGGCAGCCGGCGCTGTGCCGTACGCCCGCTGCCATACGAATACTTAAGCTTGAGCGTTACCGTGGCACCCGTCAGCCCCTGACGACGCAGACGGCGTCCCACTGACTCTCCCAACAGCGCAATCGCCGCCTCAATATCCCCACGCTCAGTCAAATCTTTAGCAAAGGTGCGTTCATTGCTGACCGACTTGACCTCGCGCTCTTCATCGAGGCTCGTGACTTCAGAGATTTCGAGTCCCAGCGCACGCTGACGCATGCGCTCGCCATTGACGCCAAAAATAGAGGCCAAGGTGGATTCCGGTGCACGCGATAGCTCTCCGAGGGTGTAGATGCGCATGCGGCGCAGTCGCTCCTCGGCCGAGCGCCCGATGCCGCTCATGGCAGATACCGGCAGTGCGGCCAAAAAGCGCTGCTCGGTTCCGGGGCGCACGATGGTCAACCCAAACGGCTTATCCCGCTCGCTTGCGATCTTTGCGACCGTCTTGTTGCAGCCCACGCCAATGGAGCACGTCACTCCCAGCGCTGCCACGCGGTCGCTTATACGCCGCGCAACCAGCAGCGGGTCTTCGGGCGCAAAGCGACCCGGTGTGATATCGATAAAGGCTTCGTCGATGGATACGCGCTCAACGCGCGGCGTCTCCTCGGCAAGAATCGCCATGACCTGCGCGCTCACCTCGCGGTAGCGATCAAAGTGCCCGTGCGTCCAAATGGCTTGCGGGCACAAGCGCCGCGCCTCGGCCGAGGCCATGGCAGAGTGCACGCCAAAGCGACGTGCCTCATACGAACACGTAGACACGACGCCACGCGAATCGGCGTCTCCGCCCACGATGAGCGGCTTGCCGCGCCACTCGGGATGATCGAGCATCTCCACGCTCGCAAAAAACGCATCAAGGTCCATCAGACCCACCGCCGGACCCGTCCAGGGAGGCGGCGTGACGCCCATGGCATCCTCATAACCGTATGTATGTTCGCGTCTTTCCATGTCATGAGTATACCGCGCAGCTCATGTGGGGTGCGTGTATGTGCTTGCAAATCCCGAATTCTTGTCTAAGATATGGATTTGCCCTCGATTACACCGAAGAAGTTGGTCTCACGGACTTCACCTGCCCGCGTCGATGGCGTATTATGTTCAACTGTTTGTTTGTAGTTGCAGCCTAAAGCTGCTTGGTTGGAGGAGTTTCCTTTGGCAGTCAAGATTCGCCTTGCTCGTCACGGCGCTAAGAAGCGTCCGTACTACCGTGTCGTCGTCGCCGATTCCCGCGCCCCGCGTGACGGTCGTATCATCGAGGAGGTTGGCCGCTACAACCCGATGACCGCCCCCAAGACCATCAACCTCGACCTCGAGAAGATCGCCGACTGGCAGTCCAAGGGCGCTCAGCTCACCGACGCCGTCGCCGCTCTGGTCAAGGCCGCCAACGAGGGCGAGAAGACCGAGGCCGTCGTCAAGAAGTCCAAGAAGCAGCTCGCCAAAGAGGCCGAGGCCGCTAAGGCTGCCGCTGAGGCCGCTGAGGGCGCCGAGGAGTAAATCGTGCCTGAGGTTGACGCTGCACAGCTCGAGGGTGAGGCAATGCTCTCAGATCGCATCGCCGATCTCGTCGAATATCTCGTTGTTCAGATCGTCGACGACCCGGATTCCGTGAGCCTTGAGGTCATCGATGGTGACGACGCCTCTACGATTGAGGTTTCGGTCGCCGAGGATGACGTCGCTAAGGTCATCGGCCGTCGTGGCCGTACCATCAAGGCCATTCGCACGCTCGCCCGTGCACTGGCCGCTCGCCTCGACACTGCTGTCGAGGTAGAGGTTCTGGGCTAGGACCTTGAGGTCCCAGTACAAAAACATCGCCCGTGTGGTCAAGCCGCACGGAAGGAAGGGGGAGGTCCTCGCGCAGCCGCTGCGGGGGCTTCCTTCTGTATTAGAGCCGGGTATGCGCGTCGCCCTGACGCCGCCGGCGCTCAAGCGCGACCGCTTTTGCACGGTCGTGTCCGTCACCGATACGGGCGATGGCGATCTGGTCTCGTTTGAGGGCATTGACGATTTGACGGCCGCCGAGGGCATCACGGGATGCTACGTGCTGGCAAATCGTGACGACTTTGAGCTCGAATCGCTTGACGCTGCCTATACCGACCTGATGGGTCGCGAGGTGGTCGACGAGCGCTTCGGTTCGCTCGGCACAATCGTCGAGATCATGTCGACGCCCGCTAACGATGTTTGGGTTGTCGAGGGCGATCGGTACGGCGAGGTACTGATTCCCGTGATCGAGCAGGTTGTGCTCGATCTTCCCGACACAGGAACAATTTCCGTCCACGTTATGGACGGCCTGATCGATATGGACAAGTAGGGAGGACAACATGCTGATTGAGACCCTTTCGGTCTTTCCCGAGATGTTTGAGCCCGTCATGTCCACATCGATTTTGGGCCGCGCCCGCAAGGCCGGCCTTTTTGATTTTAAGGCGTATAACCTGCGCGACTGGACGCACGACCGTCATCGTACCGTCGATGACGAGCCGTACGGCGGCGGGCAGGGCATGCTCATGAAGGTCGAGCCTATCGCAGAGGCCATCGAGGCCATTAGCGCAGAGGGTCCCAAGCCCACGGTTGTGTTCTTCACCCCCTGTGGCGAGCCCTTTACGCAGCATGTGGCCGAGCGCCTGCTCAAAAGCGAGCGCCTGCTGTTTGTGTGCAGTCGCTACGAAGGCGTCGACGAGCGCGCGTATGCGTATGCCGACGAGCGTCTGTCGATCGGCGACTATGTGCTCACGGGTGGCGAGCTACCCGCCATGGTCGTTGCCGATGCCGTCGTACGCCTCATCCCCGGCGCCCTGGGCGACGAGATGAGCAACGTGGACGAGTCGTTCTCGACCGCCGAGGACGGAGGCCTGCTCGAGTACGCGCAGTACACCCGTCCTGCCGAGTTCAACGGCGAGGGCGTGCCTCCGGTGCTTGTGAGCGGCGATCACGCCAAGGTCGATGCCTGGCGTCGCAAGAACGCCATCGAGCGCACCTGCCGCTGGCGTCCCGACCTGATCGAGACGGCGCGGCTCACGCCCGAGGAGCGCGCATACGCGCAGGAGATTCTGGACGCTTCGTATTCGCAGGGCGAGGAGTGAGTATGGTTCCTACGCAACATTCCGCGTTGAGGGGCGCTTTTGAGTGGATCGCGGTCATCGCGATCGCTCTGGTCGCCACCTTCTTGATTCGCTCGTTTGTGGTCGAGCCCTTTGTGGTGCCCACCGGCTCCATGGAGTCCACGATCGAGATTGGCGACCAGATCCTGGCACAAAAGGTGAGCCTCGAGCTCGGTCAGCCCGTCAAGCAGGGCGATATCGTGGTGTTTCACAACCCCGATGGCACCTCCGAGCATGATGTTCTTGTCAAGCGTGTTATTGCCACGGCCGGCCAGACGGTCGACCTGCAGGATGGCAAGGTGGTCGTTGACGGCCAAGCGCTCGACGAGGACTATACGACGGGCATGAGCTGGCCACTTTCGGTCCAAGCACCCGGCACTCAGGTAAGCTATCCCTACACCGTTCCCGACGGGTGCGTGTGGGTGATGGGCGACAACCGCGAAAACTCTGCCGACTCACGCTACTTTGGTCCCGTCGATCGCTCTGATTTGATTGCTGTGGCACTCGTTCGCTACTGGCCGCTCAACCGCATCGGCGCTATCGACTAAAAACCGCTATAGTACAGTACCTAACCGTGTAATCGTTTCGACGAGGGGATATTAGAGGCATGAACGCTTCATCGCTTTCCTTCCAAGACATCATCCTGCGCCTCCAGCAGTACTGGGGCGAGCAGGGCTGCGTCATTATGCAGCCCTATGACTCCGAGGTCGGTGCCGGTACCTTCCATACCGCGACCACGCTGCGCTCGCTCGGTCCCGCCGAGTGGCGCACCTGCTATGCGCAGCCTTGCCGCCGTCCCGCCGACGGCCGCTACGGCGAGAACCCCAACCGCATGCAGCACTACTATCAGTTCCAGGTGCTCATCAAGCCGTCGCCGGTCAACGCCCAGGAGCTCTACCTGGGGTCTCTTGCCGCTATCGGTCTGGACCCCAACGACCATGACGTCCGCTTTGTCGAGGACGACTGGGAGAGCCCGACGCTTGGCGCCTGGGGCCTTGGCTGGGAGGTCTGGCTCAATGGCATGGAGGTCACGCAGTTTACGTACTTCCAGCAGGTGGGCGGCATCGAGGTCGACCCCGTGCCCGTTGAGATTACCTACGGCCTGGAGCGTATCGCCATGTACGCCCAGGGCGTCAACTCGGTCTACGACCTGGTGTGGAGCTACCTGCCCGATGGCACGCCCATGACCTACGGCGACGTGTTCCTGGAGAACGAGCGCGAGTTCAGCGCTTATAACTTTGAGGTCGCCAACGTCGAGATGATGCGTCAGAAGTTTGACGACTACGAGGCCGAGTGCCATTCCTGCCTGGAACGAAAGCTGCCGCTGCCGGCGTACGACTGTGTCATGAAGTGCAGCCACGCCTTCAACCTGCTCGATGCCCGCGGCGCCCTGTCCGCGGTCGAGCGTGCCAACTACATCCTGCGCGTCCGCGCCGTCGCCAAGGCGTGCTGCGAGGCCTACATGGCCGAGGTCGCCGGAGTCAACGAGAATGCCGACCAGGAAGGCGAGGTGGCGTAAGCCATGGCAGACGCTAAGGATTTCCTGTTTGAGATCGGTACGGAGGAAATGCCCTCCGCACCGCTGAACAATGCCGTCAAGCAGCTTGGCACCATGATCGCCAAGGGTCTCGACGAGGCCGGTCTGGCCCACGGCGAGGTCCGCGTGATCTCGAGTCCGCGTCGCCTGGCTGCACTCGTTGCCGACGTCGCCACCGCGACCGATGAGGTTCACGAGGTCAAGCGTGGCCCCGCGGCCAACATTGCCTTCGACGCTGACGGTAACGCCACCAAGGCCGCCCAGGGCTTTGCCCGCAAGTGCGGTGTGGCTGCCGAAGACCTGGTCCGTCGCGAGGACACTGACGGTCGCGAGTATGTGTTCGCCGAGAAGAATATTCCCTCCGCACCGGCTACGCCGATTCTGACCGCTCTGTGCGAGAAGACCATCGCCGGCCTGCAGTGGCCCAACTACCGCAGCCAGCGCTGGGGTCATGAGCATGCGACCTTTGTTCGTCCGGTCCGCTGGATCTGCTGCCTTTTGGGCGAGGATGTCGTGCCCGTGTCGTTTGCCGACGTGACGAGCGGCAACACCACGCGCGGTCATCGTGTACTTGGCCCTGGCGACCATGTGGTTGCCAGCCCCGCTGTTTATGAGCAGGTGCTCGAGGACGCCGGCGTGCTTTCTGCCGAGCGTCGTCGCGAGGCCATCCTTGCCGGTATCGCCGAGGTTGAGGCTGCGCGCCCCGGCTGTCATGTCGACACGCCCAAGAAGGTCTTCGAGGAGGTCATTAACCTCTGCGAGTGGCCGACGGTGCTCGTCGGTACCTTCGATGAGGAGTTCCTCAAGGTCCCGCATGAGATCATCTGCGAGTCCATGCTCACTAACCAGCGCTACTTTCCGATCTATGACGGCGAGGGCAAGCTCACGCGTGAGTTCGTGGTCGTCTCCAACAGCAAGCCCGAGAACGCCGAGCGCGTGATCGACGGCAACGAGCGCGTCGTGCGCGCCCGTCTGGACGACGCTAAGTTCTTCTATGAGGAGGACCTGAAGATCTCCCTCGATGAGTTCCGCGAGCGTTTGGCTAAGGTCGCCTTCCAGGAGAAGCTCGGTAGCGTGCTCGCCAAGTCCGAGCGCATCGAGCAGCTCGCGCTCGCTATTGCCCGCGAGGCTCATCTGGGCGCTCATCTTGCCGCTGACGCTGCTCGCGCCGCGCACCTGTGCAAGGCCGACCTGGTATCCAACGCCGTCGTCGAGTTCACGAGCCAGCAGGGCGTGATGGGCGGTTACTACGCCACCGCGATGGGGGAGAACGACGAGGTCGCCCACGCCATTCGCGATCACTATCGTCCCCGCTTTGCCGGTGACGAGCTGCCCGAGGGCATCGCTGGCTGCATCGTGGCCTGTGCCGACAAGCTCGATACCATTGCCGGTATCTTTGCCATCGGCGAGCCCCCGACCGGCTCCTCCGACCCCTATGCGCTGCGTCGTGCCGCTATCGGCATCATCAACATCCTGCGCGACCGTCTGCTGATCGACCCCACGTCGCTCATCGACTTCGCCCTCGAGCTCTACAGTGAGCAGGGCATTGAGTTCGACGCCGCCGAGGTCGCCCAGCAGGTCCGTGACTTCTTCCACGGCCGCCTGGTGAGCATGGCCCGCGACGAGAAGATTCCTGCCGATACCGTTGCCGCCGTCTCCGCGGTGCACATCATCGCCCCGTCCGTCTTCTTCGCCCGCTGCGCCGCCCTCGACGAGGCCCGCAAGAACGACGCTGAGACGTTCGACAACCTGGCGACCGCCTATGCCCGCGCCGCGCACATCTCCAAGCCCGAGCTGGGTGCGGAGTACGACCGCAGCCTGATGGGCGAGGCCGAGCTCGCGCTTGCCGACGCCTCCGAGGCTGCTCAGACTGCTGTCGACGTCGCCCTTACTGCCGAGGATTACCCGGCCGCATTTGCCGCCCTTGCCGCCCTGCGTGCTCCCATCGACCGTTTCTTCGATGAGGTCATGGTCATGGACAAGGACGAGCAGCTCCGCGATAATCGCCTTAAGCTGCTCAACCGCTTCGAGGCCGTTTTCTCCGGCATCGCAAACATCGGTGAGTTTGCCCGCAAAAAGTAAGCCAGCCTGCGCGTAAGCGCAAAAGGAGCCCCGCATGGATTGCCCGGTCACCGCTCGTCCCACCGTTATCGTTATCTCCGACTCGCTCGGCGATACCGCTTGTGAGGTGGTGCTTGCGGCGTCCGGGCAATTTGATGAAGGGACTTTTCATCTCTTGCGCCTGCCTAAGGTGACCTCGGTGGAGCAGGTTAAGTCGTTTGTGGGATCTCGCGTCGATGCCGACCATCGCGATATTGCCGTGTTCCATACCATTGTCGATCCGGCGCTTCGCGCCCGTGTGCTCGATTACCTGGGTATGTTGCATATTCGCTCGGTCGACCTGATCGGCCCGACGCTTGCCGTGCTGTCGTCGCTCATCGGTGTGCCGCCCAAGGGCGTTGCGGGCGTGATTCACAGGACCGATGACCGCTATTTCCATCGTATCGAGGCCATGGAGTATTTCGTTGAGCACGATGACGGGCGCGGCTGCGACGATCTGTCGGGTGTCGATATCGTGCTGCTGGGCGTATCGCGCACGTCCAAGACGCCGCTGTCGATGTATTTGGCCTATCAGGGTTACAAGGTTGCCAATGTTCCGTTGGCCCATGGCGTGGAGCCGCCGAAGTCGATTTACGAGGTTGACCCGATGCGCCTGTTCGGTCTAATTTCGACCGTCGACGTTATTTCTGAGATTCGCGATAGCCGCTTGGGCGATGACTACGCCCGTGCCGTTGCCGGCTCCTATGCCGAGCCCGAGAGCGTGCACAGCGAGCTCGAGGAAGCCCGTGCCCTCATGAAGCGCCTAGGCTGCTTTGTGGTGCGTACCGACGGCAAGGCCATCGAGGAAAGCGCTGCCGAGATCATTAGCCACTTGGAGGAAATCCAAGAAGCCCGTGCCCGCCGCGCCGCCCGTCGAGCCTAATAGTAGCAGCATTTTGATAAAGCGATTTAGCAAAAATATCGCATCTGACCTGCACTTTCTTACAGTGGTATCTTCATAAGGTAACCACCTTTACCTACCGTTTACCGCCATATTTACCACGTTTACCAACCCCCGCGCCCTCTGCGCAAGCCCGCTCAATGCCCGCCGTATAGTACCCTCACGGCTCGCATCCGGCGGGTCGATTCGTCACCACGGTCGTGCGCGAAAGTGCATGGAAGGGGAAGTATCGTGAGCGATTGCAAGAGGGTTTTCCGTTTTGGAACCGACGCCCAGGGCACCTGTGTCACTGAGGGCGACAAGTCCATGAACTTCGTGCTTGGCGGCAAGGGCGCAAACCTTGCCGAGATGAGCCGCATCGGCCTGCCGGTTCCCGGTGGCTTTACCATTACCTGCCAGACTTGCGTCGAGTACTCCGGTGCCGGCAACGTGTGGCCCGGGGGCGCACTCGATGAGATCGTTGCTGCCGAGGCGGACCTCGAGGCCCGCTGCGGCAAGAAGCTCGGCGACGCCTCCGATCCGCTGCTCGTGTCGGTTCGCTCGGGCGCTCCGTTCTCCATGCCCGGTATGATGGACACGGTCCTCAACTTGGGCCTCAATGACGATTCCGTCCAGGGCCTCATCGCGCAGACGCAGAACCCGCGTTTTGCCTGGGATAGCTACCGCCGCTTTATCCAGATGTTTTCCAATGTCGTCATGGGCGTTGACGCCGACCTGTTCGAGAACGCGCTGACCCAGGCACGCCTGGTCGCCGGTGTCCGCGTCGACTCCGAGCTTTCGGCCGAGGATCTGCAGGAGCTCGTCGAGACCTTCAAGGGGATCTTCTCCGAGAACGTCGATGCCTCCCTGTATCCCGAGCTCGAGATCGCTGACGGCAAGCCCGTCTTCCCGCACGATCCGGAGCTTCAGCTGCGTCTTGCCATCCAGGCCGTCTTTGGCAGCTGGATGAACGAGCGTGCCTGCATCTACCGCAAACAGCATGGCATTTCCGACGACCTCGGCACCGCCGTCAACGTGCAGGCCATGGCCTTTGGCAACAAGGGCGAGACCTCTGCGACGGGCGTCGCCTTTACGCGTAATCCGGCCGACGGCACCAAGGAGTTCTACGGTGACTTTTTGGTTAATGCCCAGGGCGAGGACGTCGTCGCCGGTATCCGCAACACCGAGCCCATCGCCGACCTCAAGACCACCCCGGGGCTCGAGTCCGCAGGTGAGGAGCTCGAGCGCGTGTTCCTGACGCTCGAGGATCATTACCGCGATATGTGCGATATCGAGTTCACCATCGAGCAGGGCAAGCTCTGGATGCTCCAGACCCGCGTGGGCAAGCGCACCGCCACCGCCGCCCTGCGCATCGCTATCGAAATGGTCGAGGAAGGCCTGATCACTCGCGAAGAGGCCGTGAGCCGCATCGACCCCGCGCAACTCGACCAGCTCCTGCACCCGCAGTTTGACGCCTCCAAGAAGTACGAGGCGCTGGCCAGCGGTCTTAATGCCAGCCCCGGTGCCGCCGTGGGCGAGGTCGTGTTCTCGAGCGACGACGCCGTCACGCGTTCCGCCGAGGGCCGCAAGGTCATTTTGGTTCGCTGGGAGACCAACCCCGATGACTTGAAGGGCATGGTCGCCGCCGAGGGCATCCTGACCAGCCACGGTGGCAAGACAAGCCATGCCGCCGTTATCGCCCGCGGCATGGGTACGCCCTGCGTCTGTGGCGTTGAGCGCTTCCATATCGACGCCGCCGAGAAGGTCGTGCGCATCGAGGGCAGCGACCGCGTGCTGCACGAGGGCGACGTTATCTCCATCGACGGTACCCAGGGCATCGTCGTCGACGGCGCCGTCGACCTGGTCTCCGCCGAGCTTACCGGCGACCTGGACACCATCCTGTCCTGGGCCGACGAGATTCGCCTGGACGAGACCTGTGGCCATGCCAACCATGTGCGCGTCAACGCCGACAATCCCGAGGATGCCGAGCTCGCCCTCGAGTTTGGCGCCGAGGCTATTGGCCTGTGCCGCACCGAGCACATGTTCTTGGGCGATCGCAAGAACATCATCCAGAGCTTTATCCTGTCTGACGATGAAGCCGTGAAGCGGCAGGCCCTGGCCGACCTGCTCAAGGTTCAGACCGAGGACTTCCTGGCGATGTTTAAGACCATGTCCGGTCGCGATGTGGTCGTCCGCCTGCTCGATCCGCCGCTTCATGAGTTCCTGGATAATCCTCGCGAGCTCGAGGTCGCCATCACCAAGAAGGAAGCCGCTGGCACCAGCGAGAAAGAGCTTGCCGTCCTGCGCGCCCGCCTGCGCCGTATCGACGGCATGGTCGAGTCGAACCCCATGCTCGGGCTGCGCGGCGTGCGCCTGTCCGTCGTCTTTGGCGATCTGCCGCTCATGCAGGTTCGCGCCGTCGCCACGGCTGCCGCTCGCCTGATCAAGGATGGTGTCGACCCTCGCCCCGAGATCATGGTTCCGCTCGTTTCCATCACGGCCGAGCATTACCAGACCCGCGAGGTTATCGAGCGCGTAATCGCTGGGGTTTCCGCCGAGGAGGGCGTCGAGCTCAATATTCCCGTGGGCACGATGCTCGAGCTGCCGCGCGCCTGCATGGTCGCTGACGAGATCGCCCATCACGCAGACTTCTTCTGCTTTGGCACCAACGACCTCACCCAGACGACCTTCGGCTTCTCCCGCGACGATGCCGAGGCCAAGTTCATCCCGCTGTACATGCACAAGAAGATCTTGAAGGACAACCCCTTCGAGACCATCGACTCTGCGGTACTCGAGCTGGTGCGCATGGCCGTCGAGAAGGGTCGCGCCACCAACCCCGGCATGCACTTTGGCGTGTGCGGCGAGCACGGCGGCGACCCCAAGTCCATCAAGGGCCTGTTCAACGTGGCCGATGTGGACTATGTGTCCTGCTCGCCCTACCGCGTGCCTCTCGCACGCCTGGCTGCCGCCCAGGCCAAGCTCGAGGCGAAGCGCTCCGCCTAACGTTTTGGGTATAGACGCCTAGCGTAGCCCCTTCATGCCGCCCGCCTCATTCGTGAGGCGAGCGGTTATCATGTGCGGGTTTTGTCTTTTTGTCTGCGTAAAAATTGTTCTTGCAGCAGAAACCCGCGCGTGTATACTCGAATACGTTTGTTCAACTACGTGCCGGCCAAGGTGGTACGGCACCTCTAGAAGAGTAAGGAATTGCACATGGATTACATCCGCGCAATCGAGCGTCAGCAGATCCGCGAGGACATTCCTCAGGTTCGCGTCGCCGACAACGTCAAGGTTCACTACCGCATTAAGGAAGGCGACCGCGAGCGCATCCAGGTCTTCCAGGGCGACGTCATCCGCATGGCCGGCGCCGGTGCCCGCGAGACCTTCACCGTCCGCAAGATGTCCTTCGGTGTCGGTGTTGAGCGTACCTTCCCGCTTCACAGCCCGAAGATCGCCAAGCTCGAGGTCGTTCGTCATGGTCGCGTCCGTCGCGCCAAGCTGTACTACCTCCGCGACAAGGTGGGCAAGGCTGCTCGCATCCCCGAGAAGCGCTAAGAAGATCGCAGCGTCTGTCCACTCGTTTGGACGTAAGGGTCACCTTCGGGTGGCCCTTCTTTTTATCTGATTTGCATGCAAGGAGGGCCTGGTATGGCCAACATGACGAGCTCGGTTTCGGCATCGCAGGTTGCCGGTGAGTTGGCGAGCGCAACGTTTGAGGAGATTCCTGCCCTCGTGGAGCATTATCGCGAGGACCCGCGCCAGCAGGTGATCAAGGCTTGCGAGCGTGCTCTTAAGCGCCATGCCAAGGAGCTTGCCGAGCGCGAGCGCGTCAATGACATGTACGAGCTTATGCATGAGCTTGGCGGCGATGGGGTGGTCGTTGGTGTCGACGAGGTGGGTCGCGGATCGGTGGCCGGTCCTTTGACGGTATGCGCCGTCTGCCTTCCCATGGAACCGCGCGTCTGGGGTATCAACGATTCCAAAAAGCTCACGCCCGCGCGCCGCGAGTTGCTCTCAGTGAAGATTGCCGAGGTGGCGACGGCGATCGGTTTTTGCCATATCGCGCCTAAGGATATCGATGAGATGGGCATGGCCCGCGCAATCCGCGCTGCCGTTGTGGGCGCCGTGGCCGATACGGGGCTCGAGCCCGACTGCGTCCTCATGGACGGTAACCCCTTGGGCGCCGTTCCCAACGAGCGCGATGTGGTGAAGGGCGATGCCAAGATCGCCTGCATCGCCGCGGCGTCCATCATGGCCAAGGTCACGCGTGACGAGATGATGGTCGAGTACGACGCCGAGTACCCCGAGTACCATCTGGCCGAGTCGAAGGGCTATGCGAGCCCCGAGCACATCGAGGCCATTCGCAAACATGGACTTTGTCCGCTGCACCGCGTGAGCTTTTGCGGAAACTTTCTGCAGACTGAGCGCCTTTTCTAGGTCAATTGTGGAG
>DBFABM010000058.1:0-24455 GCA_048194085.1 Collinsella aerofaciens
GTTGGAGGGCTTGTATGTCTTATTTGGATCTGGCTCGGGGTCGGTATTCTTGTCGTGAATTTCAGGATCGTTCTGTTGAGCAAGCTGTTGTGGATGCCATTGTTGAGGCTGGGCGTATTGCTCCTTCTGCTTGTAATAATCATCCGACCCGCGTGATGGTGCTTGATACTCCGGAGTTGTTGGAGAAGGCTGCTGCTTGTCAGCCGCGCTTTGCTCGTGATGGATCTATCTTTGGAGCTCCGCTTATCTTTCTTATTTGCAGCGTTACCGATGATGCTTGGGTGCGCCCGTATGATCAGATGAACTCGAGTGCCATCGATACTTCGATCGTCTGCGATCAGATGATGATGGAGGCCACCGAGCATGGCCTGGGAACGTGCTGGGTATGCCATTTTAAGCCTGAGGTGGCGCAGGAGCAGTTCAATCTGCCCAAGGGCGTCTATCCCTATCACATGCTCGTCTGTGGATATCCTGCCGACCACATCGCCGATCCCGAGCATCGCGAGGCCCGTACCATTCCCCTCTCCGACTTCCTCCTCAAGTAGGTTTTGGAACATGCCTTAAAACCTACCCTTGACCGCTCACCCGTTCGCCGAGTTCTGCGCCATTATGTGCAGGGCTCGGTTTTTTATGTTACGCACTCCGGCACAGTCATAAAAAAGGACCCGCAAGCTGCGGGTCCTTTCTAGGCACTAAATTGTAGGCCGAATGTTAGTCCAGGTCGTCGGCAGCAAAGTTGTCGATCGGGGCGAAGGGATCGGCCACGGGGACAACCGGGTCAGCGACGGGCAGCGGCTCGGCGGGAACAGTCACTGCAGGAGAAGCGGCAGAACCGACCGGCGTGGAGGCCATCAGATCGGCCGGGAAGGAATTCTGGGCATCGTCCATGAAGTGCTGGATGAGCTTGAGATACTCTGCCTTGAACTCCTCACGGGAAGCCTTGAGACGATCGATCTCCTCGAGCTCGGCCTGCTTCTCGGTCAGAGCCTGGCGGATAACCTCGCGGGCCTTGGCGTCAGCCTCGTTGCGGATACGCTCAGCGTTCTCGTTGGCATCGTTGACGATGGTCTCAGCGGTCTGCTGGGCAGCGATCAGGGCAGCGGAAATCTGGCGCTCCTGAGCGGAGAAGTCAGGGGCGGGAGCAGCCACGGGGGCGGCAGGAACGGCCTGGGCGGTGGCATCCTGAGCTTGGGCAAGCTGAGCCTGCGCATCGGCAAGCTGCTGCTCGGTAGCAGTCAGGCGACCCTTAAGGTCGACGATCTTAGCGAGCATAGCGTCAACCTCGGAGGACAGCGTCTCCAAGAAGACGTCGACCTCAGCAGGATCGTAGCCACGCTTGGCCTCAGAGAAAGTCTGAGCCTGGATGTCTGCAGGGGTAATAGCCATAACAAGTCTCCTTTTTCATCGCCTCGGCGCTACACGCCCGACGTAAGTTACTAAGTCAGTTCTACACGAGTATACCTATAAGAAGCTGCAGAACCAGCCTCTGCACCAACTGCAACGCAATAATCGCAACGACCGGCGAAAAATCGATACCGCCCATCGGCGGGATGAAACGGCGGAACAGGTTGAGCCACGGACCGCACACGCTATCAAGCACCGCGGCAATATCCTGAAGCAAACCACCCTGCTTCATGGGAATCCACGTCATAAAGCAGTAGACGACAATGAGCGTGGAATAGAAGTTGAACAGCGTGTTGACCAGCTGGACGATAGTGTAGATGTTGATGGGAATCTCCTCGTCTTGTCTTTACTTAAGGTAGCCGTCGGCACGAAGCTTCTTGAGATCGGAATCTTTGACCTCGCAACCGGCGGGCAGCACCATGAACACGCGGTCGCCCACCTCCTTGACCGTGGCACCCAGACCGCAGGCAAAGCCGTAAGAGAAGTCCAAGACGCGCTTGGCAACTTCGGTGCGTACGCCCACAAAAATCAGTGCGACAGGCTGCTTGGTGCGAACGCGGCGCACCACGGTCTCCACGTCGTCATAGCTCTCGGGGCGCAGGACATAGGCCGGCAGCTGCGGCGTGGCGTTGATGATATTGCTCGCATAGGCCGAGGCATCGCTCGGTGCAGGCGCGGGTGCAGCGGCGGCACGGGCGCGGGTATTCTCGGCGTAGCTCGACGGCGTGTCATAGGCACCAGGACGATAACCGCTCGCAACACTGTCCTGCGAGCGCGAAGGCGGGTTATACGTCGTGGCATGGCGGGAGTCATCGCCGACCAGCTGACCGGAGCGCGTATACACGGCAACCGACTCAGCTTCACCGCGGCGCGTCTGGCCAAGCAGGCCGTTGCTCGGCTCGTCTTGGGTGTAGAAGCCCTCGCCCGAAGCACCACTGTAGCCGTTGTTCTGATAGCCATCGTCGTAGCCGTCATCGTAGCCGTAGTCGTCGTCCTGGCCATAACCCTGGTCGTAACCCTGCTGGCCGCCCAGGTGCATCTTATTTTTAATCTCGTCAAGGAAGCCCATGGTTGTGTCCTCTCGCGGTTTAGTGCAGGCGCCCCGATAATCAGTGCGCACTTCAGAGCCTTATTTTACTGCAAACTCCGGGCTAAATACTACCCTGCCCAGGCGAACGAGCGTAGAGCCCTCCTCAAGGGCAGACTCAAAGTCCTCGCTCATACCGCAGGAAAGCTCAGGCAGGTTCAAATCGGGATGCGCCGCCTCCAGCTCATCCCTCAGCTCACGAAGCCCCGCAAAGGTGCGGCGTGCCACATCCTTATTCCCCCGGGGCGCCATAGTCATAAGCCCCTGTACGCAAATTCCCTCAAGTTCTGCAAGCTCACCCGCGGCGGCGCGAATCTCATCGGGTGAAAAGCCTCCCTTCGACTCCTCACCACTCACATTGACCTCAATGAGCACACGCTGGGGGCCGACGAGCTCGCCTGCCTCAATCTTGCGAACAGCACGGCTCGAGATCGCCTGCGCCAGATGCAGCGAACCCACCGAGTGAATCAGCTCGGCTGAGCCCAGCACCGCATTGATCTTATTGGTCTGCAGGTTGCCGATCATATCGAAGCGCACCTCGGGCAGCTCCGGATGCTCCGCCAGACCCGTGAGCTTGCGAACCAGCTCCTGCGGGCGGTTCTCGGCAAAATGGCGATACCCCGCCTGGATGGCGGCAACGGTCTCATCGACACCAACGGTCTTGGACACGGCAATGAGGCTCGCGGCGTCGTGGGGACGGCCCGCGCGATCGAGCGCCGCATAAAAACGTTCCAGAATCTGCTCGCGGCGAGCGCGCATCAAGTCCAAATAGTTATCCATTGCCAATCGCCTCCGCTGACAGCCAAACAAGTAGTCCCATGCTAACGCAAGAGCGCGGCCCCGCATGTGCAAGGCCGCGCTCACTTAGGTATTTACAATCTTTCGACGAACGGGGTTACTTACTCCTCGTCGTCCTCGCCATCGTCCTCATCCTCAAGATGATCGAGCAGGTAGCGAAGACCCTCGCTCACCTCGTTAACGGGCACCTTGGCAACGTAGCGTGCATCGACGGCGGGCCTCATGATAACACCCTCGCCCGAAGGCACGCGCATGCTCTCGAGCTCATCCTCATCAGTGCAGGCGATATCACCGGCAGTCATACGCTGTCCGGTCAACAGAAAGGTCAGACGGCAGGCGGCATCGATGGAAATCGAGGCGATGCGATCGAGATAGCGCGATACCATGATGGCGCGGCGCAGGTCGTCATAGTTGCTGTCGTCGTCCATAAAATCGCCCGTGTCCATGCGGTTAAAGGTGCGGAAGAACTTCTCGTAGGCGGCGTGCACTGGCTCGTCCTCGACGGCCAAGTTGCAGATGATGGACATGTCGTTGGTGACGAGCGCAGAAAGCGAAGAGCCCAGTACCTGGTAGACGGCCTCAGCCTCGGCCTCGACCGTGCCGACAAGCTCCTTGGGCAGCGAGATGTCGGCCTTGATCATATGACGCGTGGCGCGGCAAATCTGGCGAACCTTATCGGTCATGCGCTGCAGGTTAAAGTCGACGTAGATGATCGTCTGCAGCAAGCGGAAGTCGGAGGCGACCGGTGACTGCGTGGCAATCAGGTTGTAGCAGACGGCCTCCAGGTTGGCGCAGCGTGCGTCAATCGAAAGCGTGCGCTTCTTGGTCTTGGTGGCGAGCTTGCGGTCGTCGGTCACATAGGCCTTCACGGCATCATGGAGGGCCAGATCGACGGCCTCGTAGATGCTCAGCATCTCGTGACGGGCCTCGATGAGCTGACGGGAAAACAGTTTGCGCATGGTTCACTCCAATCAGTTGGGTGCGGTCATGCCGCCCGCACAGTGAATACGCACCGGACCAGATCCGATCGGCTTGGGACTAGTCGCACCGATCAGCCAAAGCGGCCGGTGATATAGTCTTCCGTCCGCGAGTCCACCGGACTGGTGAAGATCGCGTCGGTTTGACCATACTCGATGAGCGTGGCGGGCTCGCCGGCAACTTCCTGCAAGAAGAATGCGGTGTAGTCGCTAATACGAGCTGCCTGCTGCATTGAATGCGTGACGATGATGATCGTCATCTCGGGCGCCAGCTCGGCCATCAGATCCTCGACCTTAGAGACGGACGTGGGGTCGATGGCGGAGCAGGGCTCGTCCATCAGGAGGACATCGGGTTGCACCGCGAGCACGCGCGCGATGCACAGACGCTGCTGCTGACCGCCCGAGAGCGCCAAACCATCCTTGTTGAGCTGATTGGATACCTCTTTCCAGAGGTTGGCGCGCTTGAGCGATTCTTCCACGATGTCATCGAGGTCACTTTTGCTAGTCACGCCCTGCAGACGAGGGCCAAAGGCGACATTCTCGTAGATGGATTTAGGAAACGGGTTGGGCTGCTGAAAGATCATGCCCACGCGACGACGGAGATCGACCGGGTCGACACCCTCGGCATAGATATCGTTGCCGTCGAGCGTCATGGTGCCCTCGATGCGCGTGCCCTCGATCAGGTCGTTCATGCGGTTGATGCAGCGCAAAAACGTCGATTTGCCGCAGCCCGAAGGGCCAATAAACGAGGTGATGGCGTTTTTGGCGATGTTGAGGTCAAGCCCCGTCAGCGCATGAAAGTCACCGTACCAAAAGTTGAAATCCTTGGCCGTAATGGCCGCTTGCTCCAACGTGGGAGCGGACTGATAAACGGACATGGGACTCCTTAACTAGCGACGCTTGCGCGACAGGAAGCGCGCAAACAGGTTGAAGGCCAAAATGATCACCATCAGCAAGAGCGCGGTGCCGTAGGCTGCGTTCATGTTGATGCCGTCGTTGGCAAGCAGGTACAGGTGAACCGTCATGGGGCGGCCGGAATCGAGCGGCGAAATAGGTAGATTGATGGCCTGGCCCATGGTGTAGAGCACCACCGCGGTCTCGCCGATGGCACGGCCGATGGCGAGGACGATGCCCGTGGCAATACGGCCAAAGGCAGAAGGAAGCACGATCTTGGAGACAACCTGCCACTTGGTAGCGCCCAGGCCGTACGCGCCCCAACGGATATAGCGCGGAACGGCGCGAATGGCCTCTTCGGTGGTGCGCATGACGATGGGAAGCATCAAGAGCGCGAGTGCCAGAGCGGCCGAGACCATCGAAAGGCCCAGGCCCATGGCCTCGACAAACAAGGCGTAGCCAAACAGACCCATAACGATGGAGGGCACCGAGGCCAAAGCGTCAGCAGCGTAGCGAATGAGCTCGACGACCTTGCCCTGCTTGGCGTACTCGGCCAGATAGACGGCTGCCAGCACAGCGATCGGCGTGCAGATAAGCATGGCGAGCGCCGTCACGTAGACGGTCGAGACGATCGTGGGCCAAATTCCGCCCTCGGCGTTGACGCCCTGGGGCCAACCGAAGATAAAGTCGAGCGAGATGTGTGGCAGGCCGTTGATGACCACGTAGGCGATGATAGCGACCAGCACCAGCGTGGTGATGTAGGCAGCGGCACGAAACACGCCAAGCATGATCTTGTTGGACAGGTCCTTGTTGATGCGGCCCTTCTTGCCGTGGGAAAGGGCACGCTTGATGCGCTCGCGCGACGAGGTCGTATCGACCGTCGTGTCAACGGAATCGGACATAGCCTACCCCCTCTTCTTCTTGGAAATCAGACGAACGATACCCACCAGCGTGGCGGAGATGATAAACAGGACCACACCCATGCCGAACAGCGCCGAGCGGTGCAGACCCGAGGAATAGCTCATGTCGAGCGCAATCTGGCTCGTGAGCGTCGAGATGGGGCTCGCAATGCTGTCGGGAATAACCGGGGCGTTACCTACGACCATGAGCACGGCCATGGTCTCGCCGATGGCACGGCCCATACCCAGCACGATGGCATCAACGATACCCAGCTTCGCGGCAGGTAGCACGACCTTATAGATGGTCTGCCACTTTGTGGCGCCCATGGCATACGATGCCTCGCGAATGCCCATGGGAATGGAATTGAGAGCATCGATGGTGAGCGTGGTGATGGTAGGGACGATCATGATGGCGAGCACAAACCACGCCGTCAGCGCACCAAAACCAAGGCCGCCGGTCAGTTGTGCGATAAACGGACGGATGATGATCATGCCAAAGAAGCCATAGATGATAGAAGGGATGCCCGCCAGCAGGTCAACGGCGGGGCTGATGAGCTTGCGCACGCGCTTGCTGGCAATCTCGACCAGGTAAACGGCCGTACCCACGCCCAGCGGCACGCCCATGGCGAGCGCACCGACGGTCACCAGACCCGAGCCGGCAAGCAGCGACAAGATGCCGTAGTGGCCCTCGGAAGGCGCCCACGTAAAGCTAAAGAAGTCAGCCAGACCGATGTCAGTAAAGACGGGCAGCGCCGAGTACGTGGTAAAGACAAAAATCAGGATGACGGTAACGACCGCCAAGAACGCGCAGGCAAAGAAGATCCACTGCAGCGCCTTCTCCTTGATATAGGTACTGCGCGATACGAGCGCCAGCTCGCGCTTCTTGGGCGTCTGAACATTCTGCTCAGTCTGGGAGTTTTCCTGTGCTTCCATGCTACTCACTCCCCTTCTCGTCGTTGGTGACGGGAATAAAGCCCGCCTCGCGAATCTGCTTGTCCATCTTTTCGGACGTCACATAGTCGATGTAATCCTGCGCCTGCTGCGAAGGCACACCCTTCACAAAGAAGTAAAGGTCGCGCGAGATGGGATAGCCGCCACTCGCGACCGTCTTCTCGGACGCCTCAACATGATTGACCGAGACGGCCTTGACCGAGGTCTTGGCGTTGAGGCTATCGACGAAGCCCAGCGAAATGTAGCCGATGGCCCCACGCGAACGAGATACCACGTCGCGCACCTGGCCCGTACCCGAAAGAACAGCCGAGCGGCGATCGAACGGCGTGCCATCCATCACGATGGTACGGAAGGCCTCGCGCGTACCGGACGCCTCGTCTCGGTTGATGACCTGAATCCTCAGGTCCTCGCCACCGACCTCTTTCCAATTGGTAATCTTGCCGGCGTAGATATCGCGGAGCTGCTCGGTCGAGAGGTTATCGACGGGGTTGTCGTCGTTCACGATGACTGCGATGCCGTCGTGCGCGATTACGATCGAGGCCAGGCCAAGGTCTTGTTCGTCGGCATTGAGGCCACGAGACGAGCTGGCGATGTCGGCCGTGCCGTTGCTGACGGCCTCGATACCCGCAGAGGAGCCAAGGCCGGAGACGAGCACATCGATGCCGGTCTCTTCCTTAAAGCCCTCGGCCGCGATCTCGGCAATGGGAAGGCACGTGGTCGAGCCGGCCACGGTAATAGAAGATGTGGAAGATCCCGAGGAGCAAGCACACAGCGTGAGCGTAAGCACTGCAGCACTCAGGACCGATGCGATCTTTCTCATAGCATCACGCCGATCGCAGCATGGCGCCCACAGGTGCCGCCCTCGTTGCGGTAGGAATAAAAGCGGTCGTTCTGACGAACGGTGGAAAGCTTGGTGTCCACAATGCTGCTCGCCTCGACGCCGGCGTCCATCAGCGCCTCGCGAATGGCGGCGGAAAGATCGAGCATACGAGAAGCGGAGGCATCGATGCACGCGAACTCGGCGGCAAAGCGATCCATAAGTTCTTGGGACACCTCGTACTCGTCGCCCAGGATATGGGGCCCAATGTAGGCAGAGATGTCGTCCGACTTGCAGCCAGCCGTCTTACAGAGCGTTTGGCACGCCTTGGCGGAAATGCGCGCAATCGTACCCTTCCAGCCAGAATGCACCACGGCAAAGCCGCCGGGAGCCACCAGCACCACGGGAACGCAATCGGCAAAGCAGAGCATCACGGGCACCTCACGGGCCGTGCAGACGATGGCATCACAGCCCTCGGCAATCTGCTCGCGAATGATCTCGAGATCATCGGCACCGTTCGAGGTCACCGTCACGACATGGTCACCGTGTACTTGATTGGGAACAAGCAGGTTGTGCTCGCACTCGGCGGCACCCAAGGCCTCGAGTGCGCGGCGACGATTTTCTTGAACGGCAAAGGGGTCATCGCCAACATGCGAGCCCAAGTTGAGTGAGGAGTACGCATCTTCGGAAACACCACCGGCGCGCTCGGTGAAGGCAAAGCGAACATCGGATGTCGCGCCTTCCACCAACGTAACTCCATCATGGTCGACACGCGAAACGTTGTCCGCACGTGCTGCCATACTAAAGCCTCCTAATAACACAAGTACCGCGGCATCGCCGCTACAGCCCGCGTTTATACGGCTGTCATACTTCTCTAAAAGGATACCTGCTGCGCTGGAGGCAATCGTAAAGGGAACGTAAAGAGATTGGAGGTTCTAGTTTACAAAGTCGAAATAAAAAGGGCGCGTCCATACGGACACGCCCCTGTGCACAACAATGCAAAGAACGACTTAGAAGCTACCGCGCTTCAGGAAGTCGGGAAGCTCGAACTGATCGTTGCCGAAGTTAGGAAGCTCGGTGCCACCGACGTTGCGGGTCGGAGCGGCCTGAGCCGGGCTGGTGGCCGGAGCGGTGCGCTGCGGCTCAGCGGAAGCAGCGGCCTTGCTCTGAGACTGCTGAGCGGCAAAGAGCTCATCCTGACGGTTGACGTTGGAGTCGGAGAAGCCCGTAGCGATGACGGTGATACGCACCTGATCGCCCAGGGACTCGTCGACAACGGTACCGAAGATGATGTTGGCCTCGGGGTCGACGGCGTTGGCGACAACGTCGGCGGCGTCGCTGATCTCCTGGATGCCCAGGTCCTTGGAACCGGCGATGGAGAGCAGCACGCGTGTGGCACCATCGATGGAGCTCTCGAGCAGCGGGCTGGAGATGGCCTGCTGGGCTGCGTCGACGGCACGGGTATCCCCAGAAGAGGTACCGATACCCATCATGGCGGTACCGGCCTGCTTCATGATGGTCTTAACATCGGCGAAGTCCAGGTTGATGATACCGGGGACGGTGATGAGGTCGGTGATGCCCTGGGTGCCCTGGGAAAGGACGCCATCGGCAATCGCAAAGGCCTCGAGCATAGTGGTCTTCTTCTCGGCGATGTCAAGCAGCTTATCGTTGGGGATGACAATCATGGTATCGACGCAATCGGAGAGGGTCTTGATGCCCTCCTCGGCGCTCTTCTTGCGCTTGCGGCCCTCGAAGGTGAAGGGCTTGGTCACGACGGCGACGGTCAGTGCGCCGACCTCGTTCATCGCGATATCGGCAACGATAGGAGCAGCGCCGGTACCGGTGCCACCGCCCTCGCCGCAGGTGATGAACACCATATCGGCGCCAGCGAGCGCCTCGGCAATGTCGTCGCGGGACTCATCGGCAGCCTTGCGGCCAACCTCGGGGTTGGCGCCGGCGCCCAGGCCGCGGGTAAGGTCGGTGCCGATGTGCACCTTGATATCGGCATCAGAGATCGCGAGTGCCTGAGCATCGGTGTTGATGGCAACAAACTCGACGCCGCGGATGCCCTCTTCGATCATTCGATTGACCGCGTTGGTACCGCCGCCGCCGACGCCGACCACCTTAATGACGGCAAGGTAGTTGTTGATCTCTGTCTCGTGCATGTCGGTCCTCCGAACAAAGGTTATAGCCATAGCATGGGTCGACCCCTGCGCACATTAACCTTCAGGTTGAAAGTAAATGCAAAGGTAAACCGTATTATGGTTGCACATTATGAACGTATCAGTCAAATAATTGACCGTGAAAACCAAACAAACCAGATAAACGGCGTGGTATGGCCCCTCAACAAAGCATCAACCAGCGCTACGAGGTCGGAGCATTCCTAAATGTGTAGTTACCCGGAGAGCGCACATTGATATACGTTACGCCCTCTACCTGCGAAAGCAACTTGGTGACTACGCGTTCCTTCTTGACGATATCGTCCGAATCGCCCAGCGACACCTCAATGCCGTTATTGAGGTTTGCCGAGATGGCTTCGACCGAAGGCGTGGAAATATCCTTGACTTGTCCCAAGAACTCGCTCGAAAAACCACACACATAATCCAACCCAGCCTTAACGGCCTTGGAGCTCACTGCCTGGCCGGAAACCGGAGCGACATCCGCCGAGACATCAGTCAACAACACCGCGCCATAGTGCTTAGCGAGCGCCAGTGCGGCATCAATGCCGGTCAGGGTATTTGAGCCCTGCCCTGTCGTGATGACGTTGCCCTGGTCGTCAACTTCGACCGACGTCGACAGCGGGGCGATCCAGGTGTCATCATCCCCGATGGCCCAGGCAAGGTCATCGGAGCTGATATAGGCAATTGCGATGACCTTGCGCTCCATCGGCGTAATGATGAGCGTATGCGGGAACTGACGCTGGACATCCACGCCCGAGACCCACGGGTTCTGCTTGAGATCCTCGGTAATCTGGTCGGGATCGACGTTAAAAAGCGACGTTCCCTCGGGCAAATCGATCAGCTGGATAGCATCGTGCTTCGTCACATGCTCGCTGCCTTGAATCTGAATATCAGTGGCGGTAAACAATCCAGAGTTGATCACCACGACGGCAACGACGACGAGCACGGCCAAGGCGGCCAGAACTCCGCCCACGATTTTGCCTTTGCCTGCAACGACAGAAGCGGCGTCTGATGTTTTATTTGCCATCGCCCCAAGTGAAGACAACGGGTTTACGCCTTTTTTACTCAAAGGCTTCTTGGCGGTAGCCGGCACCGATGTCAGCGAGCGCGGTTTCGATGCGCCCAGTGTGCGACCTGGACGCGCCGCTTTAGTTCCCGTCGAGGGCTTAGGAGTTGCCATGGGGCGGGCAGGCTTGGCGCCCATAACAGGCTTTGACGTCACCGAGGGACGCGAGGACTTTTTTGCGGCCGGACGATTACCGAGCTGAGAGCCGACGACCGGACGACTGGTCTGTCGAGCATGCCCGACAGACTTAGAGTGCGCGACGGTATTGCGTTGAGGTTTGGCAGGCGCGCCGGAACGCCCTCCGGCGCGGCGGAAGGTGGGTTTCGATGCTCTAGAAGCCGAGGAATTTAACTTCCGGTCTGAGCTCGATGCCATACGCCCCCCTCACCTTTCCGTGCACGTGTCTGATAACCGCGGCAACGTCATCGGCCGAGGCGGTTCCGTTATTAACGATAAAATTAGCGTGAACGGGCGAAACTTCCGCGCCGCCAATCGAAAAACCCTTTAATCCACAATCCTCGATAAGCTTGCCCACACTCGCATCGGGCGGGTTGCGAAAGACCGACCCGCAGGATGCGCGACCCATGGGCTGCGTACGCTTGCGCCTCGTCAGGTACCGCTCCATGCGCTCGCGAATGTCGGCCTTGGGCGCCGGTTTAAGCTTGAGCACGCACTCGAGGATAATCTCATTGCGGGGAAGGCTACATTCGCGGTAGCCCCAAGTGATCTCGGACCCCGCATAATGCTTGATACCGGATGCCGGGTCAAACGTTACGACATCCTCAACCAGCGAGCCAATCCACTCGGTCCGTGTGCCTGCATTCATAGATATCGCACCGCCAACCGAGCCAGGGATGCCAACGGCAAACTCAAGGCCCGAGAGGCTACGCGACAGGGCATCGTTGACCAGGCGCGCAAACATCACGCCCGCACCGACCGTCAGCGTACAACCGTCATCGGCAACAACCGTGCGCTGAAACTCACGTCCGAGCGAAATGACGGCACCGCGATAACCGCCATCGGCAACCAGCAGATTGGAGCCCTTGCCGATGATGACCCACGGCACCTGCTCGCGATCGAGCACCGCCACGGCGCGGCGGAGGGCATGATAGCTATGGCACGTCACAAAGAGGTCGGCCTTGCCGCCGATACGATAGCTCGTATGACGCGCAAGGCGCTCGTCCTCGATCACATCCGTGTCGATCATGCCCGAGAGCGCCATGACGGCGTTAAACAGACCCATTAGACTTAAGCGTCTTTCTTGGCAGTCAGATACTCGATAAACTCGGGACCGACGGTCGTAACGTCACCGGCACCCATTGTGAGCAGCAGGTCGCCCTCGCCCACCATCTGCTCGAGCTCCTGATTGAGCTCAAGACGGCTGGAGCAGTACACGACCTCCTTGCCAGGATGCTTGGCGCGCACGGTATCGGCGAGCATCTTAGAGGTGACACCCGGAATGGGCATCTCGCCAGCCGAGAACACATCAATCAGCAGCAGTTTATCGGCATTGGCAAATGCATCGGCAAAGTCGTCGCACAGGGCCTGCAGGCGCGAATAGCGATGCGGCTGGAACACGACGTCAACGTGCTTGTAGCCCAGCGACGAAGCGGCAGCAAGCGTCGTCTTGATCTCGGTGGGGTGATGGCCGTAATCATCGACCACGGTGATGCCATCGATATCGCCCACGTGGGTAAAGCGACGGCGGACGCCCTCAAAGCTCGAGAGCGCCTTGGCGGCGGCGTCGATGTCAAGGCCCAGGACATGGGCGACGGTGAGCACCGCCGTGGCGTTGAGCATGTTGTGGCGACCGGGATTGCTCTTGATCTCCACAGCGTGCTCAGTGCCGTCCTCAAAGCGAACGATAAAGTCGCTCTGGATGCCCTTGACATCCGGGTGCATGCAGACGATGTCGTTGCTCTCGGCAAAGCCGTAGGAAAGCACGTGACGGCCCGTCGACTTGGCGAGCTCGACCAGATGCGGGTCCTCACCGCAGACGATGACGGTGCCGTCCTCGCCCACCAGGCTCATGAATTTGGCGAAAGTTGCCTCGATCTCCTCGATACCCGAGTAGTGATCGAGGTGGTCGGCCTCGACGTTGGTCACAATGACCACGTTGGGGTTCAGGAACAGGAAGGAGCTGTCGGACTCGTCGGCCTCGGCGACAAAGTAGTCGCCCGAGCCGTTCTTGCCGTTCGTGTCATAGCCCTCGACGATGCCACCGATCAGGAAGCTCGGATCCAGACCCATGCGGTCGAGCATGGTGGCGCACATCGAAGACGTGGTGGTCTTGCCATGCGTGCCGGCAACAGCGACGGTGGTGTAGCCGTGGCCCAAAGCAGAGAGCATCTTGGCACGGGGCCACACGGGAATACCAAGCTCGCGAGCGCGCACGAGTTCAGGGTTGGACTCCGGAATAGCGGTGGAGACAACAACCACGTCGGGCTTGACCTCGTCGATCGTGGCGGCCTCATGGCCCACATGCACCTTCACACCAGCGCGGGTAAGCTGGCGGATATAACGTGACGTCTTAAGGTCGGAGCCGGTAACGGCATAACCGCGCTCGTGCAGAACGAGGGCGATGCCGCTCATGCCGGCGCCGCCGATACCGATAAAGTGGGCGCTCTTAAACTCGGGCGCGGAGGTTGCAGTCTGGGAATCAGCCATGTGCTCGTGTACTCCTTGCGTAAACACTGCCTGTAACCCGTTAACTGTACCGCACCTACCGCATCAGCGCGAGGGCGACCGACGATATCCCGTCTAACTAACGCAAACCCTCTACCGCATCCGCCAGAAGAGCGGCGGCCCTATCCTGAGCCAGACCACGCGCCGCCTGACGCATGGCGTCGCGCGCCGCCGCGTCATCGACCAGGTGCAGCAGTTCATCGGCAAAGGCAAAACCGTCGATATCGGCATCGGCGCAGAGCACGCCGGCCCCGGCGTCGACCAGATAACGGGCATTGGTGGTTTGGTGGTCGGCCGTCGCATGCGGATACGGCACGAGCACCGAAGGTACGGCGAGCGCAGCGATCTCGGCCACGCTCGATGCGCCCGAACGCGAGAGCACCAAATCGGCAGCAGCCAGCATATCGCCCATGTTGTCGATGTAAGACTGGACGCGGTAACGCTTCGCCTCCTCGGGCGTCAGCGCCAAAGCGCGCTCGGTCTCCTCAAAGCCGTCGGCACCCGTCGAATGCAACACATAGAGGTTCTTGCGCGAAAGCAGCTCGTTTTTGAGCGAAACCACGCGCTCGTTGAGGTGCTGGGCGCCAAGTGAACCGCCAAAGACGAGCAGCAGCGTAGCGTCCTCGGGAACGCCAAGTGCTTTGCGGCCGCGAGCGCGATCGCCCTCGATCACCGAGCGACGTACGGGGTTGCCGGTCATGAGCACGTGGCCAGGGTCACCTTCGCGCTCAAAGACCGAACGCGCTGCCGGCACCGAGATGCACACGCGGGCGGCGTGGGAGTTCATCATCTTGTTGGCCAGGCCCGGAACAGAGTTCTGCTCATGCAGCAGATACGGAACGCCCGCGCCCTTGCACCACCCCAGCAGCGGAACCTCGACATAGGCTCCGAAACCGATGGCAGCGTCGGGCTTGCCGACCTTTGAGAAATGACCAGCGAGCGCACGCTTGGCCTTGTTGACACGCCACAGCGAGGTCAGCGCCGTCCAAGGACGGGAGCGGTCGAAGCCAGTGACCGTAATGGGCACAAAATCAAACCCAGCCTCGGGGACCAGACGACCCTCGAGCTTGCGCGACTGGCCCACGAACACAACGTGGTGGCCACGATCACGCAGCTCTTCGGCCAAGGCGAGCGCGGGGTTGATGTGTCCTGCCGTGCCGCCGGCTGCAATAGCAACGGTCATCTTATCGGTCATGGTAGTCCCTTCGTACACGCGGTCCCTGGTCGTCGGTGCGCAGACGCGCCGACGGGTCCGAGTTCAAATCGATTCGATTATATCCGCCGCCCGCGTTGCGAGGGCTGGGGCGCTGAGGACGACCTTGCGGCGCCGTTCGCTGACGCGGGCGGACTGCCGGCTCGGTCGCAGAGCCATCCAGGACGGTAAAACCGTTACGCGAAGATCGCTCGCCGCGCACATGGGGCACGCCAGCGGTACTCTCATCCATAACGGCAAAGCTCTCGCGGCGACGGTCGTACTCATCGCGACGGGCGCTCTCGTACGAAACGCGCAGGATCAATCCGGCAAGCATAAGCGACACAATAATCGACGAACCGCCGTAGCTAATAAACGGCAACGGTTTGCCCGTCATGGGAAACACGTTGAGGATGCCCAACGCGTTAATCAAAAACTGCACCGCGAGAATGACCGCGGAGCCAGACGCCATAAGCGCGCCCCGACGATCGGTCGCCTGCTCGGCAATGCGAAACGCCGAATAGATCAGCATCGCAAACACCAAGAAGAACAGCACGGTTCCGACAAAACCGACCTCCTCGCCAATGATGGCCAGGATGTAGTCGTTGTGCGCCTCGGGCAGATACGAGTACTTCATGGTTGAGTTGCCGATGCCACGGCCGAACAGACCGCCCGAGGCAAAGGCCATGATGGCAAGCGTAGCCTGATAGCCGTCACCATACTCGTCGGCCCAAGGGTTCAAGGCAACCTGAATACGCACCATACGGTACGGCTCTGCAACAAGCGCAATCACAATCACGAGAATGCCGAAGATTAGCACGCCGATGATAAATCTGGGGTCGAGACCCGCAAACAACGCCATGCACATGAGGGTCAACAGGATGATCAGGACAGTACCGAAATCGGGCTGGATAAAGATCAGAAAGAGCGAAATGCCCAAGTAGATGCCCATCTTGCGAAGGAATTCGTTGATGTTGCCACCGGGCGAAAAGAAACGATCAAGCATGATGGCCGAATACGCAATGGCAAATGGCTTTAAAAACTCGGAAGGCTGGAACTGAATGCCGGCAATGTTGAGCCAGCGCGTGGCGCCACGGCTGCCGCTGCCCACCAAGAACACCAGAAACAGTAGCCCTATCATGCCTATGAGGAAGATCCTGAGCACGTCTTCCCCAAACCAACTGTCCGGCAAGATGCGCACGATGGCAACCATAGCCAGCACGCCAACTCCGGCAAACGCGGCTTGTCGAAACAGAAAAAACGTCGCCGAGCCATTCTCGTGCAGCGCCTCGACCGAAGACGCCGAGTACACCATCAGCAGGCCAAAGCATACCAAGGTAAACAGGCAGGCCATGAATATCAAACGGGGGCGCATGATACGGGCGGGAACGCCGGCAATATAGCGTTCGCTAAACGTCTGCCCGCCGCGACCGGAACGCGGTGCGCTGCGCCGCGAGGAAGCACGGTCCGAGTCGGGCCTCCTCATACCTTGTCGGGGGCTCTCCTCTCTCACCGGCAACCCCTATTCCATTTGCGATTTCGCCGCAGCGGCAAGCTGGGCCACATAGTCCTTAAACACGCGGCCGCGCTCCTCATAGCCCGAGAACTCATCGAACGAAGAACAGGCAGGAGAAAGTAAGATCACGTCGCCACGGCTCGACAGCGAACGGGCGACGTCCACGGCATCGCGCAGGTCATCCGCCTGGGCGATATCCACGTCACCATCGACATCGGCCTCGTCCATAGCGGCGGTAAAGCGCTCGCGCGCATCGCCAAAGCAAACGACCGAGCGCACGTTGTCCATAACGACGCGGGCAAAGTCCGCAAGCGGCGTACCCTTATCGTGGCCGCCGAGCAGCAAGATCACGTCGTCATCGGGAAATGCCGTCAGTGCCTTCTCGACCGCATCGGTGTTGGTCGCCTTGGAATCGTTGACGTAGCGCACGCCGTCAATCTCGCCACACGGCTCCACGCGGTGCTCGAGCGGCTGGAACGAGGCCAGACCGCGGCAGACACCGTCGACATCGGCACCGACTGCCAAGGCAGCCGTGGCAGCGCACAGGGCATTGATAACATTGTGATGGCCCGAGATCTTGAGCTCGGATGTAGCGATGAGCGGGGTCTCGACACCCTTCAGACGCACGATCATCTTGCCATCGCGCACAAAGGCGGCATCCTCGCCCTCAGGCTCGTCAAAGGCAACCTTGCAGATGCGACGACCCGGCGTGTAGATGTACTCATCGAACTCGTGAATGCCGGCGTCTTCGACGTCGACAACCACCAGATCGTCATCGACCATATTGTCAAACAGTTTGATCTTGGCAAGCGCATAGTTCTTATGACTCTTATGCCAGCCCAAGTGGTCGGGAGTGATGTTGAGCAGCACCGCCACGCGGGGGTGGAGCTCGGTTGTCGTAGCAATCTGATAGCTCGAGAGCTCAGCCACAAACCACTCGTTGTGGGCTCGGCCGTCAATCTCGTTGACCGGCGGCTCGCCGATGTTGCCGACAGCAACGCTGGCCTCGCCGGCAGCCTTAAGCAGATAATCAGTCAGCGACGTGGTGGTCGTCTTGCCGTTGGTGCCCGTGATGGCAATCCAGTTATCGGGCGACAGGCGATAGGCAAACTCGGGCTCACCCATAATCTGGGCGGCATGCTCGCGCCCAGCCTTAAAGAAGCCCGAGAACTCCGAGATGCCCGGGCACGTCACGCATACGTCATAGGCGCCCTCGACCTGTTCGGTCCCATAGACAAACGACGCACCAGCAGCCTCGAGCGCACGCGTGGCGTCATTGGGCTCAGAGGTGCCACCGCCATACACGGTAACGGCACTTACGCGCTCGGGATGTGCCAGCGCCCAGCGGGCGACATCGAGACCGGATTTGCCCTGACCCAAAACGAGCAGGCTAAAGACATCAGCAAGAGACATGAAAGACCACTATCCCAACTGGAAGAACAGAGCAAGGCCAACGGCACCAAAGGCAGCAGCGATAATCCAAAAACGGATGACGACCTTGGTCTCGGCCCAGCCCTTCTTTTCGAAATGATGATGGATGGGCGCCATAAGGAAGACGCGCTTGTGCGTAAAGTGGAAGTAGACAACCTGAATCATGACCGACAGGGTCTCAACGATAAACAGGCCGCCGATGATAAGGGAGACGACCTCGGTGTTGGTCATGATGGACGTGCAGGCAAACGCGGCGCCCAGGGCAAGCGAGCCGGTATCGCCCATAAAGATGCTCGCCGGATAGCAGTTGAACCACAGAAAGCCCAAGCAGGCACCGGCACACGCGGTGCAGAAGATGGACAGGTTCACGTCTCCGTGCAAAAACGCCATGGCAGCCATGGCGAGCATGGCAATCATGGAGGTGCCGCCAGCAAGACCGTCAAGGCCATCGGTCAGGTTCACGGCATTAGAAAGACCGGCGATCATCAGCCAGCAAAAGACAATGTAGAGCCACGGGAACGAAAGGCCGCAGATGGTGGTCGAAAGCACGCCAAGGTCAATCGTCAGGCCGCCGGGAAAACGAATCTCGGGGGCGACGCCGCACCAGTTAACGGCAAGTACCGTAAAGGTGACACAGATAATGGTTAGGCCGATCATCTTGGCATGAGGCGTCAGACCGAGCGAGCGCCCATGCGTAACGGAGGTCAGGTCGTCGATCAGGCCCAGCACGCCGGTCGCCAGCGTGGCGAGCAGCACGAGCACGAGCTCGGTGGTGAGCTTGCCCATCAGCAGGCAGGTCAGCGAAATCGCAACAAGGATGATGACGCCGCCCATGGTCGGCGTACCCTGTTTAATCAAATGACGCTTGGGGCCGTCGGCACGAACCTGCTGGCCGATACCCTCGACCTTGAGCAGCTTGATCCACCACGGCATGAGCAGCAGCGCAATGGCAGCGGCGATGCCAAGCCCCAAAAAAGCCTGATACGTTGGATACGAGGGATTGCCGAACATGGGCTAGCACACACCTTCCACAAAGCGGTCGAGCTCAACAAAACGGGAACCCTTGACCAGTACAACATCATGTTTTTCAAGCGCGCCGCCCATGCGGTCGAGCACCTGCTGATAATCGGAGAACACCTGGATGCGGTCCTCGTCCATGCCCATCATGCGCGCGGCATCGGCCATAAGCTGGGCCAGCTCACCACCCACGCACGCCAGCATGTCGAGCTTCTTGGCGGCGGCATAGGCGCCCACGAGCTCATGCATGCGAGGAGCCTCATCGCCCATCTCGCCCATCTCGCCCAGGATTGCCATGCGAGACCCCGTGCACGAAAGCGAGCACAGCAGATCGAGGCCAGCAGCCATGGATTCGGCACTGGCGTTATAGGAATCGTCGATGACGCGGGCACCGCTCTTGGCGCGCTTGATCTCTTGGCGGTGACCGGTGATCGTGAGGCCCCTAAAGGCAGCATCGATCTGCTCGGGCGTCACGCCCAGGCGATAGGCAACCGCGGCGGCCTTAACGGCATTTGGGACGGACTGCACGCCGGGGATGGCAAGCATGGTATCGATTGTCTCGCCCTGACCAAAATCGAGCGTAAAGACCGGACGGCCCTCGTCATCAACTCGAACGTCGCGGGCACGGACCTCATCATCGTCCGAGACGCCGGCCAGCATCACGTCGATACCAGCAGGCTGGGCGAACGTATCGCAAATGAACGGCGTAAAGTCGTCCTCGCCGCCCAAAACCAGCAGCGGCAAGAAGTCGCCAGCGGCGCACATACCCTGGACAATCTCGGCCTTAGCGCGGGCGATGTTCTCGCGGCTACCCAAAATGCCGATATGAGAGGTACCAATCTTGCTCACGATGGCAAGGTTGGGATTGGCGGACTGGGACAGGCGCTCGATCTCGTGGAAATGGTTCATGCCCATCTCGAGCACCAGGACCTCGGTATCGGCCGGAGCGGAAAGCACCGTGAGCGGCATGCCGATCAGGTTATTGAAATTGCCCTTGGTGGCCCAGACACGATAGCGCTTGGCGAGCACAGCGGCGAGCACGTCCTTGGTCGTCGTCTTGCCGATGGAACCGGTAATACCAACGACCAGGCAGCCAAGCTCCAGGCGATACGTGTGCGCCAAACGCAGCAGAAACTCCTCGGGATCATCGGTCAGCAGGATGGCGCACCCCTTGTCCTGCGCCAGCGAGACCAGCTCGGCCTCGGGCTCACGCGTCATCACGACGGCGCCGGCACCCGACTGGACGGCACGGGAAGCAAAATCATTGCCGTCGACGTTTTCACCGGGAAAGGCGACGAAAATCGTCCCTTCCTCGACCTGGCGCGAGTCGATAACGCACCCGCGGCATACCCGATCGGCTTCTCCCGTCACGGTTCGGGCCCCTGTTGCGGCCGCGAGGTTGTTGACGGCGATCTCTATCATTGCAGCTCCCCTGTAAACCTAATAATGCTATCGGCGTATTGTATCCCAGCGCCGCACATGCGTGGTGCAGGGCATGTGAACACCCTCATATGGAACAACAAACCACGCCCCAAAGATTGTAACCCCCTACTTCGTGTGCGGGATACCCAGCACGTCGAGCGCGTTGGCCATAATGGACTGGAACGGCACCGCAGCGGCATCTGAGCCGCTCGGCGTTCCGTCGAGCGTGATATAGCACAGCACCTTGGGCGATTGTGCCGGTGCAAAGCCCATAAAGGACGACATGTAGTTCTCCTTGAGGTAGCCACCGTTCTCGTCGGCACGTTCGGCCGTACCGGTCTTACCCGCTACGTCATAGCCGTCAACCGCGCCGCCAACGCCCGTTCCCTCGGACACGACCGTCTGCATGCACGATGTCACCTGGGATGCGGCGTCCTCCGAAATCGCGCGCTCGCCTTCGCCCCAGTCCTTCTCGTCGCCTTTGCTGGACTTATAGAAGTGCGGTGTCATCATCACGCCGCCGTTGGCGATGCCGCCCACGGCGCGTGCGATCTCAATCGGCGAGACGGACAGCGCCTGTCCAAAGCTCATCGAGCCCAGCGTGGCGCCGTCATACTGGTCACGCTCCTTGACGATACCCAGGCTCTCGCCCGGAAAATCGACACCAGAGCTGTGACCGATGCCCCACTTGTCCACATAAGTGGCAAAGTCATCGGCACCGATCTTGCGCCCCACCAGGACAAAGCCCACGTTGGACGAACGGCGCATCATCTCGCGCACATCCATGGTCATGGCGTAGTCGCGCTTGTCGGCATCGGTGACGGTATCGTCGCCCACCTTGATGCTCGCCGGCACCTCAAACGACGTACTCGATCGCACGACGCCCAAGTCGAAGCCGGCGCCCGCCACGAGCGTCTTAAAGACCGAGCCGGGCTCGTAGGCGTCGGTGACCAGGCGCAAGTTCATATCCTCGGTCTTGGCGTTTTCCAGATTGGTCTGGTCGTAAGTCGGATACGAGCAGGCTGCCAAGATCTCGCCTGTCGTAGGATCGGTGACCAGCGCCGAGCCGTTCTTGGCCTTAGTCTTCTCAACTGCCTCTGCCAGGGCATCCTCGGCCGCACGCTGGATATTGACGTCGAGCGTCGTCACGATATCAACGCCGTCGACCGCAGCCACCTTTTTATAGGCACCGCCCGCGATATAGCTGCCGTCCCTCGCGCGCTCGCGTACGAGAGAACCGTTCGTGCCGGTCAGAAGCTTGTTGTATTGCTTTTCGAGACCCGTCAAGCCATCGTTGTCCACATTCACTACACCCAGCACCTGCGATGCCAGATTGCCGTATGGATATACGCGCTTCATGGCCTGCTCAAAAAGCACACCGGGCAGGTTCTTCTTCTCCAGCGTCGCAGCATCGTCTTCGTCCACCTGGCGCTTGATATACACCCAGGTTCCATCGGACTCAACGAGCTTGCGGCAGGTCTTTTTATCGATTCCAGTTGCCTTGACCAGCGCCGACACCGTCTTGTCAACGTCCTCGACAAGCTGCGGGTTCACGGCGATGTTGCGACATTCGACCGACGACGCCAGCACGTTACCGTTGCGGTCGTAGATGGTGCCACGTTTGGCATAGAGGGTCTGCGCAAGCAGGCGACGCGCATCGGCACGCTCGCGCAGTTTATCGGCTTCGACAACCTGATAGTCGGCAAGGCGAAAGACGCCCAAGCCCAAGCCAAGCCCAATGAATCCCATGACGGCTTTGCGGCGAGGCAGAGGCGTGCCTGTGAGCCATTCGGTCGGCGAACTCTTGCGCGACCTGGTGTTATGCACTTGAGGGCCGCCCGAGCCGCGAAGTCGCGACGCCGGGTCGTTGCCACGGGACCGCCCGGCGTTGTAAGATTGCCGACCCGTTCCTTGATAACCAGAACGTCCCCGCGACGAGGGACGTCCAGAACCGCGGCCCCTATCGGAACCGCGGCGATAGTCATTTGTCATACTCAGCTACCGTCTTGCTACTGAGCGGTCGCGGTCGCGTTGGCGCCCGCGGCTGCATCCTGCGAAAAGTCAAGTGTAACGCTCTCGCTGGGCTCCACCATGCCATAAGCGCCCGCAAGGTCGCGAATGCGCGTGTCGGCGCCATAGACCGAATGCATGACCTCCAGGTCGGAGCTCTCATCGGTCGCCTTTTCGAGCGTGTTGGTAAGCTCGGCGTTGCTGTTGAGCACCTGGGCCGTAACGCCGGCGAGCGCCACGCGGGCGACGCCGATCGTCATGAAGATAGCCGCAATGATGCAAAACGTTTTAAGAACGCTCATGAAAACCGGGCTTACCGCCTGGTTTGCCTGACGGCCCGCGCCCGTGTAGACATCAAAGCGCGGCGTGCGCTGCTCACGGGGAGCAACGGGGGCCTGCGGCGTCTCACGATAGGCGGGCATGGCGTTCATATCATAGGCGAGTGCTGCGCTTGAAGTGTTGTAGCCCATGATATGCCGCCTCCCATCCCGAGTACGTTGGTAGTGTGTTTAAGCTTCGTTTATGGTGCGAGCGGGAGGTCCAATATCGCGCGGTCGCGCCTACAGACGCTGCGCCACGCGGATTTTGGCTGATCTCGCCCGAGGGTTGCGCTCAACCTCATCAGGCTGGGCAACCAGGGGTTTGCGGGTGATGACCTTGAGTATCGGCACGTTGCCGCACACGCACACCGGAATCTCCGGCGGACACGTGCACCCCTGGCTCATCTCCTTAAAGTGGTTCTTTACGATACGGTCCTCGAGCGAGTGATACGAGATGACGCAGATACGTCCGCCCGGGTTGAGCCACCTGGTGGCGGCATCAAGCCCTCGTTCGAGCACATCGAGCTCGTGATTGACCTCGATGCGAATGGCCTGGAAACTTTTCTTGGCCGGGTGTCCACCATGCCGACGAGCGGCAGCCGGGATACCCGCCTTGATGATCTCGACAAATTGGCCGGTGGTTTCGATCGGTTCTTGCTCGCGGCGGCGCACGATCTCGCGCGCGATCTGCGAGGCGAACTTCTCTTCGCCGTAGACGCGTAGAATCCGGGCGAGGTCGTGTTCGTTATAGGTGTTGATGACCTCAGCTGCGTTTAAGGTGTTATTACCCGGATCCATCCGCATGTCCAATGGGGCGTCCTCGTTATACGAAAAGCCCCTGCCAGGGATATCGAGTTGCGGCGACGAAACGCCCAAATCGAACAGGAAGCCATCGACCCCGGGCACCTCGGCCGAGCAAAGTAGCTCGTCCAAGTCGCCGAAGTTGCCCTTCAGCAGCTGGTGCGGAACGCCGGGAACCTCGCGGTCCAGACGGGCGCCAGCGGCCTCGAGGGCCATGTCGTCCTGATCGACGCCGAGCAAAAGGCCCGTCTCCCCCACCTGCGCGGCCATCTTTACCGAATGGCCGGCACCGCCAAGGGTGCAATCGCAGACAACGGAGCCGCTCTTTAGCCGCAGCGACTCAAGCACTTCGCCGAGCATGACAGGTTCATGCCGATATTCTTGTGTCAAGATCCCACGCTCCATCCGTTACCCGTGCCTTGCCCTTACGAGAAGAAGAGGTCCAGCAGGGCCTCATCGTCATCGTCCTCATCGGCCGCGGCGCGATCCCAAACCTCAAGGTGGTCGTAGTTGCCCACAACCGTGACCTCGCGGTCGAGGTTCGCCTGCTTGCGGAGAGACTCGGAAAGACCGATACGACCGGCGCTGTCCACGTCCATCGACGTGGTGCGCTTGTTGATCGCCCTCATGAGCTTCTGGTCATTAATGTCACGCGGGTTAAAACCCTCGTGGCCCTCACGACCCGCGAAGAGTCCTTCGACCCACTTATCGAAGGCCTCGGCAGAGAACACGTACAGAGCATCGACATCCAGGGCTTTGAACACGCGAACGTGCTCTCCAAGCTCCTCGCGAAGGGGTGCAGGCAGGGACAGACGACCTTTTGCATCGAGATTGCGCTCGTATGCACCAGTCATTCCCATGTGCGCCCTCCCCTCGGTTACTCAGATGGCACGTACGCGGGGAACCACCCCGCCTGTCGACGTCATCAATAATATGGGGAACCGCCCCATTTTTCAACATCTTTCCCCCCCCCCGTGACCCCCCCCCC
>DBFABM010000060.1:0-10995 GCA_048194085.1 Collinsella aerofaciens
GGACTGTAGAGCAGGAAAGTTCATATGCGCCGCCCGGCTCCCGCGGCTCTCAGGGGCATATCTCATGAAAAAACTGTCTTGGGGTAAAGTCCGAGGTCAGTGGCGTTTTATACCGAGAAATCCAAAAAAGTTGAAAATTCATTACAAATTTGCGTTGACTTTAGGTAACTAAAGTTTCATACTCCTTTTCAACCACTGGGGGATGTGAACGCGCACGGATTGTTCACATCATGATCGAAGAGGATTTCTTAGACATGTTCACGCATCAGCTAAACATTATCAGCGTAGTAATTATCTGATGCGGGTTAGCACATACAGCTAGCCCGTACGATAACGGGCGGCTGATGAAGATGAGGGCCGTCGAGCGCAACCGACGGCCCTCATTTTTTATGTCTGAGTAGTTCTTTTTAGAGGAGGAAATGTAATGAACGGAGTTTTGCTCATGGTTGTGGCTGCGGCGGTGCTCGCCTGCGGCTATCTGGGCTACGGCCGCTGGTTGGCCAACAAGTGGGGCGTTGACAAAGAGGCCCTCACGCCGGCCAAGCGCATGAAGGACGGCAAGAGCTTCTCGCCCGTCTCCGCCTTCACCGCGTTCTCGCACCAGTTCAGCTCGATCTGCGGTGCTGGCCCTGTTACGGGTACGATCGTCGCCATGGCCTTTGGCTGGCTGCCCGTCGTGCTCTGGGTCCTCGTCGGCGGCATCTTCTTTGGCGCCGTCCACGACTTTGGTGCCCTGTACGCTTCGATGAAGAACAACGGCAAGTCACTCGCTCAGCTCATCGAGAAGTATATCGGCAAGACCGGCCGTCGCCTGTTCCTGCTGTTCTGCTGGCTGTTCTGCATCATCGTCATCGCCGCCTTCACCGACATGGTCTGCAAGACGTTCATGTTCACCCCGGCCGTTGACGCTTCTGGTGCTGCTACCGGTGCCATCGACTTCACCAAGTCCTATGCCGCCGGCTGCGCTGGTACCATCTCCATCCTGTTCACCTTCGTCGCTATCGCCTTTGGTTGGGCCCAGAAGAAGTTCAACCTTACCGGTGCTGCCGAGTTCGTCACCGGCGTGGTCCTCATGGTCCTCATGTTTGCCGTCGGTATGCAGTTCCCGGTCTACCTGGATAAGTTCCAGTGGTTCGCCGTCGTCATGGTCTACCTGGTCTTCGCTGGCGCTATGCCCATCCAGATGCTCAAGACCCCGCGTGACTACCTCACTTCCATCATGATGATCGTCATGATCGTCTGCGCTGTCCTCGGCATCGTCGTCTTGGGCGTCAACGGTCAGGCTACTATCACCGCTCCGGTCTTCACCGGCTTCTCCACTGCCTCCGGCATGATGTTCCCGGTCCTGTTCGTCTCCGTCGCTTGCGGTGCTCTCTCCGGTTTCCACAGCCTCGTTTCTTCCGGCACCTCTTCTAAGCAGGTCGAGAAGGAGCAGGACGCCGTCAAGGTCGGTTACGGCGCCATGATCGTCGAGTCCTTCGTCGGCATCCTTGCCATCATCGTCGCCGGCATCATGTTCTCCGACATGAACACCGCCGGTACCGGCGCCCTCAACGCCGGTGTCGCTTCCACCCCGTTCCAGATCTTCGCCGCTGGCATCTCCCGCGGTATGCAGGCCTTCGGTGTTGACGGCACGCTCGCTACCGTCTTTATGACCATGAACGTCTCCGCTCTGGCCCTGACCTCGCTCGACGCCGTCGCCCGCATCGCCCGCACTTCGTTCTCCGAGTTCTTTGCCCAGACCAACGACGCCCTGGCCATCGAGTCCAAGGCCGGCTACATGAAGGTCCTCGGCAACCCCTGGTTCGCCACGGTCGTCACCCTGCTTCCCGGTCTCGCCCTCGCTTTTGGTGGTTATGCCAACATCTGGCCGCTCTTTGGTGCTTCCAACCAGCTGCTCGGCGGCATGACCATGATCACCCTCGCCGTGTTCTGCAAGTGCACCGGCCGCAAGGGCTGGATGCTCTACGTGCCCGTCGTCTTCCTGCTCTGCTGCACCTTCACCTCGCTGGTCCAGAGCGCCATGGGCTGCATGGCCGCTGTCCAGGCTTACGGCTTCTTCGGCACCATCCCGGCTACCGCCACCACGGCCGCCGTCTCCGTCGCCGCCACCAAGGGCCTGCAGCTTGTCTTCGCTGTCCTGCTGATGGTCCTGGGCCTCATCGTCGCCGTCAACTGCCTCAAGGAGTTCTTCGGCAAGGAGGCTGGCTCCATGCCTGATGAGGAGCCCGAGTGGTCCGAGATGGGCAAGGCCGAGTACGGTCGCGCCGCTGCCGCCGAGGCTCCCGCTGACGCCGAGGCCGTCAAGGCCTAGTCGGTCGGACGGGTTGAATCTCCCATCCATTTGACTCGGAAAGACCGGGTCCGCGACTTCGCGGGCTCGGTCTTTTTTCATGCAAAAGTGGGTGACGCTCGAGTGTGCTCGAGTGTTCTCGCAGATGTTTTGCATGGATAAGGGCGCGCGTTGTACCATATAAACGTATATGTGTCCATATGAAAGGGGCCCCGTGGCCAAGACGGTATATTCCGATAACCAAAATAATGTCGATGCCCTGGCTGAGCGTCTGAGCAGCCAGACATCGCTTTCTGCTGAGCGTGCCAAGCTGGTTGCCTACGACCTGCTCTGCCGCAAGGCACTCAAGATTAAGTCGAGCGCGCTGGCGCAGATTTTCCGCTCCGTCGATAAGGAATGTGACACCAAGGCGATGCGCGATGAGCTTATCGCGGCAAATATCGTGACCAAGATCGAGGGTAGCGGCATTAACGGGCGCCCGGCGTTCTATACCATCAATGCCGAGATCCGCGATGCCCAGGAGCAGCCTGCCGAGTCCGTCGAGGATTTTGTCGTCGAGGATTCCGCTGACGTGCCTGCTGTGGAAGAAACTGCTCCGCGTGAGCATGTCGATACCGATGAGTTGCTCGATGAGAACGTCGTGCGTGCCTTTACGGCCAAGGCAGGACGCGGCGGTTTTGGTGGGGGTGGCAAGCGCGATGCGCAGCGCCGCGCCCAGCAGGAGCGCTTCCGTCGCGCCGTTGCTCAAAAGGGCGAGACGGATGCCGAGGCTGTTGAGACCGAGGTTGCTGCCGAGTCGCAGAAGCCCACGAAGGAGCAAAAGCCCGTGGAGGCCCAAGAGCCCAAGCGCCGTCGCGGTGCTCACTTTAAGGCTGCACAGCAGGATGCCGCGCGTGAGGTTGAAGAGTCTTCTGAGGTTGCAGACGATGTTGAGGAGTCTGTCAAGAAGGCTCCGGGTTCATGCCGTCCCGGACGTGGTTTTGCGGGGCGCGCGTATCCCGTAAGGCGTCAGGAGAAGAGCGAACCGGCTTCGACCACTCAGGGCGAGAAGGACGAGAAGGCCGTTGAGCCGGTGGCTCGCGAGCAAAAGCCTGTTGAGCCGCAGCTTGAGGTTGATGCCGAGGCCAAGGGCCAGCAGCCTACTGATGAGCAGACGGAGCAGGGCGCGTCGAGCAAGCCTCGCCGCCGTCGCCATCGTGGGGGCCGCAGTTCCCATGCCGAGACTGCGGCCGAGAAGACCACGCCGCAGAACGAGGATGCGAAGGCCGAGGTTTCTTCGGGGCAGCCTAAGCGCCAGCCGGCGAAGGAGAGCAAGTCCGTTCGTCCGCAGAAGCAGGCGTCTATGCCGAAGCGCGAGCGCAATTCCCAGGGCGATTCTAAGCGCAAGTCTCAGAGGAAGCCGGAGTCTGCCGCAGCAGATACTGCTGCCCAGCAGCCCAAGTCGGCCGTTCACGGCGAGGCCTCGGCGTTTGCCCTTGCCCGCGTTTTAGGCAGGCAGCTGCTCAAAGTTGTCCCTACGCCCACGGCGCTCTCTAAGATCAAGGAGCAGCAGACACAGATCGTAAAGGTCGAGGGCAAGGACGGCAAAAAGGCTCCGCAGCGCACTCAGCACAACGAGATGTCCAACCGCAAGATTGCCGAGGAAATCGCAATCATCCAGGCTTGGATCGAGCAGAACCGAGGTGCCGATACGCCGGTTGCCTCGCGCCGCCAGCGTGCCTACCAGATCTTTAACGACGAGAAGGCTTTTGACGGCAAGCACGGTGAGCGCTTGATCAGGCGTATGACCGAAAAGGGCATCAGCATGCAGGCGATCAAGGTCGCCCCCAATCGCCCCGTGCACTTTACGGGCTTCTTTACGCTGGGCGCCGACAAGCCGTTCATTATGGTCGAGAACCTGGACACCTACGACGAGATCGTCAAGCTGCTGCGTGGCCGCAAGCACGCCAAGCTCTTTGGCATCAAGGTGGGCGGCGTGATTTTTGGCGGCGGATGCAAGGCGAGCGTCTCGCATGCCCTGGACGATTATCTGGCTGAGATTGGCTATCGCTTTAACTACGTCTACTACGTAGGCGATATCGATCGCGAGGGCGCGCGCATTGTCGAGCAGGCTCGCAATGCCAATGTGGTTGAGATTCGCCTGCATGCCGGCATGTACCGTGCCATGCTCGCCGAGCATAAGCGTCGCGTGAAGGCCGGCGGCGAGTGCGAGCCCGCGGCTGCCAACCAGGGCGTGCCGCAGAACCTGGCGGCGACGATCAAGGATCTGCCCATGGTCACGCGCGTGCAGTTCCGCAACGTGCTGCGCGAGGGCGGGCGCATTCCGCAGGAGATTCTGATGACCGCAGACTATCGGGATGGCGACTCGGGAAGCTTCGATCGCATGCTGAACAATTAGCTCCGCCGTTCTACCGAACGGCGGTCTTCTTGACGCTGCGAGGGGCCCTGGCACGGCAATCTGACGTTCAACTTCGGCGGCGCGACCAGAAGGTCAGCGCCGCCTTGTTTCACGTCACCTTGCCATACCAGGGCCCCTCTCGCTGTCACGTCCAAAACATCGAGGTTAAGTGGCCTCCTGTTCGTGCGGAACTCGCGACAAACTTAATGCCCGGCCCGTCGGGGCCACACGCCATTTTGTAGATGACGGCTCGCTTTTCGGAACGGGGCTGATATTTTCTTGATGTTAGGCGCTCTTGGTCCTAATGGGCTTGGGGCGCCTTCGCGTTTCCTCAGCTCCGCACCCTTGCGGGTTCGAATTCCTCCGCTTGCCCACAAGAAAGCGCTCCAGGTTCATAAGGGCCTGGAGCGCTGTGTTCTTAAGGGCTGGGACGGAGGGATTCGAACCCCCAACAGCCGGCACCAAAAACCGGAGTTCTACCGTTGAACTACGTCCCAATGTGTGGTGTTGCCCAAAAACAACTCATTTAGTTTACCTAATCTGCGAGGGCATCGCAAACGCCGTCGAGCAGGCGTACGGCGAGTGTCTGCGCGTCGCTGGCCGTGAAGGTGCCGTTGTAGCGCGTCATGCCCGTGAGCTCAATGCGAATGCGTGCCGGCTTCTGCTGCGCGGCGACATTGGCAGTGCGGATGCGCTGGGCCAGGTTGTGGCACTCGGCGAGGGCGATCGTGGCGCGCGGCGCTGCATCTGCGGGCAGCTCGTCGCTTGCGATCTCGAGCACTAGGTCAACGTCGGTTGGGACCTCGGAGTCGCAGAGCATCATGCCGCTGTTGTCGGTCGTTGCCGTGGCGATATTCCACATGCGCGACGCAACGCTGCGTGCGATGGGGTCCTCGCCGATAACGGCAATCTGGAAGCGCTCGAGCACGTTGGCGGCGCGAGCAAAACCGATACGGGACTCGGCTTCGGTGACCGAGGGCTTGCCCTCCCACACATGGTGCAGGCGGTTGATGTAGGCGTAGGTGTCCTGGAAGGCCATGCCGTCGGCAAACAGGCCGACATTTTCCTGGAACTGCTGCAGGGCGGCCTCGGTATGCGGACCAAAGTAGCCGTCGTCTTCGCCACAGGCAAAGCCCAAAACGTTGAGAGCGCGCTGCAGGGCCTGCACATCGGCGCCATGGAAATTGGGCATGCGCAGATAGAGGGTGCGGTCGCCCAGCTTATACGAAGCGTCTACAAGGGCGCTCCAACAGGGGATATCGACGGCATGACCGGCAGCAAGGCCGCTGTCGAGCCTGAAGGTGCTGACGGCCTGCTCAGTGGTGGCTCCAAAGTACTTGTCGGTGACTTCGGCGGCATCAATCGTGTAGCCGAGCTGCAGGAGACGAGACTGCACGTCCTCGACGGCTGCTCCTTGCATGCCCGTTGTAATAGGTTCCATGAACGAACCCCTTTCGGCGTACCATTCGTACTATTTGAGCGTCTGTCGGATAGACAACGCAAAGGGATGCATAAACATGCACTCAACAGTGTAGCAAGTTGTGCCTAAATACGCTGCTGACAGGTTTTATAACCCCCGTTAGTTAAGACGCTCCACAAAGAAATCTGCCATGGAGAGGAACAGCTCGCGTGCGTGCGGATCAAGCTCAACGTTCTCGATGGCCGCTTTGGCCTTAGCGGTCAGGTCGAGCGCGTAAGTGTGGGCGTAATCGATGGAGCCGGTCTCCTGGAAGATCTCCACGGCGCGTGCGAGCTGCGCGGGATCATCGGTGCCTGAGGAAAGAATCGCCTCGACCTCGTCGTGGTAGCGCTCATCAGAGAGGGCGTGTACGGCGACAAGCGTGCGCTTGCCCTCGGTGATGTCGGTGCGGAAGTCCTTGTTGGCGGCTTCCTTAGTGCCGACAAGGTTGAGCAGGTCGTCCTGAATCTGAAAGGCAAGGCCTGTGTGCAGGCCAAAGGCGCGCAGCGCTTCGATTTGCTCATCGCTGCCGCCGCCGATAATGGCTCCGGCGGCAAGCGGCGTGGCTCCGCTGTAAAACGCGGTCTTGTGCGTCGCCATGTCCAGGTAGTCATCAACCGAGATATCAAAGCGCCCGTCGCGGACCCAACCCAGGTCGAGTGCTTGTCCCTCAATGGTGCGGACGATCATCTCGGTAAGCTCGTGGAGCACGCGCAGCTTCACGTCGGACTCCAGCGTAGGGTCGTCGAGAACCGTCTTGGTGACCATGGTGAGCGCCAGGTCACCACAATTGATGGCAAGGCCCGTGCCCTCGGTAAGGTGCATGCAGGGCTTGCCTCGACGAAGCTGTCCGTTGTCGGCGATGTCGTCGTGGATCAGCGCGCCCGACTGGAAATGCTCGATGGCCGCCGCGGCGCTGCGGGCACTCTCAAAGCTACCGCCCACTGCGGTTGCGGCGAGCATGCAGATAAGCGGGCGGTGGCGCTTGCCGGCGTTGGCCGTAAAAGCCGAGAGCGGCGCGTACAGGTAGCGCTCGATATCGGCAGAGGTCGCCTGTCCGTCAAAGAACGTGGCCAGATAGTCGTTAATCTGGTCAAAGTGCTGGGCTAAAAAGCTGGTAAACGGACTGGACACGGGTTCTCGCATTCTTTCTGAGGTTGCATTGATGCAATATGCAGACAACATATTGCCACATCAGGGCGTTTGGCGCGGCAGTTTTGGCGATTTAGGACAACGGGCGTGCGTTTGATGGAGTGTGCCTAAATCAGCCTAAAATGCTCGAGCGCCGCAACGACACCGTCATGATCGACGGTGTCGGTCACGTAATCGGCCTTATCCTTGAGATAGTCCGGTGCGTTGCCCATCGCAATGCCGACATCGACGGCGTTCATCAGCGAGACGTCATTGCTGGCGTCGCCAATGCCGTATACGGTTCCGTGGTGGGGGTCGAGGGCGTCGAGTACAGACTGGATGCCCCCGCGCTTCGTGCATTCGCGGGGCGAGATTTCGGTTACCTCGAGTTCGAGCTCATTAAAGCACAGCAGCGGCTCAAGTGCCTTATCTTGAGCGATGTGGTTGGCGAGCGATGTAGACATCAAGATCTTGTAGACACTGTAATGTTGCAGCTGCGTGACTGCGTCGCCCAGGGTGCGCGCGTATCCGGGAGCATCGGGCGCATCGGCACTCATGCGCACGACGCCGTTGAGGCCCTCAAAGCGGATGACCTCGCCCGATTGCTCAAGGTAGGGGGCAAGACGCTGCAGCATACTGGGCGTCATCGACAGATCGCGAATTGCGTGTCCGTTGATCTCGGCGTAACCGCCCGCAAGACAGACGATGCCGGTCCAAGGCAGCTCAAGAAGTTTGGGGTGGATGCAGCTCAGGGTGCGTCCCGTGCAGATAAAGGCCATGTTGCCGTTGGCGACAAACTCGCGGATTGCTTGCGAAACCGTCTCGTTGGGATAGGGGGAGAGGTCCCGCTCGTCTTCGGGAAGGTCTTGGGCGAGCCTGGGGTCTTGCCAGGCGAGCGTTCCGTCGATATCGAAGAAGCAGATATCGCCGCGCTTATGGGCTGCGCTGGCGGCAGGGGAGGCCGAGGTGGTGGGCACAAATTCCGGCTCGAGGCCCATGATCTGGTCAAAATGCTCTTTAACGCGGGGAACGGAGATGCCGATGATCACCTGGGCGGTCTTGCCCGTAATGATGAGGCCCTTGGCGCCCACCGCGACAAACGACGCGTTATCTGCAACGATGGAAGGGTCTGCGACCTCGACGCGCAGGCGCGTGGCGCAGTTGGTTGCGCCCACGATATTGCCAACGCCACCTAAAAGCTGAATTACCCGCTCAGCGAGGACGTGATCTTGATCGGATCGACTATTGACCTCGTTATTGGGAGATTGCTCTTTGGCAAAGTCGCTTCCCGTTAAACAATCGATTGCCGCGCGATTGGCGACATGATCCTCGCGGCCCGGAGTCTTAAGGTCATAGACCAAGATGAGTGCTCGAAAACTAACAAAAAAGATGAGGCTAAAGGCAAGGCCGATACCGAGCGCCAAAAGATAGGCACCGGCATGCGTGCGCATGAGCGGAATAAAGTTGAAGGCTGCCATCTCAATCAGGCCGCCCGAGAAGATGCCGACGATGCCAAAGAGATTCATGGTTGTGGCAAGGCAAGACGATAAGACGGCGTAGAGCAAAAAGAGCCCGGGGTGGGTGAACATAAAGAGAAACTCGAGTGGCTCGGTAACGCCGCAAACCACCGAGGCGACGATGGCGGGCAAAAGGATGACCTTAAGGCCGGCGCGGCGCTCTGGTTTTGCGGTGGAGTAGAACGCGGCTGCGATGGCGGGAAGGCCAAAGAGCTTGACCCAGCCGGTGGCGGTAAAACCGGCCCACGGCGCAAGTTCATTAAGGGGGCGCGTGCTATGGGAGAGGATGGGGAGCAAGCTGCTCCACGTGGCGTAGATGCCGTCGTTAATGACCAGGTTGTCGTAGTAGATTGGCATGTAGAGCAGGTGGTGCAGCCCCATAGGCTCGAGCGCTCGCTCCAAAAACACAAAGATGCCCACGCCAAAGGGGCCGACGCTCGTAAGTGCATGGCGCAGCGTTTCGGTCATTGCGTATACGGAGGGCACGATGGTGGCCGAGATAGCGGCAAGGGCAAACACGGCAAAAAAGCTGATGAGGTAGACCAGCGAGGAGCCCGAGAAGGTGCCGAGCCAATCGGGAACCTTGGCATCGTAGAAGCGGTCATGGATGGCGACGACGGTTGCCGATACCACCAGCGGGCCGATAATGCCGGTGTCGAGCGTCTTGATGCCGTCGATGACGGTGATGCCGTTGGCGGGGGTCAAAGATGACGGGTACTTAAGCCCAAGGTTGTCTCCGCTCAGCTTAATGATCTCGCTCAAAAAGAAGCAATAGGCAAAATAGGCCACGAGTGCCTCGAGGCAGCAGCGTGCCGGTTGCTTTTGGGCAAGACCGATAGGCAGCGCTACGGCAAAAAGGAGCGGGAGGCGTTTAAAGACCGTCCATGAGCCGCGCTGGATGATGGCCCAAAAAACGTACCAAGGGGTTCCGTATACGGCTAGATCGCCGACGATGTCCGCAGTCGTTGCGAGAGCGGAGACGCCGACCATGAGGCCCGATATAGAAAACAGCATGGCGGGAGCGAACATTGCCCCGCCAAAGCGTTGGATTTTTTGCAGCATGTTCTGCCTTCCGAATATCGAGGCGCGTTGCGCGTGGGGAAACGTTTAAACAATGGATTCATTGTAGAGGACCAGACGATTGTCGTACCGGCAGTTTTGAGCGAAACCGATTTGGGCATGACAGAAACCGTCAACGGTTAAATCCTGTCGCTTTACCGATATTCAGTTTAAACAACTTTAAGAAATGCTATCGTGCCTAGCCGGAAATGAATAATGTAGAGGTGAAACAATGCCAAAAGCGATATACGAAGGAATCTACCGAGAAATACGCTCGCGCATCATTAATGGGACCTATGCGTTTCAGGAGATGCTGCCAACCGAAGCCGAGCTGACCGCGGAGTTCGGATGCACTCGCAATACCGTCCGTCGCGCCTTGGGTATGCTGGCCGACGGGATGTTTGTGCAGCCCATACACGGCAAGGGCGTGCGCGTTATTTGGCTTAAGGGCGAAACCGACATGTTGGGCGCACTCGAAGAGGTTGAGTCGTTTGGCGAGTTTGCAAAGCGCAACAATGCCGTTGCATCGACGGACGTTAAGTCTTTCGAACATCTGGTTTGCACCGAGCAACTCTCTCGTCACCTGGGCTTTAAGGTGGGCGAGAAGTTGATTCGCGTAGTGCGCGTCCGAAGCCTCAACGGCAACGCGCGCCAAGTGGACCATGGCTATTTTTTGGCGTCGATCGCCAAGGGCCTGACTCCCGAGATTGCGGCAGATTCTATTTACGGCTATCTGGAGCACAAGCGCGGTGTCAAAGTGATGGCGAGCCGTCGTACGGTGAGTGTCGAGCTCGCCAACGATGAGGACTGCAGCTATCTTGACCTCGGCAAATACAACTGCGTTGCCGTCATGGAGAGTCAGTCGTACACCTCGGATGGCATCTTGTTTGAGGTGACGCACACTCGCACACACCCCGAGATCTTCCATTACCGCGTCAATTCCAAGCGATAGCCGGCTAGCTCGCAGCCTGACGAGACTCATGGCCTCAAAGAGAAAACGCCCGGTCAAACCGACGGTACATCGGCTTGACCGGGCGTTTTCTCTGCATTCAATAACAAATAATTGTTTATACAAAACTTGTCAAGTATCAAGTTGAAATTACCGTTCACCGAAGTTTTTCTACCGCTCTAGTAATAC
>DBFABM010000065.1:0-44388 GCA_048194085.1 Collinsella aerofaciens
GATAAGGATGGCGAACAGCGCCGTAAAGGCAAACACGGCACGAGTCAGACGGTTGGCAAGTGCCACGCGGCCGAGCACGCCGGACTCTGGCGTGTCGAGCAGGCGACGACGCATGCGAGAACCCGCGGAGTGGTTGCCGTGGCCGTAGGAAGGTGCGCTGGCAAAACGCGTACCGGTCGGGGAAGCGGCGGATGCGACCTGGTCATCGGTGATGGCGGCCATGGTGCCGGTGCCGGTGAGCTCGGCTTCGCGTCCGGTTGCCTCGTCGCCGGCGCGCAGCAGCAGCGCGACGATGATAAAGCTCGCCAGCAGCGAGGAGCCGCCCTGGCTCATAAAGGGCAGAGTGACGCCGGTCAGCGGGATCAGGCGGGTGACGCCGCCCACGATCAAAAAGGCCTGGAAGCTGATGGCTGCCGTAAGGCCTGTGGCACTAAAGGCGGCGAGGTCGGATTTAGCGCGGGCAGCTGTGGTGAGGCCACGCACGGCAAAGAGCATAAACAGGATGAGCACGGCGCCGCCGCCCAAAAGGCCCATCTCCTCGCCGATAGCCGAGAAGATAAAGTCGGACTCGACGACAGGGATGTTGTTGGCCATGCCGTTGCCGATGCCAACACCGACCAGACCGCCATCGGCAAGCGAGAAGAGCGACTGGACGATCTGGTAGCCCTGGCCCTGGGCGTCCTTAAACGGATCGAGCCAAACCTGGAAACGCACCTGAACGTGAGACAGGAACTTGTAGGCGCCCACGGCTCCAACAGCTAAGAGCGCAAGGCCGATAACGACATACGAAAAGCGCCCCGTGGCAACGTAGAGCATCAGCAAGAAGATGGTGTAGAACAGCACGGCCGAACCCAGGTCGCGTTCGAAGACGACGACGAGCAGGCACACACCCCACACGGCAAACAGCGGCAGCAGCAGTCGCAGGCGAGGGATCTTAAAGCCCAGAATCTTGCGGTTGGAGATGGAGAGCAGCTCGCGGTTCTCGGCCAGGTAGCCGGCCAGGAACAGGACGATAAAGACCTTGGCGAACTCGCCGGGCTGGATGGTAAAGCCCGCGATGCGAATCCACAGCTTGGAGCCCGAGATCGTGGTGCCGATAAAGATAGGCAGCATCAGCAGAATGATGCCGATGATGCCAAAGGTGTACTTGTAGCGCATGACCACGTCGAGGTTTTTGACTAATGCAAGCGTTCCCACCATGAGCGCCACCGAGACAAACAGGATGATGAGCTGTGAGATGGCGAGAGCGGGGGCGAGACGCGTCACGAACGTGATGCCGATGCCCGAAAGTATAAATACGATGGGCAGGATGGCGGGGTCGGCACCGGGCGCCAAGATGCGCACGGCAATGTGGGCCGCGGCAAAGGCGGCAAAGAGGCCGATCGGTACGGCGAGCGTCTCAAAGGAGATGGCAGCGCCCGCGGTGAGGACGTACATCGCATACAGCAGGATGACGGGGAACGCCGAGGCGATGAGCAAGAGCAGCTCGGTGTTGCGGCGACTCATAAGCGGCACTCCCTTTCTAATTCTTATCGGAGGCTTCGGCCTCGGCGGACTGTTCGGCGGTTTTCTCGGAATCTGATTCGGAGGTCGATCCCTGATTGGTGTTGTCGCGAATCGTTTGCGCGTCGATCACCTGGCGGGTCTGCTCCTCGTCGATCTGGTGGCGGTACTTGGATATCGTGTCCTGCGCATCGTCGACACTTGTTTGCGGAATGCCCGCCTTGAGGCGGTTTTGCGTGTCTTCGGGCAGGTCGGACAGCTTAATGCTGGTTTCGCTTTCGAGCCAGTGGAGCTTGAGTCCGAGCGGCTTGCCGGGCAGGCCGCGCCAGACGGCGACATTGCCCTGGTAGGTACCCAGGTAGTACGAGCCGGTGACACCCGTGTAGGCCCAGATGCCAGCTGCCAGCACAAAGACGAGGGCCAGAACGGCGGCGATAGTAATGTTGCGGCGACGCACGCGCTGCGCCTCGCGCATAACGCCATCGTCAACCAGGTCAACGACTACTACGGTCACGTTGTCGTGGCCGCCGGCGGCAAGCGCCGCGTCCACTAGGTTGTCGACGCAGATTTGCGCGGTTGAGGACTGCGTGGCGATGTTCTCGATATCGCTATCGGGAATCATGCTCGAAAGTCCGTCGGAGCACAGGATCAGGCGGTCGCCTTCCTCGATATGCAGAGTGAAGTGGTCGGCATACATGGCGGGGTCCGAGCCCAGCGCGCGGGTGATGACCGAACGGTTGGGGTGGACGCGAGCCTCGTCTGCCGTGATCTCGCCGGCGTCCACGAGCTCCTCCACGTAGGAGTGGTCGCGGGTCACGCGGATGAGCGTGCCCTCGTGGAGCAGGTAGGCGCGAGAGTCACCCACGTGGGCGATGGCGAGCGTGTCGTTTTCGATATAGGCGCAAGTGGCTGTGCAGCCCATGCCGGGCTTGCCCAGGCCATTCAGGGCCGCCTCGATTACGGCGGCGTTGGCTGCCTCGACGGCTGCGGCCAGGCGTGCTGCGTCGGCGGACTGTGGGGCCGTCTTGGCAATAGTCTCGACGGCGATGGAAGAGGCTACCTCGCCGGCGGCGTGACCGCCCATGCCGTCGCATACGCAAAAGAGCGGCGACTGCACTAGGTAGGAATCCTCATTGTGCGGGCGCACGCAGCCAACGTCGGAGCGGGCGCCCCACATGAGTTGCGTGGTGGTGCCGGCATCATAGGTCGAGTCGGTCTCGATGCGTTCCTCGGTCAGGGGCTCAAAGCTCATGGTCGAGCCGGGGTCTTTGAGCTTGGCCTCAACGGCAGCAACGTCGATCTCGGCGGTGTCACCGGGAGAGACGGTGTCGGTCTCGGCGTTTGATTCGGAATCACCGGTGTCCGGGGAGTCGGGCTCCTCGGAAACGCGGGCGGTCGACTCGTCGTCTTGCGGGCTGACGTCTATAGGCTCGGGCGCCGGCGTAGACGCGGGCGTAACCTCGGATGCCGGGGTTATGGGAAACGCCGGCGCGGCGGGCTCGGGTGCTGCAAACACCGCAGCGCTCTCGTTGATTGCCGCGGCGACGGGTTCTGCAAAGTGAGCCGGCGCCGGGGTTGCTTCGGGCGCTGTGGGCTGTTCCGCAACATGTGCGCCGATGGGCGCTGCTGCGGCATCCTCTTCGCCCTCGTTATCGGCGAGATCCGAAATATCATGCGTTACATGCGAAAGAGGCAGGGAGAACACGGTGTCCTCGGGCTCCACGGGTGTGGAGTCCGCCGGAGCGGCGTGGGCCGGTGCAGCTACGGCGGCAGCCGGTGCCTCGGTCATAGTTGCGGACTTGTTCTCCTCGTCGATCATCGACGGTTCACCTTCATGACCACGTCGCCAATCTGGACTTCGTCGCCCTCACGCAGCGTCGCGGGCTCCACGAGCTGGCGGCCGTTGACGAGCGTGCCGTTAAGCGAGTTGAGGTCCTCGATGATGAGCGCCGGGCCCTGCAGCGAAAAGCGCGCATGCGAGGCCGAGACAAACGGCTCGTTGATGCAGATGTCCGAAGACGGCGAGCGGCCGACGATGACGGGGCCGAGCATGTCTACGTGGATGCCGCGGATGCCGCGCGGACCCTTGTCCACATCGATCGTCCAAATGGCCGAGTCGCGGCGCTGTCCGCGCACAAGTCCCACGCCGGTCTTCATGACGGCGAACAGGAAGATATAGAGCAGGGCGACCAGGACGATGCGGCCTGCAAAAAGGACGATATCGATGTTCATAAGAGACTATCCCCTAAATTCAAAGGTGCTCAGGCCAAACGTCAGCAAATCGCCGTTGCGCAGCGGGCAGCGCGTAATGCGGCGGTTGTTGACGAGCGTGCCGTTGGTGGAATTGAGGTCCTCGATCGACCAATCCGAGCCCGTAAAGGTGAGCTGGGCGTGGCGGCGCGACACGTTGGGGTCGCGCAGGGCAATGTCGGAAACTGAGCGCTCGCGACCGATGGTCACCTGTGCGGAGGTGATGCTATGGCTCTCGCCGCTCACGACGTCGACGAGCTGGGCGAGCGGGCGCTGCGGGGCGCGAGTGCTCGCCATGTTGGAGGCGATGCCGGCTGCGGCGCCTAGGCCCACGGCGGCACCGGTCGCGGCGGCTCCGCCCATGCCGGCAAGCGCGTCGCGCGAGACGGTCTGCGGCACCGGGATGGGTGCGGCGGCGGGGTCGGGGACGCTAGGCGCGAAGGGATCTGCCACGGCAAGCGGGTCGGGAGCGGCGGCGCGAGGCGTCGGCTGCTGCTGGGGCATGGCGGCGGGGCGCTGCTGCTGCGGGGCAGCAAACTGCTGCTGGCCGGCGCGCGGGGCGCTGGCGGCACGGCTTGCGGCCGAGTTGTTCTGTCCCAGGCCGTTTTGGTAGGCGCGCTCTTCCTCGTACAGGCGGCCGAGCGTGGGCGCATCGACGTTCTCGGCAAAGACCGAGAACTTGCCGGCGCGCAGCTGCGGATCGATCATAAAGCGCACGAGGGGCTCGCCGACAAAGACATAGCGGCGCTTTTCGGCCTGCGCCTTCACAAACTCGCGGACCTCGCGCGAAAGCTCGGGGTAGAACGGGGCGAGCATGGGATCGTCGTCGGCGGCGATAAGGATGGTATAGAGTGCCGGCGCCGTGTTGACGCCGTTGATCACCAGAGTCTGATCCTCCATGTCGCGAGCGGCCTGCTTGGCAAGCTTCTTAAAGGAGAACGGGGCACGGGTGGCACCGAAGATGCCGGCCACGTGGTCCTCGAAGATGTTCAGGAAGTTCACGAAAGATCACTCTCCGTATAGGTTCTTTGGTATCCGAGCAAATATAGGCATATCCCAACGATTATAGAGGATAGGGTTCCCGCAACCGCCGCCTTGGCGATGACCGCGACTGCAAGGCTGGCAATTTCCATATGGTGTGCAAGACAGGACGCCGCTGCGCAGCCGATGCCGGTGACAGCGATGGCGGCGATTGCGGCAAGGTTTGAGCCCTGATCGGCACGCTTGGCATGGGCATTGAGCAGCGCGGATGACGCTGCGGCAGTTGCCGCGACCAGCCCAAAGGCAGCCCAAAGGAGCGGGTCTCCCAGCGCTGCGGCAACGTTACCGAGCCCCAGCACGCCTCCGGCTGAAAGCGCGACCGTGGCCAGACGGGCAAAAAGCGCGCCCATGCCCGTTGCCGCGGCGGCGCTTGCCGGGCCGAGCCAAAATGACGCGACGCCGCCGGCGACCCCAGCTGCCAGGAAGGTATTGCCGGTCAGACAGCCAAGCGCGAGTGCACAGGTGAGCGCGGCGCTCGCGGCAGCCTCGGTGCGACCCCAGGCGATCCACCAACCGGACATGGCAGCGGCAAAGATCACCGCGACCGGCAGCATCGACAGGATGCCCTGCGCCTGCATGGTGGCGTTGGCCATGAGCACCAAAAAGCCCACAGCCGAGATGGCCGAGCCGATCTGGGGGGCCAGGCCAGCCGCCGCTCCGATCGCGATAGCCGCAATGACCAGGCCGGGAAGCGTCGCGACTCCGGCCGTTTGCATCAGCAAAAAGCTAAAGGTGCCGCACGCCAGCGCCGAGATAGCGCGCATGGTGTAGTCGCGCGCATGGCTCCAGCGCGTGCCCGCCCAGCCAAGTGCGGGGTCGACCTCGATGGCTTCGTCCTCGTAGTGCGACGGCTCGATATCGTCGAGCTCCTGCTCGTCATCCGAAAGCTCGCCAACCATTTGTTCCAGGCTGCGACGGCCCTCGCGTACGCTGCCCAGACCGGCAAGGAACTGGTCGCAAAATGCCTCGATGCTGCTGGGGCGGTCCTGCGGCATGGGGGAGAGCGCGCTCATGAGCGCGGCCTCGGCTCCCGGGGGAAAGTGCGGTATCAGCTCGCTGGGATAGGTGGCGCCGCCGATGATGCGGTCGAGCGAGTCGGCGGGCGTGGCCGCCATAAAGGGAGCGCTGCCGCACAGGCCCTCATAGATTACACAGGCGAGGGCAAAGACATCGGCGCGCTCATCGACCGTGCCGGTCTCGATATCGAGCTGCTCGGGCGGCATGTAGCCGATGGTGCCGCCGCGCGAGCCGCCAAAGCCACCGGCGGACGACAGTCGCGCCATGCCAAAGTCGGTGAGCTTTACATTGCCCGAGTGGTCGATGAGCACGTTGGCGGGCTTAATGTCCAGGTGGAGTACGCCATTACTATGGGCGAAGGTGAGCGCCTGGCCTAGGGCATCGGCAATGGCCGCGGCCTCGTCAAAGGTAAGTGAGTGACCGTCCACGCGGTGCAAAAACTCGGCCAGCGACATGCCATCGACATATTCCATAACCAGGTAGGCATAGGCTGTGTCGTGCGTAAAGTCGATGACCTGCACGATGTTGGGATGTTGAAGCATGGCGGCAGTGTGCGCCTCGCGCAGGACATCCATGATGTCGCTGGCGGGCATGCCGACACCGTTAATAAGGGGGATGCGCTTAATGGCGACGCGGCGGCGCAGGTGCGTGTCGCGGCAGATCTCGATGGAGCCAAAACCGCCGGTCGCAAGTGTCTCGAGCGGCTGGTACCGCTTGAGCAGCTCGCGAGAGCTGGTGCCCTCCAAAGGAACGTCCGGCGAGAACCGGGCGGTATGTTGCGAGAAAAGCGGCATGGCCAACCCTCGTGCGTTTAAAGTTCGTTTGCGAGCGGCGGGCGCGGGGCCGAGCCGTTCGCGGTGGCATAGATGCTGCTAGTGTAGCACGCGCAGATGGGCGACATTCAATTTAAGCTCCGTCTGGGGTCTGGACCCTGCGTCCGGCCTAGCGATTCTTCTTGTTCTTCTTCTGCTTGCGCTGCTTGCCCTTGGCCTCCTGGGGCTTGTCGCCCTGCTTGGCCTCGGCGGCGGCCTTCTCGGCCTTCATTTTCTTCTTCTTGGTCTCGATGCGGAGTTTTTTGTTGATGCGCGCCTTAAGGAAGGGACCGAACTGCTCGGCATCGCCGCGGACAAAGGTGTCCTTAGGGATCGTCACGCCCTGGTCGGCGAACATGGCCACAAAGATGCGCTCGCCGTCGAGCACGTGGTCGAGCTTTTCAAACGGGAAGAACTGCGACTTGCCGCTCTTGCCCCATACCATCAGGCCGTCCTCGTTGGCGGCGACGCGGCGATAGCGGCCACCCATGGACTCGTCGGCCTCAACGGCGTCGATAAAGTCGCGGGCGAGGGTGTGGTGCAGGTTTTTGCTCCACCAGGCCAAAAAGGCGCCGAACACGATCAGGACGACGCCAAACTTGATCCAGTTGCCGCCGGCCACCAGCATGCCGATGCCGATGAGCGCGGCAATTGCCGCGGCGACATACAGCGAGCCGCGACGCCTGGGCGAGGCGACCAGGCGGGCGAAGTCGGTGACCAGGTCGTTTTCGTACTGGTACTCGTTGAGGTACAGGATGCCGTTGTCGGCTGCGGCCTGCTCCTCGAGCGCGACCTCGACCTGGTCGGCTGCTTCGGAGGGGACGAGGTTGCTCTCTGCGTCTGCCATGCTCTTTGGACTCCTATCGCGGCGGGCTCGCCGTACGGGTTATTATGGAATGCAGTATGCCGTGCGACCGCATGGCCGCCGCGGCAACAAGACTCAGTATACCCGGGGGAGCACCCATGGAATCGTTGTACCGAAAGTATCGCCCGCTCACCTTTGACTCCGTGGTGGGCCAGCAGCATATCGTCTCGACGCTCGAGCACGCCATCACCGAGGGGCGCCTGTCCCACGCCTACCTGTTCTGCGGACCGCGCGGCACGGGCAAGACCACCATGGCGCGCATTCTGGCCAAGGCGCTGCTGTGCCGCAATGCCGAGGCGGCGCGCGCCGAGGGTGCAAGCGGCTGCATGCCCGACGGTACTTGCGAGGAGTGCGAGCTCATTGCCGAGGGTAACCACCCCGATGTCTACGAGCTCGATGCCGCCTCCCGCACGGGCGTGGACAATGTGCGCGAGGAGATCATCAACTCCGTCAACTTTGCCCCGGTGCGCGGCAAGTACAAGATCTATATCATCGACGAGGTCCACATGCTCACGACGGCGGCGTTCAACGCGCTGCTCAAGACGCTTGAAGAGCCGCCGGCGCACGTGATCTTTGTGCTGTGCACCACCGACCCGCAAAAGATTCTGGAGACCATCCTCTCGCGCTGCCAGCGTTTCGATTTCCATCGCATCGGCAACGAGGATATTGAGCATCGCCTGGCATACGTGTGCGAGCAGGAGGGCTTCGATTACGACGACGAGGCACTCGCCATTGTGGCGCGCCATGCCAAGGGCGGTATGCGCGACGCGCTTTCCACGCTGGAGCAGCTGAGCGTCTTTGGCAACGGTTCTGTGCATGCGGACGACGCCCGCTCGCTTTTAGGCGAGGTTTCGGACCAGATTCTGGGCGAGTTTTCCCGCGCCATTGCCGATCGCGATGTTGCCGAGCTGTATGGGCTTATTCGCGCGCAGGTCGAGGAAGGTAACGATCTGCTGGAGCTGACGCGCGACCTGGTGGCGCACGTGCGCGACGTGTATGTTGCCTGCGTTGCCGGTGCCCGTGCCGAGTTGTTTGAGGGCGGCTCCGAGCAGGCCGAGGCGCTTGCTGCCGAGGCCGCTGCCTTTGGCGAGCATCCTGCCGACCGCCTGGCTCGTGTGCTGACAGTGCTCGACGATGCCGCACTGGAGATGAGGGGCGCGAGCGACGTGCGCCTGGTGCTCGAGATTGCCTGCACGCGTCTGGCGCGTCCCGAGGCTGGTTTAACGATTGAGGCATTGGCCGAGCGCGTGGCACGCCTGGAGGCCATGGTTGCCAACGCCGCCGTGCCGGCGAGCGTGGCTGCTGCTCAGGCCGCCGCGCCTGCAGCATCCGTACCCGCTGCTGCCCAACAGCCGACGCTCATTTCGGGCGCCCGCGCTGCCGCCCCGGCGGCATCCGCTGCCCCCGCTGCTACGTCCGCGCGCCAGGGCGGTATGCCTTGGGACCGTGGTGCTGCCGCTCCGACGGCTCAGCCTGCGCCCCGTTCTGCGTCCGTGTCAGCTTCCAAGCCTGCAGCGCCTGCACCTCAGCCTGCGCCGGCTCCGACGCCTCAGCCCGTTGCGGCCCCCGCGCCTGCCACCGCTCCGGCACCTAAGCCCCAGTCCAACAACGCCGCCCAGGTTGCCGCCGCCGGTGCCGCCGAGACGCCCGCGGTCGAGGATGCCGGAGAGCTGCAGCGCAAATGGGCCGAGGTTGTCGAGCGTGTCAAGGCGCGTCAGGCTTCCTACGCAGGGCTTTTGCTCAACGCCCGCGCCACGGCCGACGACGGCTCCAAGCTCACGGTCTCGTTCCCCGCGGGTTCGACTTTTGCCATTAAGATGCTCGGTCGCGCCGATACGCAGTCGGTGGTCCTGCCGACGGTCTGCGCGGTCTTCGGTCGTCGTACCGTCGACTATGTCCTGGATGGGGGTGGCACGCCGGCTCCTCAACATGAGGAGCATTCTCCATCTGCACGGGCTGCGGCATCTGCGGACCCGCAACCCGTGTCCTCGGCGGCCCCTGTATCCTCGAGCGCCAGCGCGCCGCAGCAGCAAGCGGCGCCGGTAGCGGCATCGACCCCGTCGGCGCCTAAGCCTGCAGCGCCCAAACCGGCTGCTCCGACACCCGCGCCCAAGCCCGTCTCACCCGCGCCCAAGTCGTCTGACCTGGGCAAAGCCCCCTGGCTACGCTCCGACAACCCCGCCGGCGCTCCTGTCACGGGTAAGCTCCCGACCGAGCCCGCACCCCGAGCGCCCGAGCGCGCGTCCGCTCCCAAGGCTCAGCCTGTCGCGCAGCCCGCGCCGTGGGAATCCGAGCAGGTGCCCTACGACGACGCTATGGTCGGCGGCTTTGCCGGCGATGCGAGCGGGGACGATCTGCCTCCGTTCGACGTGCCGGGTGCGGCGTCCGCGCCCAAGTCCGCTGCAACTGCCCCCAAAGAGGAGGACGCTCCTGCAGCTCCTTGGGAGTCCAACCCCGGTGCGGGCAGCCCCTTCGGCCATCAGGGTGCAGCCCCGAGCATCCCGCAGACCGAGGACGAGGCCAAAGACCTCATCCGCAGCGTCTTCGGTCAGGCCACCATCTTCAAGCCGGTGGAGTAGCTGCGTGGGCGGGTATACCGTTCAAGAAGAGGGCCCCTTGTCCGGGCGCATCTGTATTTCGGACATGTATAGCGTGGTGCCACGTATGTCGCATTCGAGCAAACAGGTGCGCGACGGCCGGCCTAGGATGTTGAGGTCGATACGATACGTCGCATGGTTGTCTGTGTGCTCGACTTGCTCGGCGTCGACGGTTGCTCCGATTGTCGAATAGTCGCCTAGCTCGGCATCGACAATCTTGGAGTTATTAATCTCGACCTTGAACTCTTGGTAGAGGGACGGGCTGTTGTAGTAAACGGTTCGGGTTCCGTCGGTGCACTTATCGGTCGTCTCCCATTTGACGATGGGCTGATCCGAGCTGGCTATCAGCAGTTCTGCTCCAAAGGCTATAGCATGGGTGATGACAACCAGCAATGCCCAGCCGACAAAGAGATAGAGAACCAAATATGCAACGGGGTGTTTTGAGCGGATGTTTTGAAGCGCGTCGGGGGCGTTCATGGGGCACCTCCAAATTGCTGTCTATGGCAATCAAATTATACCCCGCCGTCATGCGTGCCGCCTCGAGTAGTGGCTCGGCATTTAGCCATTTAGTGGTACGCATTAAATGTCGGATTCCGGCTCTACGAGATTTAGCTTTCAATATTATGCAGATGCGAATTATTCAACTTTGCATAATCTTGGGGGCGCATCACGCTCCAGGACATGTATATCGACTGAGGTAGTGTGTCCGCCCCGCTTGCTTGCCCCGCGCCGTGGTACGATTTTTGAGTTTGAAAGTCCCGCCGTGCTCCGGCTGCCCTTGCAGCTCGGCGTGCGGCCGCACGTAAAGGAGCCATCATGGCCGGTATGAACATGCAGCAGATGATGAAGCAGGCTCGCAAGATGCAGGAGCAGCTTGCCGCCGCGCAGGAGAACCTCAAGTCCCAGACCGTCGACGCCTCTGCCGGCGGCGGCATGGTCAAGGTGACCGTTAACGGCGAGATGGAGCTCGTCAACCTCACCATCGATCCCGATGCCCTCGATCCCGAGGACGTCGATATGCTGCAGGATATGATCATGGCTGCCGTCAACGAGGCCGTCCGCGGCGTCAACGAGCTCGCCAACAAGCAGATGGGCGCCATCACCGGCGGCCTCAACATCCCGGGCATGCCGTTCTAAGACACGCATATATATGAGTGCGAATCACAGTCTGCAAAAACTGCTCGATGAGCTGGGCCGTCTGCCGGGCATTGGTCCCAAGTCGGCCCAGCGCATCGCCTATTACCTGTTGGAGGCTGACGCCGAGGAGGCCCGCCGCCTGGCCGAGGCCATCCTGGAGGTCAAGCAGGAGGTCCACTTTTGCAGCCGCTGCTTTAACTACGCCACGGCCGACGAGTGCTCCATCTGCCAGGACCCGATGCGCGATACCACTCGTATTTGCGTGGTGGGCGAGCCGCGCGACGTCCAGGCGATCGAGCGCACGGGCAGCTACCACGGCCTGTACCATGTGCTGGGCGGCGTGATCAGCCCCATGGACAAGATTGGTCCCGAGCAGTTGCACATCCGCGAGCTGCTGGCGCGTCTGGGTCACGAGGATATCCATGAGGTCATCATCGCCACCAACCCCAACATCGAGGGCGAGACCACGGCGAGCTATCTGGCCCGTACCATCAAGCCGTTGGGCGTCGAGGTGTCGCGTCTGGCAAGCGGCCTTCCCGTGGGCGGCGACTTGGAGTATGCCGACGAGCTTACGCTTGGCCGCGCCATCGAGGCCCGTCGCGCGATTTAGGCGGCGAGCCTGCTCCTGCCGTATGTTTTCCTCGCGATGCACGGGGTAGTCATAATTTCCCCGTGCGACTGTGAGTTTGTTGTGCAACAAAGATGCTTCGTATCCGCTTATCGCATGGATGCTTCCGCTCGCATCCTTAATTTGCCCATTCGTTGCGCAACCTTTTGGGTTCGCTGATACACTCAAATATGGATTTGAATGAATGCGCCGCTTCTGAGCGGCGTGTTTTTCTTGGAGGAGAACGCATGCGGCCCGGTGGCACTCAGACAAAGCGCGGCGCCGCGGTGCGCATGCGACGCCGACTGGGCTTGGCGCCGCGGGCGTACGTGCTGCTGTCGTGCTCGCTGGTGCTGGTCATGGCTGGCGTTTCTGCCTATGGCATGACCGTGCCGTCCATGATGCAGGCGCATGCCGCACGCGAACCGCGCGTGGGGCATGAGGTCAAAAGTGATCTGGGTACCACGACTGGATATGCTTGGGCAAGTGTGGTCGCGCATATTGTGTTTGGCACCGACGATGCGGACGGCGCCGAGGCCCCGGACAACGAAGTCACGCTTGCCAATGGCAAAACCATCGTGCTCACCAACACCAAGATCATCGATCGGTTGTCCAACAATAGCGTGGCGGCAACGGTGAATAAGGTCGAGCAGCAAAAGGAGCAGGACGCCCAGCAGTCCGGAAAGCCCGGTAGCTCGGATACTTCTGGCTCCGGCTCGGATTCATCGAGTTCGGGCGGCGGCTCTGGGTCGGGTTCCTCTACCGGAGGGTCTGGAAACGGCGGCTCGACGGGCGGCAACACTGACAACGATGCAAACTCCGGTGGCCTTTCCGCTGCTGAAGAAGAGAGCATTCACAGTTGGCTTGTGACCAAGTACAACATGCTCGACGGCTATGTTTCTCGTGCCAATGACGTGGTCTCGACCTATAACTCTACGGGAGATCCCAGACCGTGCGACAGCCTGGTCGGGGAGATGTTTGTTATTCGAGCTGAGTTCGGTCGTCAGACATTCTCGCCCCGGTCAAAGTGGTATCAGCAGTATGCCAATCTGTGGGGCTGTTACACCAACCTATGTCAATGGGTCGGCCATTACGGCGATGATGACGTCGCGCTCGGTAACTTCAACAATAACGTGGCGGCGCTTGCCCTATGATGACCGATCTTGCATCCACCACACCACAATCGCTCGGTCGCGATCCCATGGTCGGCCTGCGCCTGGCGCGTGTCGACGGGTTTGAGCCGGCCATTGCGCTCGGTCAGGACGAACTGCCTGCCTATCTGCGTCGTTTTACGATGCTGTTTGCCGACGATGCCACCATGCGCCGTGGCGGTATCGGCCGCGTGACGCGTGCCGTCAACGCCCAAGGCGAGGCCGTGGCACTCAAGCAGCTCATCTTGCCGACGCGCGATGAGTTTGACGACGATGCCGCCCATGAGTCGCTGGTCGCCAAGTTCAAAGCGGCATTTCGCGAGGAATATGAATGCCATCGCGCCCTTTCGGGCCTTAAGGGCTTTCCCCGCCTCTATGGCTGGGGCGAGGTTGACGGTGTGCCTGCAATTGTCATGGAATGGGTCGAGGGCGAGACGCTCGCCCGCTTGCGCTCGCGACTCGCCGTGGACGATGCCGGACGCCTATCGCCGCTTGTGGCGGCGCGTCTGGGTCGCGACCTGTTCGATCTGCTCTGCCGTATGAGCCTGGTGGGCGAGGGCTTTGTCCATCGCGATATCTCGCCCGCTAATATTATGGTGCGTACGGCGCGCCTGCCGCTTGACCGACAGCTTGCCGAGGGCACCTTTGACCTGTGCCTGATCGACTTTGGCTCGTCGCTGGCGCTTGAGCCTGCGTCGGCCGTGGCCGGTACCGGCGGCAAGGCGTCGTTTACGGAGCGTTATGCCACGCTGCGTCGCGCGACGGTTGCCTATGCCCCGCCCGAGATGCTCACCGACGATATTCCCGACCTGCGCGCTTTGCGTATGTCGCCGGCGATTGACGTCTATGCCGCGGCAAGCACGGTTTACGAGCTCATTGCCGGCGTCGTGCCATACGAAGCCGCGCCGAGCACTTCGGGCACCTCGGGTTCGCGCAAAAAGACGCGCGACATTGCCAGCCCCTACCGTCTCAAGACGGACACACGGCCCGACTATCCCATTGGTGCCCATGCGCCCGGTTGTGATTTGACTCAGCTGCTTCGTCGTGAGCCCGATGTGGCGCTCGCCGCGGCCGAGCAGGCCCAGCAGCTGGGGCTTGAGCCGGATTCCGAAGAGCTACGCGATGCGCTGGCGTTTGTCGATGCCCAGCTGTTCGACGTGGTGATGGCCTGTCTGTCCAGTCATCAAAAAGATCGTCCCGAGCCGGCGGCGGTCGAGGCGGCGCTCTCGGCGTTTTGTGACCACTATGCGCAAAATGTCGGTCGTTCGCTTCGCGGCGAGCCGCTCACGCCGTGCCCCATGGATGCGTCTGGCCGCGCGGTTCGTCGCGCGCTGATGGTCGGCGCGACGGTCGTCTGTGGCGTGGTTTGGGCTGTGGTCGTGGTTTCGGCCGCGCTGCTGGCGTCGGGCGCCCGCGTGACGGCGACTTTGGGATCGCTCGTGTGGTCTGGGTCGCTACCGAGTATTATTGCCGCACTGGCGTTGGCGCTGCCAGGCATAGCCGGCGTTACCGCGGGGGCACTTGCGCGCAATCGGCGCTCGGGGTTCCTGCAGGGTGTGCTTGCGCTTTCTGCCTGCGAGGTTCCGGTGCTGGTTGTGGCTGCATGTAGCGTATTTTCCCAACGCGCCGTGATGGGCGGCCTTGTTGCCGCTCTGGTTGCAACCTATACGCTTACGTGGTTTTTGCTTGCGATGGGCTTTGCCTTTGAACTTCCCGTTTCGGCACCACGACGCACAAAAGCCCAGATGGCGACTCCGCTTGCCGGTGGAGCCGCAGCTGCCCGTACTTTTGGCGGACCTGTCGAAGTATCGTCCGATTCTATTTCTACGACCAAGGAGGCCTAGGTCATGGCATCTCAAGTTGAGCTCACCCCATGCGGGGCCATGTTTGACATCTTTAAGCGCGCGGCGCATCTGAGCCATATCGAGCTGTGCGGCTTGGTGCTTTCGTCCCGTCCGCTCGCCGACGGCCGCAGCCCGCAGAGCCGAGCCGCCGATCGCTCTTGGGTTTCCCGCTTTATCGTTCGCGCGCCGGTCGGCACGCTTCAGCAGCGCTACTTTGCCGAATACGGTACCTCGGCTGCGCGTATTATGTCGCAACTGGCCCTGCGCCAGCGCAATCCCATGGACTCCACGGCTGTGATCAATATGGTGTGCGGTCCTGCAGGTGAACCGATGGTACGCGCGCTCGAAGAGTGCCACCAGGACACGAATCTCTATCGCAACGCGCTCGATCGCCTGTCCCAGGCGGCGGAACTCATGCCCGCCGAGCGCGCCGAGGCCGTGCTGGTGCTGTTTGTCGCCGTCGGTTGTTCGGCGGATGTGCGGTCCTCGGTGAACTATGCCATCGACTACGCGCACGCGACCTGTGGCGGAGGCACATCCACGCCGCGTTCGCTTGGCATGTCGCTGACTGCGGGCGAACGCGAACCCGCCCCGGCGCACCCCTTGGGCTTGCTGCGCGTGCAAAACAGTTTTGTCGTGAGCGCCCCGCGCTGGATTCAGCCGAGTGAGCAGGGTGTTGAGATTGGCGCGCTGGCCACTGGTGAGGGCGATATTACCGACGTCGGCGACGATGTCTCGGCCCGCCATGCCCATATCTGGTGCGATGCTCAAAATATCTGGCACGTCGAGGACTTGTCGTCCACCAACGGAACCGTGGTGGTAAACGGGGCCACGCGCGTCTGCATTCAGGTCGAGCCCGGCCGTTCCGCCCAACTCAATCCCGGCGACGAGCTCAAGCTCGGCGAATCCACTACCTACGCCATCCTCTTCGGTGCTCTCTAGCCGGCAGATAGGGACGTTTCTTTTCTGCCGGCACTTGGGGACACTCCTCGGCGCGCCAGAGCCAGTCGCCCGGGGATGGAGGGGCCATTTTGGCCCTTGGCGGTCAGTCGGGGCGAAACTAGAAGATCTTTCCGATTCGCGGCTGTTCATGCTTGTAGAGCATCTAAAACAATAGGATGTTATTCTGGAATATGCCGGGTGCGTGAACTTGCCTGTCTTAGCCTTAATAAGGTATAGGGGAGTTTGGCTCAGGGGTTCCGTCTTGTTCTTCAGCGCAGTATTGTGGGACAGATTTGCTGAGATTGGCGCCTTACACCGCAGAGCGCACGGAAGGCTCTCGATTTGTGTTCTGGCCCCAGAATACAGGGCCTGATACTTACCAACTGTGGCATGGATGTAACATCTGTAGAAATCAACCCTTTTGTTGTCGACCTTTGTAAGAAAAACACTGCCATCAACTCTTTGGATGACGAAACTAGGGTGCTTGAGGGGAGCCTTTACTCCCCTCTGAGAGATGACTCATGTTTTTCGCTTGTCGTTGTGAATCCTCCGTTACTGCCGATTCCGGATGAGATTCCTTATCCCTTCGTTTGAGATGGAGGACAATCGGGTCTGGATAAAACACTTCGTATTCTTAAGGGTGGCGATACGCATTTAGAGAAAAACGGTAAATACTGCTAATAGGGGTGACGACGATGGTGCAGGGGCGACCCGCGATGCTCTCATCAATACGTCGGATACTTGGGAAATCAGGTCTAGATGCATGTATGATGATGCTGTGTGGCTATTCAATTAATCCGCGTTCCGAATGGGTGCAGGGTATAGCTGCGACATCGTATGCTTTTGACCCGGCGCGATACTCAGATATTTCTGAGGCGGTTGACGAAGTTTATACGCACTATGCCGCGCAAGGCGTTTCGGAAGTTTGCACATCTACGTTACGGGCTTAGGTTTCTTCAAGCGAGCAGGCCGGTTGCGTTATTTCGAGCGATTTTTCTAGTCTAGACGACAAAAAGGCAAAGGATTTGATGGGTATAAAACGCGGACGTTTGTGGGCGGATGCTCAAATCTATTGTGGCAATCGGGCGGTTGAAAAAGATATTTCAACCGCCCGATTGCCAGGTTCGTCGGAGGAGATGTCCGATTCCGACTCTCTTGTAGGAAGAGCTTGAGATCGTATTGGCCCAAGGCAATCTTAAAGCAGTCTCATTGGCAAATCTTCGCTCCTGTTGTGTTGAGGTGTAAGGTATCAGTGATTGATGTTTTGTGGCGGGTAGATTGGGGCCTTCCTTGATTCGATGCGTTCTCTCGAGGTTCATCAGAGCAAAAGGGGCTTTCGTCTTCATTGCTATCACGGTGATTGGAACCGCTCTTTCCTATGCCATGCCATACGTGAACGGGAAATTCTTAGATTTTCTTCTCGGTAACCGCAGCGAAAGAGACGCCGTACTCTTCGCGCTCCTGGTTGCGTCAATAGGAGTTTTCTCCACCCTCTTTACTTATTTTGCAGGAACACTTTCCATTCGCATAACCACGAGACTTTCCTTTGATCTTCTCAGGGAGGCCGTCTTGCGTTTTGAAAGAGACGATTACTTGGTGAGTCGGACCATCGATCCAGCCTATACAACGCAACGGATTATTTCCGACTCCAGCGTGGTCTCATCCTTCGTTTTGGCGAATTTTATCAGTGCGCCGCTGTCCATTGTAGCCATTCCCATCGTATTGCTTATCATATGGTCAATTGATTCAACTCTCGCGGTGTTTTCCATCATTCTCCTCATCGTGTATTTCTGTGTAATTACTGGGTTGAGGAAACTTTTGTATAGGGTCACGTATGAGAAGAAAGAGGCGGACAGCGCCTTTTACGCCGCAATTGCATCGCAGCTTAATCAGATTCTCAACATTCAACTGACATCTTCGTACGGCAAGAGCGAACAAGCGCTCGACGCTGGGTTTAAGAGCTTTTTTCCCAAAGTTTTGCGCTCCGGAAAGCTATCATATTCTCTGACATCGCTCGATGGTCTTTTCGCAGCGTTGTTTCAAGCGGTGATACTTGTTGTTTCCGGAGTACGAATCATTAACGGAACTATGTCAATAGGCGAGTACACTATCATCGGTACATACTTCGCGGTTCTCTTTAAGACTTTGAAAAGTATGATGTCATTGTTCAAATCCTATCAAGATGCCAAAGCATCATGGGATAGGACGGCTATCGCGACGAGAGAAAAGGAGAGATCGGGGTGGAATCGGACCGATTTAGCTAAACTCGATGAAATAAATGACATTTCGGTATCTGATTTGGAATTCTCGGTTGCCCTTCCAGACGGATCTGTCCGAGAGGTCCTCGGCGGGTTTTCTTTCAAGTTTTCCGGTCCTGGTACATATTGCATAGTTGGGGAAAACGGAAGAGGCAAGACGTCACTTCTTTACTTGATGCTCGGGCTATACTCATCGAAAGGCAAAGTAAAATACAACGGCGTGCCAATCGAAGAATGCGACTTGGATTACATACGTGCGAGAGAGATATCGTGCTGCCCACAGTCGTGCTTCGCGCCGGACGAAACGGTGAAAGAGCTGTTAGAGTATTTCGACACGCCCTTTTCTTCCTATCACCGGGGTGTAGATGGCCTACTTTCGCTGGAAAACAGCGTGAAGGAGTTGCTCGGGAAACGTTGCTCCGCGCTTTCGGGCGGTGAGCTGCGCCGAGTGTACTTATGGTCGGCGATTTCACGCAAGTCGTCAGTTTTGGTACTCGACGAGCCCACGACTGGGTTAGACGCTGTAAGCCGCGCCGAGCTTGCGGCCTATGTTAAGCGCAACAAGCAAAGCCAGCTGATCATCGTTGTCTCTCACGATGACGAGATGGTCGGCGCGGTAGAAGGGGTAGTGGATTTAGGCAGCATGTACCAGGGTAAATGATGACAAGTGTAGTGCTACCCAACTGGCAGAGATAACAAAAAGGCGATGCAGATGCACGTAGCATTCAGGCGGTTCGGACTCGGTGCCTTCACGCCATCGCAACGCTTTCAGATATAGTTCTCGTTCTCTTACTAAAGGAAACTTTAGTCTACGTCATCTTGTCGAGACAGAGGTGAAGCGAAGTGTTGTCGCGACGTATCTTATTCCAGGTGGCTCAGTATCAGCGTGAGAATCGCACCAAAGTGTACTTACGATTCTCGTGTCCCACGGACAACATGAGCTGAGCATTGAGGTTCCACCCTTTGCTGCAACTACACGGGGTTGGACGGCAATGAATATGCCGGGCCGCATACCACGCGCAGCGGGGGTCCATGTCCCAGTATGTTGCCTACAGCAGCCTCGATGTCCACGCACACATCATCTCTGCCTTCGCGTTCAATCCATTTGCCGGAGAGTGCGAGGGTTGCCAGGCCGTAGAATTCGAGCCGAACAAATGAAATGCGGTATCAGCGCATAGGATTAAACTGACGATTGCTTTGCACTGAGAATACGCTTGGAAAGCCGCTATGGGTGGCGGCCCGGGTTAAATAGAGAAGCCCGTCCGATCACTTTCATGTGGCGAACGGTCGGGCTTCTTATTCCACTTGCCAATGCTCGGCTCATATTGGAAGAAAGCTACGCTAATGTTTGCGTGACACTCCTATTTTCTCCGAAGAAAGAGTCGGATAATGAAGAATAGAATTAAAAAAGGTGCCAGATATAACGCAAGTATAAAGGCTAATCCAACGAGACCTTGCAATAATGGCATAACTCCTCCCAGACACGAGATTTTGGTATTTGTTCCCATCTTATTCTGAATTGGACCAAATAGTTCCTAGCCACAAAACTACTCGTCAACTGGATCGCACCAATCTGCTGGCAAAACACAGCTTGATTCTTTATCGACATAGCACCAATCCGCAACAGGGCACTCGGCGATGTCGTAAAAATTGCATATATCAACTCCAAGACAACAAGGCTCAACGGGAGGATGTTCATTTGAACCAACAGGATGGATATGCTTCATAACAGCTCCTCACCTTAATCCAATTAGAGACTACGTTTGATCAATGCCACAGTGATCTACAACGCAGATGCTGCCGCCATCCATGTCATAGTCGCAGTAATCGTATGCACCACAGCCATCTGCTTTATCATAAACAGTACAGATGTCAGTAATGCCCAAGAGGCAGTCAAAAGACATCGGCTTCACGCCTGCCTCGTCGCCACTTCCTGGATTAATCGGATGAATATGCTTCACGACTACCTCCCTTTGAGTGCAGAAAAACCTCAATATTGTGTATAACAAACCAAGATGTCTAGTTCACCATATTTCTAGAATGGTTTCGGCGAACGTAGCAATAAGCTTCGCAGACGGTAATCAGAAGAACGAACACCTCCACAATGGTGACAGCAATGCGCTGAACCGCTTATTCCGATACAGTAGCTTCTCGTTGATTTTTCTCCTGCGAAGATGAGTGGCGGGAAATAAGGTCAAAAGCCATCTCGTAGCACATTTTTCTATATTCACATGATGCAGGGTGTAGACTCTTGGGCAAGTAGCCGTGCTCGTCTGCAGCCTCCCAGCTACAGCCCCCACCACAGAAAGACCGAGCCCAACAGTCCGTACAGTCAATTCTTTTTTCGACACCCTGACTCCAGTTTTCAATATACCTAGTTTCGTCAATTCCGGTGACGATGTTGCCCATTTTGAATCGCATCATCCCGACAAACCTGTGACAGGGGTATACGTCCCCTTCGGGAGTCACGGAAATAAAACGCCTGCCAGCCCCGCATCCGACAAAGGCGATCCTGTTGCTCATAATCAAATCAACTGCAGTTTTCAATGTTCTAAACAAGGGCTTTTCCCCTTGATCAATCTGTTTGAGATATTGATCCGCCAAATCTATTAGGCCCGCCCTGATTTTGTTTAATGAGTGTTCGTCGAGTTTGATATTCTCATCGAATGAGCTCACGGGCGAGAAGTAAATCCTTCTGAAGCCCATCTCTTTAAACTGAAGATAGTCTTCAACAAGGTTACAGTTATTATTTGTTAAGGTCGCTCTTGCGCCGAAGGGGAACGACTCGGAAAAACGACGAACGTTTTTGTCGATATCGGAGAAAGAGCCGCCTCCCGTCTTGTACGGGCGCGATGCATCGTGCTTGCATCCTGTACCATCGAGACTAATCAGAACAGAAAACCCGTGCTCCTTGAAAGAATTCACAGCAGTGTCATTCAAAAGCGTTCCGTTGGTCGTAATAGAATAGGTAAAGTTTCTATTGGGGTATATTCTTTTTGAATAGTCGACCGTTTTCCATATCAGCGGCTCGTTAATCATGGGTTCCCCACCAAAAAAGACGATCGCAAGCGTTTCGTTTTCCGATGAACTTGCGACGAGGTAGTCGACCGCCTTGAAGGCTATCTCGTCTGTCATCAGCAGAGGAGACGTTCCATAATCTCCTTTACCGGCAAAACAGTAACTACAACCAAGGTTGCATGCATGTGAAACGTGGAGTTCGATGGATCTAAGTTTTCGAGGCGTGTCTTTTGTTAAGAAAGTCCGCTCAGACAATCGTTGATACTCATCAATGTCGTCTTCAAGTTCTGCTATGGTCGTTTGGTCGTAGCCTTTCGCAGCAAGTGACTTTGTTAGCAACTTCGAGTTGACCGTTCTTCCCGATGCTTCAAATATGCGAAGCGCATCTTCTGATGCTTGGTCAACCTGAAAGCAATTGCGAGTGACCTCATCGAAGCAGTAACGACGATCACTTACTGAGAAAAAATGCATACGTTCCTCAATTTCATGCTGGACTGGCACTAACCTTGTTTATTGTTGCGCAGCTATAAAAACCACCAGCGGGGATTCGGTATGCGGCCCAATCGGACTCCCAAAAGGTTCTATTTGAGACTGGCAAGCTTTGTGTTGTTGGCACTTCGACAGCGCTCTTTATTCCAACATGGAGCCTCGCAGTTTGAGTCGACTTGCCTCTGGAAGGTCCGATCTTAACTTGATTTAGGATGAAAACAGATTACAGGCGCGCTCCTCTAGAAAGAAAGGAAACCAATCGCCGCCTTTCACCAGGAAAGTTTTTATAGCCCACCTCGAGCAAAATGAAAGATGCGAGAGCGATTGGGGAACAACGCGAATCTCCCCTTTTGGGTGGGAGCGAGCCTTCAGTCACCGGCGAACGACTCGCCCTGGTCAGAATCTGGAAGTGGTGCCGGGCCGCTTGGGCCTCCCCGGTGACTTCGTGGGGCTTACCTGCCTGACGTCGAGGAGTACATCCGCAAGATTCGTTCCCTATGCCGTTTGCTCTCACGCCCGCCTTAGTTCCAAGTCGGGCGAGCCGCCGCGCTCATGCGACCCGTGGCGGCGACACGTCGACGCCGCGCTCGCTGAGCACATCTTCGGTCGCGGGCGAGCACGAGGTCGCGCCGGCGCATCCGCTGGGACTGCTGTGCGTGCAAAACGGCTACGTGGTGAGCGTCCCGCGCTGGATTCAGCCGAGTGAGGAAGGCGTTGAGATCGGCGCGCTGGCAACGGGGGAGGGCGGCATCACCGACGACGTCTCGGCCCGCCATGCCCATATCTGGTGCGACGAGTCTGGCGCATGGTTTGTCGAGGACCTGTCGTCCACTAACGGCACCGTGGTGGTAAACGGGGCCACGAGTGTGTGTATTCAAGTAGAGCCCGGCCGCTCCGCCCAGCTCAACCCCGGCGACGAGCTCAAACTCGGCGAATCCACCACCTACGCCATCCTGCTCGGCGCCCTCTAGCCGGCAGTTAGGGACGTTCCTTTCCTGCCGGTACTTGGGGACACTCCTTGGCGCGTCAGAGCCAGTCGTCCGGGGATGGAGGGACCATTCTGGCCTTTGGCAGTCACCCGAGGTAAACCTTTACCGCCCGCCTATATTTGCCGAAATTACACTTGACGGCGGGGTACAATAAACCCGCATGCGGATTTCCGTTGCGGGCGCTTCCCATCGCCGGGGCGTGCCCGGGAGCATCCGGCATGCGGCCTTTGCGGCGCTCGGTCATGTGCAAGACGGGTAGCTGGGCTTGTGGAGCGCGTGCAGCCCTCCTCGCCTCGGCATGCCTTCTCTCCACGCCATGTACCTGCTGCTGAGCCTGCCTGCCAGATGATTGGAAGCAACAGCGAAAATCCCATCACGCCAACATCCCGGCGATCGCCGGGGCCTGTATACCTATATGAGAGGAGAGGGGTATATGGCGCGTAAGTTTAAGTCTATGGACGGCAACGAGGCGGCCGCATATGTTTCGTATGCGTACACCGAGGTAGCGGGAATCTATCCCATTACGCCGTCCAGCCCGATGGCCGACCATGTCGACCAGTGGGCGGCCCAGGGTCGCAAGAACATCTTCGGCACCCCGGTCAAGGTCGTCGAGATGGAGTCCGAGGCAGGTGCAGCCGGTACCGTTCACGGTTCGCTGGGCGCCGGTGCTCTGACCACCACCTACACGGCTTCCCAGGGTCTGCTCCTGATGATCCCGAACATGTACAAGATCGCGGGCGAGCAGCTCCCGGGCGTCTTCCACGTCTCCGCGCGTTGCGTCGCTTCCCACGCCCTGAACATTTTTGGCGATCACTCCGACGTCATGGCCTGTCGTCAGACCGGCTTCGCCATGCTCGCCGAGGGCAACGTCCAGGAGGTCATGGACCTCTCGCCGGTGGCTCACCTTGCCGCCATCGAGGGTAAGACCCCGTTCCTTAACTTCTTCGACGGCTTCCGCACCAGCCACGAGATCCAGAAGGTCGCCATGTGGGACTACAAGGATCTGGCCGAGATGTGCGACATGGACGCCGTCCAGGCTTTCCGCGACCACGCGCTCAACCCTGAGCACCCGCACACCCGCGGCAGCCACGAGAACGGCGATATCTTCTTCCAGAACCGTGAGGCCTGCAACAAGGTCTACGACGAGCTTCCCGCCGTCGTCGAGGGCTACATGAAGAAGATCAACGAGAAGCTCGGCACCGATTACGGCCTGTTCAACTACTACGGCGCTCCCGATGCCGACCGCGTCGTCGTGTGCATGGGCTCCTTCTGCGACGTGCTCGAGGAAGTCATCGACTACCTCAACGCTCACGGCGAGAAGGTCGGCCTGGTCAAGGTTCGCCTGTTCCGTCCGTTCTCCATCAAGCACTTCGTCGACGTTCTCCCCGAGACCGTCAAGAAGATTGCCGTCATGGACCGCACCAAGGAGCCGGGTTCCATCGGCGAGCCGCTCTACCAGGACGTCGTCTCCGCTCTCTACGAGGCCGGCAAGACGGGCATCAAGGTCGTCGGCGGCCGTTATGGCCTGGGCAGCAAGGACACGCCTCCCGCGTCCGCGTTCGCTGTCTTCGAGGAGCTCAAGAAGGACGAGCCCAAGCGCGAGTTCACCATCGGCATTGTCGATGACGTGACCAACCTGAGCCTGCCCGAGGCCGAGGATGCGCCCAACACCGCAGCCCCCGGCACCGTCGAGTGCAAGTTCTGGGGCCTGGGTGGCGACGGTACCGTCGGCGCCAACAAGAACTCGATCAAGATCATCGGCGACCACACCGACAAGTACGTCCAGGCCTACTTCCAGTACGACTCCAAGAAGACCGGCGGCGTCACCGTCTCGCACCTGCGCTTTGGTGATTCTCCGATCCGTTCGCCGTACTACGTGACCAAGGCCGACTTTGTCGCTTGCCACAACCCCAGCTACATCGTTAAGGGCTTCAAGATGGTCCGCGACGTCAAGCCGGGCGGCACCTTCCTGGTCAACTGCCAGTGGAGCGACGAGGAGTTCGCCGAGCACATGCCCGCCGTGGCCAAGCGCTACATCGCGAACAACAACGTCAACGTTTACCTGATTGACGCTATCGACCTGGCCGCCAAGGTCGGCATGGGCAAGCGCACCAACACGGTGCTCCAGTCCGCCTTCTTCGCGCTGGCCAAGGTCCTGCCCGCCGAGGACGCCCTGCAGTACATGAAGGACGCGGCCACCAAGTCCTACATGAAGAAGGGCCAGGCTATCGTCGACGCCAACCACAAGGCCATCGATGCCGGCGCTACCGCCTTCCGTAAGTTCGAGGTTCCGGCCGACTGGGCTACCGCCGAGGATGCCGCTCCCGTCGAGCTCTCCGAGGAGACCAAGTCCGCTATCGCCCAGCAGGTCAAGAACCTGCTCGAGCCCATCGATCGCATGGACGGCGACAGCCTGCCTGTTTCCGCCTTCGTCGATTGCGCCGACGGCCAGTTTGAGCTGGGCGCCTCCGCATACGAGAAGCGCGGCGTCGCCGTGGTCGTTCCCCACTGGGACGAGACCAAGTGCATCCAGTGCAACCAGTGCGCCTACGTGTGCCCGCATGCCACCATCCGTCCGTTCGCGATGACCGAGGACGAGGCTGCCGCCGCGCCCGAGGCTACCCGCACGCTTGACGCCATGGGCCCCAAGGCCAAGGGCATGAAGTTCACCATGGCCGTGTCCCCGCTCGACTGCATGGGCTGCACCAACTGCGTCAAGGTTTGCCCCAAGGGCGCCCTCGAGATGGTTCCCACCGAGCAGGAGATGGACCAGCAGCCCGTTTGGGACTACATGGTCGAGAACGTCTCCGAGAAGAAGGAGCTCATCGCGGCCAACGTCAAGGGTAGCCAGTTTAAGCAGCCCTACCTGGAGTTCTCGGGTTCCTGCGCCGGCTGCGCCGAGACCGCCTATGCACGTCTGGTGACCCAGGTCGCCGGCGACCGCATGTTCATTTCCAACGCCACCGGCTGCTCCTCCATTTGGGGTAACCCCGCTGCCACCGCTCCTTACTGCAAGGACAAGGACGGTCACGGCCCGGCGTGGAATAACTCCCTGTTCGAGGACAATGCCGAGCACGGTCTGGGCATGGCCGTCGGTTACGAGGCCGTCCAGAAGAAGCTGATCGCCGCTACCCAGGACATCATCGCTGCCGATGGTCCGTCCGATGAGCTCAAGGCCGCCGGCCAGGCTTGGATCGACTCCGTCAACGACGCCGAGGCCTCCAAGACCGCTGCCGCTGCCTACGTTGCCGAGCTCGAGAAGTGCGGCTGCGACGCTTCCAAGGCGATCCTCGCCGACAAGGCTTACCTCACCAAGAAGTCCTTCTGGATCTTCGGCGGCGACGGCTGGGCCTACGACATCGGCTTCGGTGGCCTGGACCACGTCCTGGCTTCCGGCCACAACGTCAACGTCTTCGTCTTCGACACCGAGGTCTACTCCAACACCGGCGGTCAGGCCTCCAAGGCCTCGAACCTGGGCCAGGTCGCTCAGTTCGCCGCTGCCGGTAAGGTGACCAAGAAGAAGTCCCTGGCCGAGATCGCCATGAGCTACGGCTACGTCTACGTGGCGCAGGTCGCCATGGGCGCCAACCCGGCTCAGACCCTCAAGGCCATTCACGAGGCCGAGGCCTACGACGGCCCGTCCCTCATCATCGGCTACAGCCCCTGCGAGATGCACTCCATCAAGAAGGGTGGCATGCAGAACTGCCAGGCCGAGATGAAGAAGGCTGTCGAGTGCGGTTACTGGAACCTCTTCCGCTTCAACCCCGAGGCTGCTGCCGGCAAGAAGTTCTCGCTCGATTCCAAGGAGCCCGCGGGCGGTTATCAGGAGTTCCTGATGAACGAGGCCCGTTACGCTTCGCTGACGCGTTCCTTCCCCGAGCGCGCCGAGGAGCTCTTCAAGGAGAATGAGCAGGCCGCTATGGACCGCTATCAGCACCTGCTGAAGCTCAAGACGGTGTACAACGAGGCCTAGGTCTCCCACCGCAGGATCTGAGGGCTAACCTTCGCGTACGTCCTCGGACATGAAAGAACCCCCGCTGCGCACTACGTGCGGCGGGGGTTCTTTCGTCCTGCGGAGTGTCCGCGAAGGTCAGCCCTCAGATCCTGCTACGACTACGTCCTTGGATTGTGTGGCTGAATGAAGGACGTGGTTGGTGGGGCCTTTTGTCCCGGTCGCTGTTTCGCGGCTTTGCCGCGAAAGGCGCGTTGCTTTGGGGATGGATGGGGGGCGGGGTTGTTGCGGCTTCTTATCCCTTTGCTTTTTCGCGGCTTTGCCGCGAAACGCGCAGCACCTTGGGAAATGCATTGATGCGTGGACGGGGCTGGATTGCAGATTCAAATGGCTAGAGAGATATGGGCGCGAACGAGAAATCGTTATTGGGGTCATCCTTTTCCATAAACTCATCGAGACAAAACGTCATGTAGATTGGAACGTACAGAACCTTGCCCTCTTTGCTGAGATTCTCGTGGCTTAGTACAACGGCCTCGGGAATTTTGTACTCGCCCACACTCATCAGACGATCGAGGGCCGCGTGCGCTCGAACTTTCTTGCCCGATTTGACCTCGATTGGGACAACGTGCCCGTGGGCGCCTTCGATCACAAAGTCAACTTCACCGACCTCACGCGTTTGGTAGTACCATGCATCCGCCCCGAGGGCAACAAGTTCCTGCGCGACCACGTTCTCATAGAGACCACCAAGGTTGGGAGTTTTCATATCAAGATAGACAGCGCGTGCGGTGCTGCCGGGGTACCGCGATGCTAGCATGCCCGTATCAGACTCATATAGTTTGAAGGCCGTCGTTTTCTCCGTCCTCTTGAGAGGACTCCGTGGCTCCGTCACCCTGGCGACCATCAATCCAACACCTGCGTTAACAAGCCACAGGAAATCCTGCTCATATTTTTTAAGGCGAGCTCCCTCACCCAGAGACGAAACAACAAAGCGATGAGACTCCGCCTCAAGCTGAACGGGAATTTGCTCAAAAATCGACCGAACGTTAAACGCTCGAGTCGATGCATATTTTGAGATATCGCTTTTGTACTGATCGACCAGCTGAGTTTGAAGCTCACGTGTGCTCACGAGCGAATAACCCGAATCAATATAATTCTGAACGACCTCCGGCATGCCGCCGCAAACGATATAAGCTCTATAGTTCTTGAGCATCGCCTCATGAATATAGTTTTCGACAGGATGTTTCTCGACAAGGCAGCTGCGAATGCCTGCAAGCACATTCTCGCTAACGCTGTTTGCCCAACAAAACTCTTCAAAATCCATCGGGCGCATAACAATGTGCTCTACATACCCCACCGGAAAAGAAGAGACCCCCTTAAACTCAGTCCCAAGCATAGACCCCGAGAAGACATAGCTAAAGCGCCCATCCTCGACCAACGCCTTCATGAGTGTAACGATCTGCGGATACTCCTGAATCTCATCGACAAAGACAAGCGTATCGCCCTCAACAAGCGGCGCATCCGCAAGAAGGGCTACACGGTTGATAAAGTCAACGGAGTTCTTTGCGCCAACAAGTGCATTCCTTGCTTCGACATCGAGTAGTAAATTGACCTCAAAATACGAAGCGTAGTTGCTTTGTCCAAACGCGCGAATCGCATAGCTCTTGCCAATCTGACGCACACCAGTAACGAGTAATGCCTTATTGGAGTTATTCTTCCAGCTCAAAAGCCTATCAGTGACCTTACGGCGTAGCATTAAACCCCCAAATGACAATAATTGACAGATAGAATCGCCTAAAATCATACAAAAATTTGCAGATAATATTGTCGTAAAAATACAAAAATTGGGAGATAGCAAAGGTTCGAATAGGCCTCAAAGCCACTGAAACAGTGCTCTACTTTGCGAAGGGGCTGGGGACGCTGTTGGGTGCGTCTCCAGCCCTCTGATTCTTACTTTGGATCCCGATGGTGGGGTGTTGTCGGTGCTGCTTGCTTGGTTACCTTGTCTCGCCGCTCTCTGTGCGTAGGCGGTAGCCGTGGACGAAGTCGCTAATAGCCGGCCAGGGAATCTGGCGGTCAACCCAAAATTGGAGCTGGACCAGATAGCGCTCGGTGGCGCGGGTGAGGGCTGCAAACTGTTCGTGAGTCTCTACCTGGGCGTAGAGGTCGCGGCTGTGGGCGAGGATTGCCGTGGTGTCATCCATTTTGCCGGTGACGTCGAAGGCGCCCGAGAACCAGTCGCACAGGCGTGCGGCGCTGTTGTTGATCGTTGCGAGGTCGGCGGTGCCATCGTTGGCGTTTTCGTTGGCCTGGGCTCGCAGGAGGGAGAGGGCGTCGGTGGCGTTCATGCAGTAGCCGACGGTGAAGTTCCAGACGGCGAATTCGCGGCCGGTGTCGAGCTTGCGGCGGCGCATCAGGTCGATGTCGCGGGGCTCCTCGAGCATCATTTGGTCGGCGAGGGCCTCAAGTGCAGCGGTGTACTCGGCAAGGTCGAGTGTGAGCAGGGTGTTGATATCCATCATCTTTAGGCCTCCGCCTCGATCTCGACGATTTCGTTTTTAATGTACATGCCCTGGTTGTCCCAGACATTGCGGCAGGCAGCGGCAAAGCGATCACGGTCTGTCTCGCAGATGCGGGCGAACATGTTGCAGGTGCCAAAAGGCTCACAGACGTCAAAGAAGATGCAGATTGATGACCATCCGCCATACCAGCTCACGGCGCCCGCTGGCTCGTGAAAGACGGGGTTCTCGATGTGCTCGTAATTGGCGATGGGGCCCGAGACAGGATACGTCACCTCGGCATCGCAGATTTTGGCCGAAAAGATACGTGACTCGACCGGACAGGACGATTCGAATAGCTTGCATGCCTCGGGAGCCTTGTCCCAGAGCATGTCGGCGAGAAACGTCTCACCATTCAGCGTGATCTTGAGCATTTTTGTCATAGTAAGGACCTCCTCAATCCGTCGCTCAAGGGGTTCGCTGGCGGATAAGGAGAAGACAGCAGCGGGGTCGCCGAACCCAAACTTCACGGCAGATCTCTGTCGCCCCAGCCCGCGCTGTTCTTCGCTAAAGTACCATGCAGCAATTGCGCGCGCAATATCAGTTTTTGATTTTCTGGAAGCGGCAACCGACGAGACGGCTCGCCGGCTGCCGGCCGACGCGCTGCAAAGGCACTCGTCTATTCCTTAAGTTGGATGAAAAACGCCATGTTATTGCAGGGCTGCATACTCGTCCAATAAGTGCATAGAATCTCGTATAGTGCGAGTAAGACTTTGCGCTGTCTGTTTTATGTTTAGCAAAGATACAGTTTGCATAATCTGGTCTAATCCCTGCTCTATTAAAATAAAGTTGCACGTAAATGACGTAGATATGCTTGAGCTGGGTTTCTTTACGCTGAGCGGGTAAAAGCGACCGTTCACCGTTCAACTATTTTCAAAATGAATAAAATGAGCGATAAAGAGAATATAAACCTTAATAAACTCGCGTATCGCACGGGCGCGGGTTATTAATGGGTTGTAGGCCTTTTACAGAAAGGATTCCAGCAATGTCTAAGCCTCTTGGCAAGCCCGATCGTATCGTCGTCGCCCTTGGCGGCAACGCCCTCGGCAACAACCCCGTTGAGCAGATCGAGGCCGTGAGCAACACCGCTCACGCTCTCCTCGGCCTGATCGAGCAGGGCAACGAGATCATCATCACCCACGGCAACGGCCCGCAGGTTGGCATGATTCAGAACGCCTTCGCCGCTGCCCACGACGCCATCGGCACCCCCGAGATGCCGCTGCCCGAGTGCGGCGCCATGTCCCAGGGCTACATCGGCTATCACCTGCAGCAGGGCATTGGCCGCGAGATGCACAAGCGCTATAAGCGTTGGCACGCCGCCACCGTCGTCACCCAGATCGAGTGCGACCCGGACGATCCCGCGTTCAAGAACCCGACCAAGCCGATCGGCCCCTTCTACACCGAGGAGCAGGCCAAGGAGTTCATGGCCGAGGATCCTTCCAAGGTTTTCGTCGAGGATTCCGGTCGCGGCTGGCGTCGCGTCGTCGCTTCCCCCGATCCCAAGAAGATCGTCGAGGCTGACTCCATCCTCAACCTGCTCGACAACGAGTTCATCGTCATCGCCTGCGGTGGCGGCGGCATCCCCGTCGTCCGCGACTACGAGAACAAGGGCTGCTACAAGGGCGTTCCCGCCGTCATCGACAAGGACCTGGGCGGCGAGCTGCTGGCCGAGGACTGCGACGCCGACGTTCTGTTCCTGCTGACCGCCGTTGAGCATGTCGCCATCAACTTTGGCAAGCCCAACCAGGAGGAGCTCGAGGACATTACCGCCGACGAGGCCGAGCGCCTGGCCGACGAGGGCCAGTTCGGCAAGGGTTCCATGGAGCCCAAGGTCCGCGCCGCCATCAAGTTCGCCCGTTCCCGCAAGGGCCGCACCTGCATCATCGGCGCCCTGGACAAGGCCGCCGAGACCATGGCCGGCCTCTCCGGTACCCGCATCCACGAGTAGCCTCTGCTCCATTGCCTCTCTCGTGGGCGCCAGGCAAGGCGCCCACAAACTAGCCTCTCTTCATGAGCCCCGCAGTCCGCTCCGACTGCGGGGCTTTTGTTTCAACCCGGCACTTGGGGACGTTCCTTTCCTGCCGGCAGCCTAGGGCTGGTCATTGGGGACAGACTTAAATGCGTGGCACCGATCAACTGCGGAAAGCGCATCCCACAATGAGTGTCCAAAGCGGGGCACAGTTTCCCAGGTACTCATTTAAGTCTGTCCCCAATGAGTGCCCAATGACTAGTAGTAGGCCCACATGGCTTCGACTTCGTTAAGGACCTCTACGACGCCCCAGCGGCGGGCGCTGCGGCTGGCCGAGTTGGGATCGAAGACTCCAATCTGATCGGCGTCGTCAATACCGTAAAGCACGATGTAGTGTCCAACGCTGGTAAAGGTGCCCGGCCGAACGGCGGCGATGACGGGCGCTCCCGAACGCAGCGCCTGGGTCATCGAGTCGCGATCGATATGGAGCTCCGTTCCGTTAAGTCCCAACTGCCACGCGCCGCTCGTCATAAACGACCATTCGGTTGCGCCGGTGGGGGCGTAATTGCCCGCCTCGGAAAGCGCGCACATATCGACGGGGGTCATATCGGTGCGTCCCGTCTTAAAGATATAGACCATGGTGAGGCACGTAGGCCCGCAGGCATTTTGGCGGATGGTACCGCCGGCGTAAGGCAGCTCCGACCATGCAGGGTCGATCTGATAGATATGGGGCATCGTGCCGGCTTGCCATTGCGAGCGCGGGGTCGAAAAGGCGAAAGAATAACCGGGCGCGACGGGGGCCTTGAGCAGCTTGTCCTCGGCGGTGGGCTCGAGACCGGCCGAGCCGTGGGACATACAGGAGCTCATAAGCACAAAGACCAGACAGATGAGGATAGAGCACAGTGCGAGGCAAAGCCGACGAGCCGGCAGGGCGGGGGCATTCACGTACGATGTCGAGCGGTAGGGCTTGCCGTCGCGTCCGCCTTGGGGATGCGAAAAGAAGCGGTTGATATGGCTGCCGGGCTGACGTGCGCCGTTGCGGCGCAGTTGCGGAACCTCGGCTTGGCGCTGTCGAGTGCGCGCGCCCAAGCGGCTATCTTGCTGTGCGCTTGTGCCCGTGCTCGGACGGCCACTCTGCCGTGTTCTGTTTGTCTGCTGCCGAGACGAAGGCCTGGGTTGCTCTTGAGGGCGTTGCGGATTGCTGCTCGTGGCACTTCTGGGCGTCGGCGTGGTGCGGCCAGCAAGGCGAACGCTTTGTCGCCGTTGATCACCGTCGTTGTATCCGTATGCCATTCGTACCGCCTTGTCTCATGTATAACCTGTCTATCCTACAAAAAAGATGTGCAACAAATGGGTCCGCGCGTCAAAAGCTCGGTAAACGGTACGAAAGGCGCAAAACACACGGCCTCAAAAACATCTCTATATGCGTCCGATGAGCGTACGCCCGTCGGACGGGCGACAACAATGAGCGGCAAACCGTGCCGTTCGTCCCAAAAACGGCGCCGCTCGTTTTGCAGTTCTGCCTTCGGTCGAGCCACAAGCGGCGCTGCTGTGCCAAGGCCGTATCTTAAAGCCATGAAATAAAAGCGCGCGGCAAAACAGACCGCGCAAGGGGTGACGCCAAAGAGGCGTCAATAAGGAAAGGAGGGGAACAATGGCGGACAAGAACGCAGAAGTTGCAGTCGAAGGTAACGGCGGCATGAAGAAAACGCTTTCGCTCTGGAACTTCTTCACCATCGGTTTCGGTGCCATCATCGGAACTGGCTGGGTTCTGCAGGTCGGCGACTGGATGGTCGTGGGCGGCGGTCCCGTTCCCGCTATGATCGCATTCCTCTTGGGTGCAATCTTCCTCGTGCCCGTCGGAGCTGTTTTCGGTGAGCTCACGGCTGCTATCCCCATCTCGGGCGGCATCGTTGAGTATGTCGATCGTAGCTTTGGCCGTACGCTGAGCTACATCACCGGTTGGCTTTTGGCCCTGGGCAACGGCATCCTGTGCCCGTGGGAGGCCATCGCCATCTCGACCCTCGTGTCCGAGATGTTCGGCAGCCTGCCCGGTCTTGAGTGGCTGCGCGCCGTCAAGCTCTACACCATCCTGGGCGCCGACGTTTACCTGTTCCCGACGCTAATCGCGCTCGGCTTTGCAGTCTACGTCATCTTCCTCAACTTCCGCGGTGCCAGCTCGGCCGCCAAGCTCCAGGCCTTCCTGACCAAGGCTCTGCTTTGCGGCATGCTGCTTGCCATGGGCGTCTCGCTATTCACCGGCTCGCCGGACAACGCCATGCCTGTGTTCTCCCAGGTCACCGGCGCTGGCGGCGGCAAGGCCGCCACCGAGAGCACCAGCCTGTTTGCCGGCATCGTGTCGGTCCTGGTTCTGACCCCGTTCTTCTACGCCGGTTTCGACACCATTCCTCAGCAGGCTGAGGAAGCTGCCGAGGGCCTCAACTGGAACAAGTTCGGCAAGATCATCTCCTTGGCACTGCTGGCCGCCGGTGGCTTCTACATGGTCTGTATCTACTCGTTCGGCACCATCCTCGACTGGCATGAGTTTGTTAAGAGCCCGGTTCCCGCGCTCGCCTGCCTCAAGGGCATTAACATGCTCCTGTACCTGGCCATGCTCGTCATCGCCACGCTTGGACCCATGGGCCCGATGAACTCCTTCTACGGCGCCACGAGCCGCATCATGCTCGCCATGGGCCGCAAGGGCCAGCTGCCCGAACAGTTCGCCGAGGTCGACCCCAAGTCCGGCGCTCCCAAGCTCGCCTGCGTCGTTCTGGGCGTCATCACCGTCGTCGGTCCGTTCCTGGGCAAGAACATGCTCATCCCTCTGACCAACGTGTCGGCTCTCGCCTTCATCTTCTCCTGTGGCATGGTCGCCCTCGCTTGCCTGCGTATGCGCTTCACCGAGCCCGACCTGCCTCGTCCCTACGAGGTGCCCGGCGGCAAGTTTGGCATCGGCCTCGCTATCGCTGCCTGCGCCATCATCATCGGCCTGCTCGTGATTCCGTTCTCTCCCGCCTCCCTCAACATGGTGGAGTGGAGCATCGTGATCGGCTGGCTGGCCGTCGGCCTGGCTCTCATGGCCTTCACCAATTCCCGCAAAAAGTAACGCCGAGCCGGGGCGGATCAGGTGCGCGGGACCCTCTCTTCCGCGCACCGAACCCGGCACCACTTGGGTAGCTTTGTGAGGCCTTAACCCAACACGGCCTCGCCCACTATATGGATCCATAAGGAGGAACCATGTCCACTAAGTATGCAATCGTTGGCGGCAAGCTCATCGACGGTACCGGTGCCGAGCCGGTCGAGAACTCCCTCGTTCTCGTCGACGACAACGGCAAGATCGAGTACGCCGGTGCTATGCAGGACCTTCCCGAGGGCGTTGAGGTTATCGACGCCGCCGGCAAGACCGTCCTTCCCGGCCTGATCGACACCCACCTGCACTTCTCGGGCAACCTGACCGACGATGATACCGATTGGGTCATGCAGCCGCTCCTCGAGAAGCAGGCCGTCGCCGTGAAGCAGGCCTACGACTGCCTCACCCACGGCCTCACCACCGTCTGCGAGATCGGCCGCTTTGGTATCCAGATCCGTGACTGCATCGACAAGGGCGTCTTCAAGGGCCCGCGCGTTCTGGCCACCGGCCTTGGCTTCTGCCGCGTTGCCGGCCACGGCGACTCCCACCACTGCAGCCAGGAGCTCAACAAGGAATCGCACCCCTGGGGCGATCAGGTCGACGGTCCTTGGGATCTGCGCAAGGCCGTCCGTCGTCGCCTGCGCGAGAACCCCGATGCCATCAAGATCTGGGCTACCGGTGGCGGCATCTGGCGCTGGGACTCCGGCCGCGACCAGCACTACTGCTCCGAGGAGATTCAGGCCGTGGTCGAAGAGGCCAAGATGGTCGGCATCCCCGTGTGGAGCCACTGCTACAACAACCACGCCGCTGCCTACGATTCCGTTCGCTTTGGCTGCGAGCAGCTGATTCACGGCTTCGATATCGATGAGCGTACCATGGACCTCATGGCCGAGCAGGGCACCTTCTTCACCCCGACGATCGCCTTCCTGCCCACCTGGTACGCCACCTATCCGCCCGTCTACGTCCCCGAGCTGCACGACAAGTACGAGGGCACCCTGGTCGAGAAGGAGCTGCAGCGCAACTACGACTGCCTGCGCGAGGCCAAGAAGCGCGGCGTCGTCATGACGATCGGCTCCGACTCCTTCTCCTTCGTCACCCCGTACGGCACCTGCTCCATCGAGGAGATGTACGAGTTCGTCGACAAGATCGGCTTCACCCCGGTCGAGACCATCACCTGTGCCACCCTCAACGGTGCCAAGATGTGCCACATCGAGGACGAGACCGGTTCCATCGAGGCCGGCAAGTGCGCCGACCTGCTGGTCGTCAACGGTGACGTCGCCGCCGACATCCACGTGCTCAACACCGACAACATGGACGTCATCATGAAGGACGGCTGGATTGTCGAGGGCGGCACCTTCGGCGAGGCAAACAAGTACAGCGCCTAAGCTACCGTTCATCGATGGCTTGATGTAAAACACAGTATTTGATTGCATAATGCAATGGAGAGGGTCGCTTGCGGCCCTCTTTATTGCTATGGGGTGCGTCGGTAAGAAGGAGATGACGGTGGATCTCAATAGGCTGATTCTGGGCAAGAGCTACAACTCTACCAAGGTCTTTCGTACCGCTCAGCATGTGGTTCAAGCCATTTTGCTCGGTATTGTCGTTCCGCTGCTTATCCTGCTGCTCATCTGGGATCTAACCGATAATCCCAATCCCGTTCCGGCCGTTGTCGTCATTGCCGGCTTGGTCATGCTGTGCTTCTTCTTCTCGTACGTCTTTGTCGTTCCCGACGACCTCACATCGAGCGCAACCGACCGCACGCTCGCCATCGCTTCAAAAATATTCGCCTACACGTCGCGCGGCCTTACGCCCGAAGCTGCTCTGGGCGCCTCTAAGATCATCCTGTCCGAAACTATCGCCTCTGCCATCTGCTTTACCGACGGCAAGCAGGTGTTGGCAAGCTGGGGCGAGGACTCGGCAAAATGCCCCGCGGGCACCCCGGTGGTGCTGCGGACTACGCTCAACGTGATCAACAGCGGTGAGCAAAGCGTGTTCTCGCGCGATGCCTCGACCGAGACAGGTGGCTACTTTCCGCGCCTGCGCGCCGGTATTGTCGCACCGCTTACCGTGCGCGGGCATTGCGTGGGCACGCTCGAGCTGTATTATCCCCGTCTGAGCAGCATCGATATGCGCCAGACGGCGCTTGCCTCGGGCTTTGCCGACCTCATTTCCACGCAGCTTGCGAGCTTTGAGCTCGAGCGCCAGGACGAGCTTACGGCCCGCGTGGAGCTGCGCGCCTTGCAATCGCAGGTCGATCCTCATTTTCTGTTTAACACCATCAGCACCATCGTGTCGCTCGTTCGAACCGAGCCCGACAAGGCGCGATCGCTGCTGATCGACTTCTCCAATTACTATCGTCAGACGCTTTCTGATTCCGATACGCTCACCACGCTCGAGCACGAGGTGGAACAGGGTACTCGTTATATCAATCTTATGCAGGCCCGGTATGGCGACGGCCGTTTGCGCGTCTCGGTCGATATCGACTTTGAGGTGCGCGATTGCATGGTGCCGCCGTTTATCTTGCAGCCGTTGCTCGAAAACTGCATCAAACACGCGCAGCGCGAGACCGAGCCGCTTTCTATTCGTGTTAGGGCTTTCGAGACCGATGACGGTTTGGAGATCATCGTCGAGGACGATGGCATCGGTATGAGCGAAGAGGTCTGCGCGCATCTGTTTGAGCAGCATCGCCTGGAGGAGCCCGAGAGCATTACCGCCGACGGCTCCATCAAACGAGGCTGCGGCTTGGCGCTCTTCAACGTGCTTCAGCGCATCCATTTCTTTTACGGAGAAGATTCTGGCATGCGCGTGAAGTCCCAGGAGGGCGTTGGCACGCAGGTCATCGTCGAGCTGAACGGCGAGCCGCATGAGCCGGCGCCGTTGACGGCGTAGCACGCGGTTGGATTGAGAGAAAAAGAGGGGAAGCACATATGTCCGAAGGCTGGAACATCTTGGTGGTTGATGACGAACCTCCCATTAGGGCCGAGCTACGCTATCTGTTGGAAAAGGATACGCGTGTGGGCCAGATTGCCGAGGCGGGCAATGTCACCGAAGCCGTGGAGTCGATTCTGTCGAACAAGCCCGACGTGCTTTTTTTAGACATTACCATGCGCGGTCGCTCGGGAATTGAGCTTGCCGAGACGCTGCAGAACCTAAAGACGCCGCCGGTGGTTGTGTTTGTGACGGCGTTTGCCGAGTATGCGGCCGATGCCTATAACCTCGATGCCGTCGATTATGTCGTCAAGCCGGTCGAGGACGCACGCCTGTCAAAGGCACTCGACAAGATCGAGGCAGCCTTGGGTGTCCGTCGTGTTATCCACGCTCCGCGCCAGCCTTTGCGTCTGACGGTGGACCGCGGGGGCAAAAAGGTGTTCATTCCCGCCGCAGACGTCTGCTACTTTGAGGCGCGTGCCGATTTTTGCAACGCCGTCTGCGCCGAGGGAACATACCTGATCAATGAGTCGATTTCCTCGCTCGAGCGGCGCCTGGCCCCCGAGGGCTTTATCCGTGTCCACCGCAGCTATCTGGTCAATTTGGAGGACGTGCACAATGTCGAGATCGGTTCCACGGGTCTTATGGAGCTCAGGCTCGATCGCGTAACCTCGACGGTGCCCGTGTCCCGCCGTCGCGCTGCCGAGGTTAAAGCACACTTGGGGCTTGCGTAGACGGTCTGCGTGCCGTCGTTTACCATCGCAGGTTTGGCATGGGCGCGCGGTGGGCATAATGGGTGGCATCGAATGAAATCGAAAGGATCATTATGCCCGCGCTTATCACCCATCATCTGTTTGGCGAGGAAAGCATCGACCGTCTTCCGCAGGGCGTCATCACGTCCGATGAAGAGCGCATTGCCTTTATCTTGGGCAACCAAGGCCCCGACCCGTTTTTCTTTCACATTCTGACACCGCGTGTTTCCGACTGCACGCTGCTGGCGCAGGTCATGCATCGGTCGCGCATGTCTCGCCAGTTCGCGTGCCTGCGCGACGGCGTGTCGCATCTGCTGCCGCGCGACGCCAGCTTGGGTCGCGCCTTTGCGCTGGGCCTGCTGTCTCATTACGTGCTCGACCGCAACGCCCATCCTTTTGTCTATGAGCAGCAGTTTGGCATCGTGGAGTCCGATTCAGAGCTTGAGGATTCGAGCAGTCAGGTTCATGCCGTGATCGAGAGCGACCTGGATGTACTGATGCTGCAGCTTAAACGCGCCGGCGCTACGGTCGACGATTACCCGCCGGCGGGCGAGATCGTCACCACCGATCGCATCAATCGCGTGGCCGGCGTGCTGATGAGCTATGTTGCCGGACGCGTGTACGGCATTGACATTCCGGCGGGGGAGTACGGTGCTGCCGTTGCCAATATGCAGCGACTTTACCGCGCGATTGAGCCGGCCGGCTCCGCAAAGACGCGCGCGATCTCGCTGGTTGAGGGCTTGGTGCACGACTACTCGCTGCTCGATGGCCTTGCCCATCGCGTGACGACGGAGCTGCCCGAGCGCACCGGTAACCTGGGCCATCTGACATGGAAGAATCCCTTTACCGACGAGGTCTCGAACGAGAGTTTCCCCGAGGTCTTTGATCGCGCGCTGGTCGATTACGAGTGCACGGTCGCACGTTTTATCGAGACCGGTGACATGGATGCCGTGACCAGTCACGTCAACTACAGCGGTCGCGTGCTCAATGCCGATGAGGAGTTCGACCGCGAGGAATAGGGCCCGTGCGTGCCCCTTTGCCGAATCCTTACCGGCGGCTCTGGACAATTGGGGTACGATGAACTAACTGCATATCGGGCGAATACGAAGGGTCCCTGTCCATGAAATACACCAAGCTCGAGCGTAACTGGGTTATGTATGATGTGGGCAATTCGGCCCTCGTGCTGCTCAATACCTCGGTGGTGCCCATTTACTTTAACGCCATCAATACCGGCGCTTCTTCGGCCGACCTGGTGGTCGCCTGGGGCAATGCGCAGACGATCGCCTCGCTGGTCATCGCCATGCTCATGCCCATTCTGGGCGCGCTTGCCGACTACGCCGGCAACAAGATCAAGTTCTTCTTGGGCTTCTTCCTCACGGGCCTGGTGCTTTGCTTGGCGCAGGCTATCCCAATGTCCGCCATGGCATTTTTGACCGTGTACGTGCTGTGCACCATCGGCCTTAACTCTTCTATGACGTTCTACGACGCCATGCTGCCCGACATTACCACCGACGAGCGCATGGACGCCGTGTCCAGCTCGGGCTATGCCTGGGGCTACATCGGTTCCACCGTGCCGTTCGTCATCTGCCTGGCGCTCATCATGGGCGGCCCCGCTCTTGGCGTCCCCACCATGCTGGCAACGCGTCTGTCGTTTATCATCACTGGCGCCTGGTGGCTCATCTTTACTCTGCCGCTCATTCGCACCTATAAGCAAAAGTACGGTCGCGAGCGCGGTCCCGAGGACACCATCGGCCACATCGTGGGCGGTGTGTTCTCCGAGGTCGGACACACCATGCGCGAGATCGCCCACAACAAGACCGTGCTGGTCTACATGGTCGCGTTCTTCTTCTACATCGACGGCGTGCACACGGTCATTTCCATGGCAACCAGCTACGGCTCGGCTTTGGGCATCGATTCGACGCAGTTGGTGCTGGCGCTGCTCGTTACGCAGTTTGTTGCTTTTCCGTCTGCCATCATCTACGGCAAGCTCGCCGGACGCGTGGGCACGCTCAACATGATCCTGGTGGCGGTCGCCGCCTACATGGGCATTGTGCTGTTCGCCGCGTTCTTCCTAAAGACCGCCTTTGAGTTTTGGGTGCTTGCCATTATGGTCGGCCTGTTCCAGGGCGGCGTGCAGGCGCTTAGCCGTAGCTACTTTGGCCGCATTATCCCCAAGGAAAAGTCCAACGAGTACTACGGCTTCTTTGACATCTTTGGTCGTTATGCAAGCGTCATGGGCACTTTCCTAGTGTCGGTCGTCACCTCGCTGACCGGCAACCCGTCGCTGGGCGTCCTTTCCATTGGCGTGCTGCTGATCGTTGGCTTTATGCTGCTGGTCCGCCTGTCCCGCATGACTCGGGCGGCAGAGCATGCCGCATAGGAGCGAGCGGCTATTGTGCCTGTCCACGGTACTCTTTTGGGGTTATCCGCAATAAACATTGCGACTTGCGAGCAATGATTTGCCCAAGTGGGTATGATGGAATCAGCTAGGTCGCGGGGCGTCGCCTGTGTTTGGCGGCGTCCCGTTTTTGTGTTGCAGGGAGGGTAAGGCATGAACGCCACAGTCGTGATTCCAACGTATTGGGCGGGCGATGACGCTTGCGCAAACGCCCCTGGCACCTATGACCATTCGACGCGACTCAACGCCGACAATCCCGAACTCGACCGCTGCCTGGCCTCGCTTGAGCAGGTACGTGACATCCCGCGCATCATCCTTTTGGTGGTCTGTCCCGTTTCTGCCACAGCCGATGTGTCGCTGCACGTGCGCGAGATTGTCGACGCGCATCCCACGCTCAAGGTCACCGTTGTCACCAACACCCAGGCCTCGCGCATCGCAGACCGGGTTGCTCAGATCGCGCCCAAGGGTTCGGGCGAGTGCGTGAGCCTGCGAGGCTACGGTGCCATCCGCAACATGGGGCTAGCCTGTGCCGCTGTGCTGGGGCATGACGCGGTTATCTTTTTGGATGACGATGAGACTGTCATCGACGCCGACTTTATGAAGCGCGCGACCTATGCGTTGGGGCAGCAGACGCGTCAGGGCTTGCCGATCTTGGTCAAGAGCGGCTATTTCTACGATCGCGACGGCTCGCCGCTGGCTCCCACGGACAAGGCGGGCATCTGCCATCGTTGGTGGACCAAGCGCATCGAGTTCAACCGTTGGATGAAAAAGGCGCTCTCGGGCACCCGCATCTCGCGCTCCAACTACGTGTGCGGCGGCCTGATGGCCCTGCACGCCCGCGCCTTTACGCGTGTGGCCTTTGACCCGTTTATCACCCGCGGCGAGGACTTGGATTACCTCTTTAACATGCGCATGTTTGGCTACGACGTGTGGTTCGATAACGAGTGGACCGTGCGCCATCTGCCTCCGGAGTCCGAAAAGCGCTCACCGCGCTTTATGCAGGATGTATACCGTTGGTACTACGAACGGGCCAAGTTGACATTCGCCGCGCATCAAAAGGAGCTCATTTCCGTTACGGCGGCATCACTCATGCCCTACCCGGGCCCGTGGATTTCGCGCGAGCTCGACGACCGCGTGCGCAAGACCGCTATGGTCCGCAGCGTGTTTACCCGCGAGCATGAGGGCTACCTGCGCATCTGGCGCCATGGTATCGGCGAGGCAAAGGCCTATGCGCGCCAAAACGCTGCAAGCTATCTGCGTTTCCAGAGCTTTTGGCCCAAGATCATGGACGGGCTTTGGCGTGACGCACAACTGATCAGTATCCTGGAGGGGGCCGAATGATCGACCGCCGCGCCCAGCGCGATAGTTCAATATCAATCTTTCGCATCATTGCCGTTGCCTGCGCCATTTGCGTGCTGGTGTACTTTATTTTTGCCTTGGTGACCGGTATCGAGCCGATCGCCACGGTGATTGCCTGCGCGCTGCTGTGCATCTTTCTGTGCATCTTTATCTTTTTGACGCTCAATCCCGATTCGGTGCGCTCCCAGTACACCGAGGAGACGCTCTCGGTGGCCTCGGCCATGCTCGAGGACATTAAGGGCGGTCTGACGCAGGAGTCGGCGCGTTTGGTGTGCCGGCGCATTTTACCCGAGACGCGCGCCATGACGGTGGCCATCACCGACGAGGACAACGTGCTTGCCTGCGCGGGCGAGTTTGAGGAAAAACTGCTGCCCGATACTCCCATCCACACGCTTGCCACACGCTACGTTATCGAACATGGCATCGTGCAGTCGTTCAACCGTATGGTGGATGTTGTGGGCTCGGACGGCTCACACAACCAAGTCCCCGCCGGCATTATCGCCCCCATCAAGGTGGGCGATCGTACCGTCGGCACGCTCAAGTTCTACTACAAGACCCCGCGCGCCGTCGACCGTACCCAGTATGCGCTTGCCTCGGGCTTTGCCGAGATCTTGTCCACGCAGCTCGCCATCCACGAGCTCGAGGTGCAAAAGGAACTCACGGCGCGCGCCGAGGTGCGTGCGCTGCAGGCGCAGATTAACCCGCACTTCCTGTTCAACACGCTGAACACCATTGCATCGTTTACGCGCACCGACCCGCTGCGGGCCCGCGAACTGCTTCGTGAGTTCTCATCGTTCTATCGTGCCACGCTCGACAACTCGGGATCGCTTATTCCGGTCTCGCGCGAGGTCGCACAGACCAAGCGCTACCTTACCTTTGAGAAGGCCCGCTTTGGCGAGGACCGCGTGCTTGCGACGTTCGATGTGTCCGAGGACGTGGAAGATACGCTGGTGCCGGCGTTCGTGATCCAGCCGATTGTCGAGAACGCCGTACGTCATGGTATGGGCGATGACGACGCCCTGAGGATCGACGTGACCGTTCACCAAGACGGCGAGGATGCAATCTTGATTGCCGTGGCCGATAATGGCGTGGGCATGGATGAGGGTACCGCCGCCAGACTGTTTGACGAGCGTTCTGCCCGTCCCGACGCCAGCTCTCCCCAGGGTGGCGGCGCCGGTGTGGCCATGCACAATATTTCGGAGCGCATCCATCGCTTTTATGGGCCGCACTCCTATACGCGTGTCGAATCGGCGCCGGGCAAGGGCACCAAAGTGCTCCTTCATCTTGATTTGTCAGAGAGCATCTTTGACATTCAAGAGTAAAATAAAGGGCTACGGGCTCAACGTCATGCGACGGATGCCCGGCGTAGTTAGTTGACGAAAGGTTTTATCCCTATGCTGCGTGCGATGATTGTGGATGATGAGGCGCCGGCTCGCTCGGAGCTTCGCTTCCTGCTCGAGCAAACGGGCAAGATCGGCACGATCACGGAGGCGTCGAGCGTCCGCTCCGCCATCGAGATGCTTATGGAAAGTCGCGTGGATGTCGTGTTTCTCGATATCTCGATGCCCGGTGCCTCGGGCCTGCAACTTGCCGAGGCGCTGCATAAGCTCAAAAATCCGCCGGCGATCGTGTTTGTGACTGCGTATAGTGACCATGCGGTCGAGGCATTCGACGTGGATGCCGTCGATTATCTGATGAAGCCGGTCGAGGAAGCTCGCTTGGATCGCGCGATCGAGAAGGTCATGCAACGCGCCAAGCCGGTTACGGACAGCAAGGTGACCATCGAGCGTATCCCGGTGGAAAAGGGCGGCCGCAAGGTGCTCATTCCCGTGGACGACATTCGCTTTATCATGGCCAAGGACGATTACTCCTGCATCTATACCGTCGATGATCGCTTTTTGTCGACGACCTCGCTGGCGCAGTTTGAGGCCAAGCTCTGCGACTTTGGCTTCTTCCGTGTTCACCGCCGCTATATCGTCAACTTGGCGTGCGTTACGGACGTCGAGACGGTGCCCTCGGGCGCCATCCAGCTGGGCATTACGGGCGTCGACGAACGCGTGCCGGTTTCGCGCCGCCGCGTCGTGCCGCTCAAGAAGGCTCTGAGTCTCTAGCACACTGGCCCCGCAGCCCTGTAGACCCATCGTCTGCGGAGCCGTGGGGCTTTTTTGTATGTATCTGCCGAATCGTTTTTTGCGGAAGGGATCCCATGAACAGTGCAAGCGCCAAGCGCATCGACATCATCTCGGACACCCACGGCTATCTTTCGCCTGCGCTCTTGGATGAGCTTGAGGGCGCAGACCTGATCATCCACGCCGGCGACCTCACGTCAGAGATAGACTACGAGCACCTATGCACCATCGCCCCCGTGCGGGCCGTACTGGGCAACAACGATTACTGCCGTGACTACGGCCCCGATGTAGACCGTCTTGCACTCTTTACCTACGAAGGCCTCAAATTCGCCGTAGCCCACTACCGCGAAGACCTTCCGGTGGGATCCGTAGACGTAGCCATCAACGGCCACACCCACGTAACCAAAGAAGCCCAAGTGGGCCGTTGCTTAGTCCTCAACCCGGGCAGCGCCAGCTACCCCAGAGGCACCCGAGGCCCCACCATGGCCAGAATGCTAGTAAAAGACGGCAAGATCATAAGCACCAAATTTATTGATCTAGAGTAGCCACAACAAAAACGGGGGATGCAAATGCGTCCCCCGTTTCCATTTGAGCCAAAGGCAGAGCTTCAACAAAAACAATCAGACCAACCCCGCCGAGGAGCACGCGGGCTAGCCGCGCAGCGGCGCACGCCCGCAAAACTGGTTGAATAATGTG
>DBFABM010000070.1:0-27917 GCA_048194085.1 Collinsella aerofaciens
GGGGGCCGATTGGCAACGCTCGCTGATTATAGTCTTGACCTGCGCTAGAATAGTGGCATCTGAATGTCCGGGCGCATGGAGGCGTGCGCCCGTATGCTGAGGAGGACTCTATGGCAACTGTTGCCGCACCTATCGATGCTACGTCGACTGCCGCTTGGAAGGCGCTCGAGGCCCATCAGGAGAAGCTCGAGGCCGAGGGTATCGACCTTAAGGCATGGTTCGCTGCCGATGCGGAGCGCGTGAACAAGCTGAGCTTTGACGCCGGTGACCTGCACTTCGACCTGTCCAAGAACCTGGTGACCGACGAGACCGTCAAGCTGCTGTGCGATCTTGCCCGCGAGGTGAAGCTCGAGGAGCGCCGCGACGCCATGTTCTCCGGCGAGCACATTAACACCACCGAGGACCGCGCCGTCCTGCACACCGCGCTTCGTCGCCCGGCAAGCGAGAAGGGTCAGCTCATCGTCGACGGCCAGGACGTCGTCGCCGACGTGCACGAGGTCCTCGATCGCATGTATGCCTTCGCCGAGCGCGTGCGCTCCGGTGAGTGGAAGGGCGTTACCGGCAAGAAGATCGAGCATCTGGTGTCCATCGGCATCGGCGGCTCCGATCTGGGCCCGGTCATGGCTTACGAGGCCCTGCGTCCCTATGCTGACGCCGGTATCGACTGCCGCTACATCTCCAACATCGACCCCAACGACCAGGCCGAGAAGCTTAAGGGTTTGGACCCCGAGACCACGCTCGTGATCATCGTCTCCAAGACCTTCACCACGCTCGAGACCCTCACCAACGCTCGCGAGGTCAAGACCTGGATGCTCGAGCAGCTCAAGGCTCAGGGCGCCATCGACGGCTCCGATGAGCAGAACGCCGAGGCCGTGGCAAAGCACTTCGTCGCCGTCTCCACCGCACTCGAGAAGGTCGAGGCCTTCGGTATCGACCCCGCCAACGCCTTCGGCTTCTGGAACTGGGTCGGCGGCCGCTACTCCGTCGACTCCGCCGTGGGCCTGTCGCTGATCGTCGTGCTCGGCCCCGAGCGTTTCCAGCAGTTCCTCGAGGGCTTCCACGCCATCGACGAGTACTTCTGCAATACCCCGCTCGAGAACAACGCCGTCGCGCTGATGGGCCTGCTCAACGTCTGGTACGTCAACTTCTTCGGTTCCAAGAGCCACGCCGTGCTGCCGTACTGCCAGTACCTGCATCGTTTCCCGGCCTACCTGCAGCAGCTCACCATGGAGTCCAACGGCAAGCATGTCCGCTGGGACGGCAGCGCCGTGACCTCCGACACCGGTGAGATCTTCTGGGGCGAGCCCGGCACCAACGGTCAGCACGCCTTCTACCAGCTGCTGCACCAGGGCACCGTGGTGGTCCCGGCCGATTTCATCGCCTTCGCCAATACCGCAAACCCTGCGACCGACAGCGGCCAGGATGTCCACGAGCTGTTCCTGGGCAACTTCCTGGCCCAGACCAAGGCGCTCGCCTTTGGTAAGACGGCCGACGAGGTTCGTGCCGAGGGCACGCCCGAGCAGATCGTCCCGGCTCGCTGCTTTGAGGGTAACCGTCCGACGACCTCGATCTTTGGCGACACGCTGACCCCGTTCGCACTCGGCGAGCTCATCGCCCTGTACGAGCACATCACGTTTGTCGAGGGCACGGTCTGGGGCATCGACTCCTACGACCAGTGGGGCGTCGAGCTGGGCAAGCAGCTTGCCAAGCAGATCACCCCTGCCTTCCACGATGATGCCGCCAAGGCCGAGCAGGACGCTTCGACCCAGGCGCTCATCGAGTTCTACCGCGCCCACCGCAAGTAGTCGCTGCTGTTGACACATCGCGCCTTATAGTCAGGGGCCCGTATCCCATTGGATGCGGGCCCCTTTGCTTTGCCGTGGTCCCGGGACGCACGGCTTTTGTGGAACATCGCCGGGGCGCCGCGCGCTGCGAGAACCCTGCGCCTAGATCTCGGCCTCCGCATGGCCTCGCTGCGCCTCGGGCAGCTCCCCGTAGAGCGGATGGTCTTCGAGCCTAAAGCGCTCGACCTGTTCGGGAGTGCGACCGCGTACAAAGAGCCACGAGCGATCGATCGGCGTCGCCATGAGCGTGCTGGGCAGCGCGTCGGCGCGGTCGGAAAACACCCGGGCACTCTCGGGATCCTGGAACGCCAGCACCAGATGCGTGTCGCAGTTGCCCATGATGGAGCGTGCGCGTGCCTCGCCATAGAGCGCATCGAGCTGGTTGGTCGACTGCAGCAGCAGCGTTGCCCAGATGTTGCGGCTTCGGATAATCGAGAGCACGTTGTCGATCTGGGGGATCTGCAGATTTGCGAAGTCATCGAGCATAAAGCGCACAGGCACAGGCAGGCTGCCGTCGGGCTGCCTATCGGCCTCGCGAATGAGGCCCATAAACGCCTGCGTAATAAAGAGGCCGGTCAGCGGATCGAGATTGCGGTCGATATCGCTCACGGTTACAAACAGGGCGCAGGGGACATGCCCCATGGAAGCGAAGTCCACCTGATGGCACTCACGATAGAGCTGTGCCGCACCGTCGAATCCCAGACACATGACCTTTTCGGCAAGGATGCCGACGATGCTCGCGTGCATGCGCTCGGCATTTTGCGTAATGGCGTAGCGCCGCCATAGCGAGAGGGCATAGCTTTGGGGGTCGGTCGTGATCAGGTCGTCAAACAATCGACCCGTGGCACCGTCCTGCAGGTGCTCGATCAGCTTGATGACCGAGCTGATCGTCTGCTCGTCGGCGGGTAACTGTTCGGTGACGTAGGCGATAAGACACGACAGCAGGTTTGCCGCCGCATGATCCCAAAAAGGCTGGTTGTTGTCCTCGATGGGGCAGATGGCCTTTGCCACCGAGAGGATGTCCTGCTGGTTGGGCCTGCCGTCCGCCTTGCGGCGAATGTGCCTCAGGGGGTTGTAGCCGCAGCGCTCGATGCCGGGCGCAAGGGCCGGGACGGTGTTGAGGTCGGCGAAGTTGAGACATTGCACGCGGTAGCCGTGGGCTGCCAGCACGGGTCCCACTTCGCGACAGAGCGTGCCTTTGGTGTCGAGCACGATGTAGCTTGCGTTCATTTGCAGCAGGTTGGGCTTGAGGACGTTTCGGGTCTTGCCGGCTCCCGAGGGGCCGATCACAAGTGCGTTGTTATTGAGTCCCGTTTGGCGGGTGTCGCAGGAAAGCGTTCGATCCTTGGCGAGGATGGTGGACGATGCGGACTCAGATGCGGCGAGGCGGCTGGTGAGGTTAGACATGGGCGACCTCCTTGGTGGTCGAGAGGATTTCGTGGGCAAAGCCGAGCTCGACGGCGCGCTCGGCCGAAAGGTAGGTGTCTTTTGCAGTGAGGGACTGGATGCGCTTGGGCGTGAGGCCGCTGCGGTCCGAGAGGATTTGCGTGAGGGTCTTGCGGGTCTGCATGAGACGCCGGCTGGTTTCCTGCAGCGCAAGTGCCGAGCCGCCTGCCCCCTGGGGGATCAGCGGGTCGTGAATCATGAGCTCTGCATGGGGCGCCATACGGCGATCGTCGCCGCCCATAAAAATCACGGCGCCCATGGACGCGGCGAATTCCAGGCAGACGGTGCGGATGGGGCACGATGCGAGGCACATGGCGTCATAGATCGCAAGACCCGATCGCACGCTTCCGCCGGCGCTGGCGACAAATATGGTGATGGGGCGGCTGGGGTCGGTGGCATCGAGCAGGCGGATCTGCTGGCATAGGTCGTGGGCCATCGGGGTTTCGATGTTTCCCATGACGGAGAGCTCGCGACGGGCGAGCATCTCATCGTAAATCCTGGTGAGCGTGATACCTCGGGCGGATTCACGCATGGTGAGGGGGCTGATGATGGGGGAATGATTGGTGTCCATGAGGACTCCTTTCTGTTGGTTGTGTTGTGGAATAGGATTGTTGCCCGTGGAGGGGCTGGCGGGCTACAGGGTTCGTCCGAGCCTGAGATCGAGCTCGGTTGTGGGGCAGGCTGCCTGTTCGTGCGGCTCGCAAGCGCCAAGGGCTCCAAAGCGATGGAGCGTTGCGGTGGGCGTGGTGTAGGCGAGCCGCAGCTGATGATCGACAGGGGCACATCCGTCATTTTTGTAATGAGCCGCGTAGTACTGCGCGATGCTGGCGTTCATCTCACTGCCATTGCGATGGCGCTCAAACTGGCGTCTGCAGGTCTCGATGATCTTTGCTACCGACTTGGGTGCCGTCGCGGGAACAAGGGCGAGATAGCCCTCAAATAGCTCGTTGATGCCCAGGAGGCACAGCAGGTCGATTAGCGTCCTTATGGCTGTTCCCTCGGCAGAAAAGTGCGCGGTCATGCGGTTATATCGGTTGCGGTCGACGATGGCCGCATGGGGTCTTGGAGTTTTCTGCCCCGTGGTCCCGGGCTTTTGCCGCGCCTGTGTATTGAGCTCGACGTTGCAGCGCTTGAGGCCGTCCAACGGAAGGAACAGTGCGGTGCGCAGGGTGTTCCGCTTGCTTTCGAGTTCATGACGCTCGTCGGGTTCCCATTCGAGCTTGAGTTTCGTGTCAAGCGCCGTAAGCATATGGGCTAGGCAGCCTACGGTAAGAACGTACGAATCGTTGTCGCGTTTTGGGGCATAGGGGTCTGTCAGCTTGCGAATGTCGGGGTCGCCCATGATCTTTGTGCAGCGCTTCAGCAGTTGAGGGTGGTCGGCCAAGATCGTCGCGAGCGGTAGCGACGCGTAGTTCTTGATGGTCGCGGCGGCAAAGGCGGCGTCATATTCGTTTGCATATGCTCGCTCAATGCGGGCATCCAGAATGCTTTTCTTATCGCCGTCTTCAGCGTGGTGGTTTGTCATAGCTTCTCCAATCGGTTGATGTTCGTGCTGTTTGTTGATGTGTTGGTTGTCGTGAGTGATGTGCTTGCCGTGGGTGATGTGCTGACGTTGGGGTGCTATGCGGTTTTCAATGAGCCCGTGAGGCAGTTGCTGCAGGGGCGGGATGGAACGGCCCATGCAAGGCGGAAGGCATCGTGCTCAAAATCGAGACAGCAATGCCCTGGGTGCCTCACATGTGGCAGTTACCTCATTAAGTTGTCATTGCGTTTGGGGTTGTACTTTGCTGATCTTCCTTCTCTTACACGCTAAAACTCAAACTTCATATGCTCGATCTACTTAAAACCGCAACGGCGGTCTTTTATCAACTTATATGTCGGAACGCGTCTTTGCAAGTACTTTTTTGCCTTTGTTTCAAATGGGGTGGTTTTGCAACCGTCATACGCGCGCTGTGCGAACGTGCCCCGGCTCGGATAAGATAGTGCGCGATAAAAACGATGCAAGGAGGCACATATGGCAATTAAAGCCATCGCAATGGATATCGACGGTACGCTCACCAACGACCAGAAAGTGATTAGCCCGTGTACGCGCGAGAAGCTGCTCGCGGCGCAGGAGTCGGGCATTAAGCTCATTTTGGCTTCGGGCCGTCCCGCATGGGGGCTGCACGCCTTGGCGCAGGAGCTCGACCTTCAGAGTCATGATGGTTTGCTGGTGGCCTTTAACGGCGCTCACGTCGTCGATGCCCAGACCGACGAAGTGCTGTTCGATCAGGCTATGCCTGCCGACGAATTGCATCGCCTGATTGATCACCTGCGTAATTTTGACGTGATCCCTATGATTTCGCTCGGTCGCGATCTGCACGTCGAGGACTCGTACCATTGCATGATCACGCTGCCTGACGGCTCGCAGAAAAACATCGTCAAGTATGAGCGCGACGCGTGCGATCTTAAGATTCGCGAGGTGGAGAGCCTGCATGAGGTCGCTGATGCTTATCCCGTGGACAAGCTGCTGACGGCGGGCGACCCGGCCTATCTGCAAGCGCATCACGAGGAGATGTACGCGCCCTTTACCCAGACGCTTTCGGGTATGTTTACGGCCGACTGGTACTTTGAGTACACGGCGCCCGGTATTGACAAGGCCCGCGCGCTCGAGGGTGCCCTGCCCAAGCTCGGCATCGATGCCAGCGAGGTCGTCTCGTTTGGCGACGGCCAGAATGACAAGTCTATGATTGAGTGGGCCGGAACCGGTGTTGCCATGGGCAACGCCGTCGATGAGGTCAAGGCTGTGGCCCAGATGGTGACCGCCAATAATAACGAAGACGGCATTGCGGTGGCGCTGGATAAGCTGCTGGGTTAGAATCGCCGATAGTGCATGGCTCGGGCGTCCGCTTGCGGGCGCCCTTTTGTTAGGGAGGGTGCCGTGTCCGCATTTCCGTTCGACGCCGTTATCTTTGACATGGACGGCGTCATTGTCGATACCGAGTATTACTACCTGGGCGAGACTGCCGCGTTTGCCAAGGAGCTTGGGCTTAACCTGACTCAAGAGGAGTTGAACGGGCAGGTTGGTACCTCGCATCAGTTCTTCCTGCGTATGCTGGTCGATTGGTTTGAGCGCGCCGGGAAGGGGCATTTAACTGGCGAGGAAGCGTTGATCCGTTGGGACGAGTGGGCGCATAAGCGTCCGCGCGACTATCAGGCTTTGATTAACCCAGGCGCCGTGGATACGATTCGAGAGCTGCCGCGCCGTGGCGTTCGCGTGGCGCTTGCCAGCTCGTCTCCCATGGTTAGCATCGAGGAAGTGCTCAATGCGTGCGGGCTGTCGGATGCCTTTGAGTATGTGGTGAGCGGCGAGCAGTTTAAGGAGAGCAAGCCCGAGCCCGACATCTACCTGCATGCGCTGGATCTCCTGGGGCTGCCCGCGAATCGCTGCTGCTGCGTTGAGGATTCGGTGCCTGGCATCACTGCCGGCAAGCGAGCCGGCCTGACAGTCATTGCCAAGCGCGAGGAGCGCTTTGGATTTAGCCAAGATGCCGCGGACAAGATTATCGACCAGCTGCCGGAGCTGCTCACGCTTTCTTAGGAGCGCGGTAGTTGCGCGTTTTTCGGGTCAGATGAGTAAATACCCGACATTTTGGTGCGGCAGCAAGCATACTTTATGCTAATGCGGGCTTAAGGGCTTGTTGAATGCCCTTAAGCCCGCTTTTGACTTAATTGGGCTGGGAGAGGGTATATGCCACCGACTGAAGGACTAACTGACGGTAAAGCAGCGATACCGCTGTACCAACAGGTTATCGATATCATTAAAAACGAAATCAATTCCGGTGCCTACAAGGCGGGCGCGCGGATACCCAACGAATTCGAATTGGCTGAGAACTATAAAGCTGGCCGCGTTACCGTGCGACGCGCTATTGAGGAGCTCGTCCAGCAGGGCTATCTAACGAAGCGGCAGGGGAAAGGCACGTTTGTCAATGCCCCCAAGCTTAAGCGCAAGATTCGCCAGAAGGATGACGTCCAGAGTTTTTCGGACGCATGCCGCGTTAACGGAATGGAGCCGGGGGCGTGCGTCATTTCGAGAAAGATACTGCCGGCAGATTCTACCGAAGCGCAGTTCTTTGGTGTTCCCGTTGGAACTGATTTGATTTGCGTTGAGCGTGTACGTACTGCCGATGGAGTCCCCGTCATGCTCGAGAACAACATATACGTTTACGAGGACAACGCCTATCTATCAACGGCACCTCTATCTAACCAATCCATTTTTGAGTTCGTGCGCAACCGAACGGGCCGCACGCCCGCGTTTACCGACCCGTGCACGCTCGAGATCGCGTGCGCGTCGCCCGAGGTCGCTCGGCTGTTGGCAGTTCCCGTTGGCGAACCCTTGTTTTATATGGAAGCCTTCTTTTTCGATGAGCAGCGGCGGCCGTTTATCATCGGTCGTCAGCGGATCGTTGGGTCTCGCTACGTTTTTGACATCTAGGACATTGCGAATGGAAGCGCCCGGTGGATCATCTCACCGGGCGTTTCCATACCGTTCACGGCGCGAACACAACCGTTCAACCGCGTTGCGGCAACCAGTTTGAAATTATCTTGATGAAGGAAAAGCTGCTGGTAATCTATGGGACGTCATAGAACGTTTGCCTTATGCAAACGTTGAAGCGAGATGCGATGCAGTCTCGAGTTCTTTGGAGGTATCTATGTCAGATACGAAGGCGAAGAAGACAAACAGACGTTTTAAGTTCAAATTACCGCATGTCTATACGATCATGTTCTTGCTGATCGTTGTCTTTGCGGTCCTGACTTGGATCGTTCCCTCTGGTCAGTATCAGCGCAAGACGATTTCGACAGCGGCGGGCGAGCGTGAAGTCGCCGTTGCTGGAACCTATGAACAGGTCGATAAGAACTACACCGATTCCGAGACCGGCGAGACCATCAATCTGGGCCAGGATATCTTCGCGGTTCTGCAAGCGCCCACCAAGGGTATCCAAGAGGCTGCCGACGTCGTTGCGTTCGTCTTATTGATTGGCGGATCGTTCGCGATCATCACCAAGACCAACGCTTTGAATGCCGGCATGAGCCGTGTGATTAAAAAGCTCAAGAACAAGGACATCCTCATCATTCCCATCACGATGACATTGCTGTCCATTTGCGGCACTACGTTTGGTATGTCTGAGGAAGCCCTGCCGTTCTATGCCATCTTCATTCCCATCATGATGGGTATCGGTTATGACTCGATGACGGCATTCATCATCTGCTTCCTTGGTCCTAACCTGGGATATTGTGCTTCGACCATCGACCCGTTTAATGTTTTGATCGCCCAAGGCATCATTGGCATCGAGGGTAATCCGCAACTGTGGCTGCGCGCCGTTTCTTGGGTCATCTTCACTGCCGTCGGTATCGCATGGGCCATGCGCTACGCCATGCGCGTCAAGAAAAACCCCGAGTCGTCCATTGTGTACGAGGACGATAAGCTCAAGCGTATCGAGTTTTCCGTGACCGATGCCTCCATCGAGGAAGAGTTCACTATCCGTCAGAAACTCGTGCTTATCGATTTTGCTTGCGGTATGGGCATTATCGTCTGGGGTCTTGTTACCCAGGGCTGGTACATGAATGAGATTTCCGCCGTGTTCCTTGGCATGGGCTTGCTTGCCGGTATCCTGGGCGGCCTTGACCAGCAGACGATCGCAGAGGAGTTCGTTAAGGGTCTCGCCGACTTTGCGTACGCTGCCATCGTTATCGGTATCGCTCGCGGTATTCTGGTCATCGCCGAGGGCGGCATGATCATCGACACCATCCTCCAGGCGCTCGCTACCGCGCTTGCCGGTGCACCCGCCGCCGTCTACACCACGTTTATGTATATCGTCCTTGGCCTGCTCTCTTTGCTGGTTCCCTCGAGTTCTGGCCTGGCGGCGCTCACCATGCCCGTTATGGGCCCCCTGACCGAGCTCATGGGCCTCAATCCCGAGGCGGCCGTCACCGCGCTCCAGTTTGCCAACCAGACCATCAACACCATCAGCCCCGTGGCGGGCATGACGGTCGCCGGTCTTGCCGTGGCTAGGATTTCGTTTGGCCAATGGTGGAAGACCATTTGGAAGTTCTTCATTTTCATGGTCGTCTTTGGCCTGATCGTAACGGCAATCTCTGGCATGCTTCCGGTGTAGGTGGTTGTGATGTCTGATCGTTTGACGGTCCTGACGTCTAAGAGCGTCTTTACCGGTACGGGGGACCTGCCGCTTGAAGGTTTCGTAGCGGTCCGTGGCAATCGAATTGAGGCTGTTGGCACCAAGTGTGAGGTAGCTTCGTATTTGACCCAGGCGGACGAGGTAGTTGACCTGGGCGACCGCACCGTCATGCCTGGCCTGATCGATGTACATACCTTCTATACAGGCTGGGCGCTGCGGACGTTGGGGTCTGATCTGTCCGGCATCGCCGATGCCAAAGAGGCCGTGTCGCTCTTGCGTGCATGGAAAGAAGATCATCCGGATTGCGCGGCGGCTTTTGGCCACAACCTACCCGAAACGTTGGCATCGGATGCCGAGAACGCAAATACAGCAGCTGTGTTTGACGATTATTTTGGCGATATCCCCGTCGTCTGCTTTACATCGGGTGCGGAGACCTGCGTTCTCAATGCTGCCGCCAGTGCGCGATACGGCTTTACACCCCAGGCGTGCTATGCCGAGAAGATCTGGCGCATGATGAGCGATTTCCTCGCGCTGCCCGAGGTGCGTGCCGGGTATTCGGACTACATGAGCATGCTTAACGAGCGCGGCGTTACCGCCATCAAGGAGATGGCGTTTGATGACTACTACGGCTTTGCCGACGAAATGGCTCGCCGTGAGGAATCTGGTGAGCTGACGGTTCGCGTCTCTATGATGTCGCAGCCGGTGGGTGCCGGTGCAAATCTGGCATATGCCCGCGAGGCACGAGAGCGCTTCCGGGGACCGTTCGTTCGTTTTTCTGGCTTCAACCGTATGACCGATCGCGGCGTATGGGCGGGGCTTGCCGAGATGATAGACCCCTATGAGGACTCGGCCGATGCGGGCGCTGCCGGCAAGACGGTCGTCGAGGAGCCAGAGTGGGATCTGATTGAGAACGAGCTGCGTGCAATTGATGCTGACGGCTTCCGATATTCCTTGCATTGCCAGGGCGATGGCGCCGTTCGTCGCACCGTGGCGCTCTATGCCTCGCTGCCTCGAGACGAGCATGGACGGATGCTTCGCCGCCATGCGATTACCGATCTCGAGAACTCTGACCCGACCGATCTTGTCGAGTTTGGCAAGTTAGGTGGAATTTGCGAGGTCTATCCGCAGATTCTGACGCTGGACCGGCGAGAGGATTGCCTGTCGATGATGCGTCGACAAATTGGCGAGACGCGACTTTTGCACAGCTGGAATCGCCGCGGCATGGAAGATTCCGGATGCACAGTGTGCTGTGGCACGGATTTGCCGCTGTTGATTCCGAGCCTGGGCGAGTCAATCTACAGTGCGTGCGGCGGATACTTCGACGACGGACTGCCCGTGAATGAGGCCAACGCGCTGACGCTTGTCGAGCTCTTGTGCGCTTGGACTGCCGGGGGCGCGTACGACCTGATGCGCGAAGACGAGCTGGGTACGCTTGAGGTTGGCAAGCTTGCCGATATCTGCGTGCTCGATCGGGATGTGTTCGACCTCGATTATCGCGACGCACGTGATCTTGCGGTTGACATGACGATGTCGGACGGACAAATCGTGTTCGATCGAAATAAGGAGGCATAAGATGCCTGAATCCAAACCGACGCTGCGCCGCGAGCAGATTGCGGGCATGAATATCCACTACATCATGTGGTCGCTCGATTACTTCCTTGATGTGCAGCAGCGCTTGGGCTTTGAGTCCATTGAGCTGTGGTGTGCGGAGCCGCATGTGACGCTCGACCACACGGGCTACTTTGAGGCTGAGGTCCTGGCGAAAAAGGCTGCAGACCGTGGGCTTAGGTATCGTACTCTGTGCCCCGAGAATGTTGTCTATCCTTGGCAGTACTGCGCACGCAAACCGCTGCATGAACAGCGCAGCCTGGCGTACTTTAAGCACGGCATTGAGCTTGCCGAGGTACTTGGGTGCGACCGTATGTCCGTCAACTCGGGCTGGGGCGACTGGGACGAGGACCGCGAGGAAGCCTGGAAGCGCAGCCGCGAGCACTTGTCCATTCTGGCGGAGTATGCCGGCGAGCACGGTCTGGTGCTTACGATGGAAAGTCTGCGTCCCGAGGAGAGCAACCTTGTGACGACGGTTTCCGATGCGAAGCGCATGATTGACGAGGTCGCGAGCCCGTACTTACAGCCCATGGTTGATACAACCGCGATGGGCGTTGCAGGCGAGACGCTCGAGGACTGGTTTGCCGCCTTTGGTGATGGGGCAATTCACGAGATGCACTTTATCGACGGTGACCCGTATGGCCATCTGGTGTGGGGCGATGGCAAGCACGATATGGACGCCTTCGTCGCCACGCTCAACGCCCATGGTTTCGACGGCATGCTGGGCCAGGAAATCACGGACGGTCGTTACTACGATGATCCGGCGGCGGCAGATGCCAAGAACATGGCCGCATTCGAGAAATATCTGATTGACTAAAACAACTATCGGCCACGCAGCCAACGTCATTGATTGCGGCCAAACAAGAAAGGAACTGGATATGAACGCACACGATCTGATCAAAGAGGCAATTGCCGAGAAGGGCAAGTTCGACAGCGTCTACTGGATTGCTTGCGGTGGCTCCATGATCGATTTGATCCCGGCCCATGAGCTTCTGCAGCGCGAGGCAACCACCTTCACTTCGTATATCTATACGGCTCGCGAGTTCGATATCATGCGTCCGCGTCGTCTGGGCGAGAAGTCCCTGGTCATCGCTTGTAGCCACAGTGGCAACACCCCTGAGGTCGTCGAGGGCTGCGAGATTGCCCTTGCTGCCGGCGCTACGGTGATCGCCCAGACCGACAACGCTGGATCTAAGATCGACACCGGTAAATGGACCACGTGGGTCTACCCGTGGGGCGAGGGCGTGCCGCAGGCCGAGGTCCCCGCTGGCATTTCGCTGTCGCTTGCGACCGAGCTGCTCGATCAGCAGGAGGGCTACGCCGATCTTGCCGATATGTATGCCGGTATCGCCGAGATGGATAAGATTCTTCCCCCGGCACGTGAGAAGGTAAATGCCGAGCTGGGCGATCGTTTTGCCAAGCTTTGCCAGGAGCACGAGTTCTTCTATATTCTGGGCAGCGGTCCCAACTTTAGCCAGACCTACGGTTTCGCTATCTGCTCTCTTATGGAGATGCAGTGGCAGCACTGCAGCTACATCCACTCTGCCGAGTACTTCCACGGCCCCTTCGAGGCTACTCAGGATGGCGTTTTTTACTTCCTGCAGATGGGCTCCAGCGAGTGCCGTGCTATGGACGAGCGCGCCCTGGCGTTCCTTAAGACGCATACCGATACGCTGATGGTGCTCGATGCCAAGGAGTACGGTATGGAAGCCGTGCCGGCGAGCGTCCGTGCCTATCTGGACCCGGTGCTGTTCTACGCCATGAACTGCGAGCTGCGTGCTGCACGCGGCAAGGTGTTTGATCACGATCCCGATTTCCGTCGCTATATGGGTGTTGTCGAGTACTAGAAGGGGCAAAGGCCATGGCATTTAACGTTAACGCGCTCGGATTTGGCGACAACGTCGTCGATCGCTACGAGCATATCCACACCATGTATCCTGGCGGCAACGCGGTTAACTTCGCCGTTTATGCCAAGAAATGCGGTGCCGCACGTTCTGCATACATGGGCATTTTTGGCAATGACGCCGCTGCCGAGCATGTCATTGCAAGCCTCGAGGATGAGGGTATCGAGCTTGACAAGTGCGAGCAGATGATTGGCGAGAACGGAGCGGCTCGCGTGACCGTCGTTGACGGTGACCGTGTCTTCCTCGGCTCCAACGAGGGCGGTATCCGTGGCGATGCGCGCTATGTCCTCGATCGCTTTGACCTTTCGTACATGAAGCAGTTCGATGTGGTTCATTCGGGAAACTATTGCTTTACCGAGCGCGAGCTGCCCAAGTTGAAGGCTGCGGGCGTCACGGTCTCTTTTGACTTTTCAGACGACTCTACCGACGAGTACTACGAGCAGATTGCGCCCTACGTCGATTTCGCTTTCTTTAGTGCGGCGGATGCTGCGAGTGAGGACGAGATTCGCGAGCGTCTGGCATGGGTGAAGGGCCTGGGTCCGCGTTTTGTGTCGGCTACGGCGGGCGCCGAGGGCTGCATTGCTTACGACGGCGAGCGTTATTACCGCCAGCTGGCTAAACCGGTAACGGACATGAAGGACACCATGGGGGCGGGCGACTCGTTCCTCACCTCGTTTTTGATGTGCTATCTCGATTCCGCCAAGCGCGGTGAGGATGGCGCCGAGGCCATCGAGCGCGCGCTCGACTTTGCTGCCGGGTTTGCCTCGACCGTGTGCGGCATGGAAGGTTCTTGGGGCCACGGAGCGCCAATCGTCGAATAGCTTAAGAAAGCGTACGGCGGTCTGGCTATGAGGCCTTGGACAGCCGATGCAAAACAATAAGCGAAACGCGAAAAGGGGGCTCGCCATGTGGCGGGTCCCCTTTTGATCATTGGAGAAGACCATGGGTATTAAAGCGTGTGCGGCTGGTTTTTGCTGCGCGGACGTCTATCAAAACATCGGCGTGTTCTATCCGACTGGTAATGGCATTGACTGGGGTATCCATCTTGCACGAATGGGCGTTTCGGTATCCGCCGTGTCGGTTGTCGGCAAGGACGAGTACGGAGACAAGATGAGAGAGGCGCTGGCCGCTGAGGGGTTCGATATCTCACATCTGCGGGTGGAAGATGGCGACACCTCGGTGATGCTCATGGCATTGAAAGACGGCGTCGATCGCGTGCATCTCGAGGCAATCGATGGCGTAATGGAGACATATCGACCGAATGAAGACGACCGGGCGTTTATCCTAGAGCATGACATCATCCATACCGACCTGTTTGGTAATTGTTTGGACCTCCTGCCCGAATGGCATGATGCGGGCAAGACGGTGGTTATGGACTTCTCGGTGTTCAGCCAGGATCCCGAATATGCATGTGAGGCTCATTTTCCTTACGTTGACTACGCATTCATGTCGTTTGAAGAGGACACTCCGGAGCTACGAGACTGGGTACGCCACGTGCAGGGATTGGGACCGCGCGTTGCGGTTGCCACGCTTGGCGAGAAGGGAAGCATTGCCTATGACGGTGAGCGCTTCTATGAGTGCGGGATCGTACCGGCGGAGAAGGTCGTTAATACCGTGGGTGCCGGCGACTCGTATATTGCCGGGTTTACCAAGGGCGTGATCGATGGCCTTAATATTCCGGCGTGTATGAAGGCGGGCGCTGAGCTGTCGTCCCGAGTGATTGGTTCGTTTGAGCCGTACTAGGGTCAAATGCCTGGAAAGGAGTACGAAATGGTTATCGACATGTTGGTCCATCCTATGCTCTACGGCGAGATCTGTACGCCGGGTGATGAGCCTGATGGATTCGGCTTTTGGTCACGAGAATTTGGTATGGGGCATATGGGCCCCATGGATTGGGATGAGCTTCAAGTCGAGATGGACGTCTGCGATGTGCAGAAGAGCGTGCTCATGCCGCTCGATGTAACCACGGCATGCGGAGGGCACTTTGGCACCAATGACCAGATTGCCATGCTGGTTGCCGCGCATCCCGATCGTCTGTGGGGATTTGCGAGCGTAGACCCGCAGGTGAGCGGTGCCGCAGACGAATTGGAGCGCGCCTTTACCGAGTTGGGGGCAAAGGGGCTTTGCCTGCATCCTGCAAAGCAGGGTTTTGCCCCCGATGATGCTGTGGCCGAGCCGCTTTACGAGCTGTGCGAGCGCTATAACAAGCCGGTGGTTTTCCATGCCGGTATGTCTTGGGAGCCTGGCGCAGAGCTCTCGCGCAGTAACCCGCTTGCATTTGAGCACACAATCGCAACGCATCCAAATGTGCGCTTTAGTTTGGCCCACTTTGGCTGGCCCTGGGTGCGCGAGACCGTGGCGATGCTGCTCAAGTATCCCAACTGCTACACGGACACCTCTATCACTTACATCGATTCGCCCGAGGAGATGATGCAGCGTCTTTTCACGGTCGATATGGGGCCGCTGTGGTATGAGCGCGCGCTATCGCACCAAGTGATGTTCGCCAGCAATACGCCGCGCTTCCGTGCATTCAAACTCAAGCGGGCGCTCGATACCGTGCCCATGCGCGATGATGCGCGAGAAAGGCTCTACTGGGGTAATGCCCTGCGTTTTCTTGAAGGGGATGAGTGAACATGGTGACGCTCGAGACATTGAGCTATCTATCGACTGCTCCGGACCAGTTCATCGATATTACCGAGGACGTGCACGCCGCCATCGAACGCAGCTCGGTGACCAATGGCTTGGCAGCGATTATTTTGTCGCATACGACCTGTGGAATCGTGGTAAACGAGGGGCTGCCCTGCGTGGAGACGGATCTTATGGAGACGCTTGATCGCATCGCCCCACTCGATGCCCCCTATGCGCATGCACACTTCCTGCCGAGCTATGGAGCCACCGGCAACAACTCCTGTGGGCATATCAAGAGCATGATTTGTGGAAACAGTTGCTTCTTTCCCGTCCAAGATGGCCACATCGTGTGCGGAAGTGCCCAGAACATCTATCTTGCGGAGTTTGACGGTCCGCAGAAGCGAAAAGTGTACGTCGAGGTGCTGGGGGAGTAACGTCCCTGCAATAACTCTATGAAGGAGCACGTTATGTCGTTTCTAACCTCGATGTTCAAGACCGAAAAGCCGGTTATCGGAATGCTGCACCTGCGTCCTCTGCCGGGCGATCCACTGTATTACCCGGGCGGAAGCGTGTCGCAGGTCGTGGAAGCTGCCAAGCGCGATCTCGAGGCGTTGCAGCAGGGCGGTGTCGATGGCATTTTGATTACCAATGAGCTCTCGATGCCCTATGAGCAGCACGTTTCTCCCTCAACCCTTGCATCGATGGGCTATGTAATCGGGGCTCTATCCCATGATCTGTCGACCCCTTGGGGAGCTGAGGCTATTTACGATGGTGATGCCACAATCGAGCTGTGCGCTGCCGTCGACGCGCAGCTCACACGCTGCAATTTTTGCGGTGCCTGGGCCGGTGATCTTGGGCTGATTAACCGAGATTTCGCTCACACCATGCGTCGCAAGGCGGCGCTGCGCTTGGACGACCTCAAGCTTTTTCACTTCATCACGAGCGAGGGGGAGGTTTATCTCAACGACCGCACGACTGCGGACATTGCCGATTCACTTCTCTTTAATTGCCTTCCGGATGCAATGGTCATCGGCGGTTCGGCTGCCGGTCGTGGCGCTTCGGGCGAGCTTGCCGATGAAGTCCGCGAGCGTGTTGGCGAAGTACCCGTGGTATGTGGCACCGGTTGTCGCGAAAATACCGTGGCTGACGTATTTGCTCACTACGATGGCGCGTTTGTCGGCACCTGCTTAAAGCGCGACGGAAAGCTGGATGCCCCGGTTGATGTTGAGCGGGTAGCTCGTTTTATGGCTGCCGCTCGTACGGCGCGAGGGGAGTAGGCACCTATGGCGCTCTATCTGGGTATTGATATTGGGACAAGCGCCTCTAAAGGCGTTTTAATCGATGATCGATGCAACATCGTTTGCCAAGCCTCTTGTGGACATGAGACGGACAACCCGTGTGACGGATGGTACCAGCATGATGCGGAGGCAGTTTGGTGGGGCGATTTTTGCCGCTTGTCGCGCGAGCTGGTGGCGCGATCGGGGGTTAACGCGGCACAGATCGGATGCGTGGGCCTTTCCGCATTGGGTTGCGACTGTGTGCCGGTCGATACCGAGTGCAACGCGCTGGCGCCCGCGATTTTGTATGGAGTCGATGCACGTTCGAAGCCGCAGATTGACGAGCTTCTTTCCGAATATGGGTCAGATCGCGCACGCGAGCTTTTCGGGTACGATCCCTGTTCGTCAGATATTGCTCCCAAGATCTTGTGGTTTAAGGAGAATATGCCCGAGGTGCACGAACGTGCCGCGAAGTTCCTGACGGCGTCATCGTTTCTATGCGCAAAGTTGACGGGGCGTTTTACGGTGGACCGTTATTTGGCGGAGGATTTTCTTCCCCTATACGACCGCTACACCTGGAAGGTTGATGCTCGGGAATGTGCTCGTTTCTGCCGGCCTGACCAGATGGCGGAGGTAATGTCGGCTACCGATATTGCCGGGGTGATTACGCGGTGTGCGGCTGAGGCGACGGGGCTCGCGGCAGGGACACCTGTCTTAGTGGGAACGGGCGACTCTGGTGCCGAGGCCATTTCGACGGGTGTATTCCGTCCCGGCGATATGATGGTTCAGTTGGGGAGTACGGCGTATTTCATCTACCTAGCTGATCATATGATCGATGATGCCCGCCTGTGGCCGGGGACGTTTATCATTCCCGGAACTTACGGGATCTGCGCGGGGACCAATACGGCGGGCGCACTCACATCGTGGCTGCGCCAAGAGCTGTATCGCGACGCCGTAGAGGCCGAGGGCCACGGTGGTCCCGATGCCTATTCGGTTATGGCGCATGATGCCGCCGATGTGGCGCCGGGTGCCGATGGGCTCCTGTGTCTGCCGTACTTTGCGGGGGAGCGTACTCCGCTCAACGATCCCGAGGCGCGTGGCGTCTTCTTTGGCCTGACCGGAAGGCATACGCGAGCCCATATGGTTCGCGCCGCCTTGGAAGGCGTCGCGTATACCGTTGCATCCCATGTCGACATTATCGAGCGAGAGCATGGACTGCCAATTGGGCGCATTATGCTTGTCGGAGGTGGAACCAAGAATCCAGTTTGGATGCAGGCTATCGCCGACGTATGCGGGCGCGAGGTCTCGGTTGCCAAGGTTACGGTGGGCGCATGCTTCGGTGATGCCATCATGGCAGCTCTCGCAGGTGGCGCTTATGCATCATGGGATGAACTCGCCCGAGTCCTTGGCGTTGCGCAAACAATCGAGCCCGATATGGCTGCCCACGAGTTATATGCGTCGCGTCGTCATATCTTTGACGAATTGTATGCACGCAACTGTGATCTCATGCACGAATTGGTGTAATGCTGCCGAACTGTACTGCCTACCAATAGGGACTGCGTTGTGCGATTCGCATGTCCCTTGGCATTTTTGCCCACAGGGGTTAGCGAAGGTCAAAAACAGCGTGCGCATTTGCTAAAACTACCGACTCGATGCGCTTTGCGTCACAGTTTTTGAGTGAGGCAATGCGCATCGAGGTCCTTGCGAGCGATCTGATGAGCGACTGCGCGCTTGTTTCTGTGTTTGCCTCCGCCGGCGCATCGGTTTCGAGCAGTAAACGATCGAGTGGAATCTGTCGTGCGTATTCGCGACCGCGCTTGGTCGCGAGCATGCGTTCGTTGACGGAAAAATAACAGCCCGCATTACGCGCGCGGACGAGTTCGTCCGAAGTACCGCTAAACCAGTGGAAGATGATAACGGGGGAGTCGGGGTTTGGGATGAGTAGTCCATGCGATTCGAGGACGTCCAGTACGGCTCCTGCCGAACGAACGGCGTGAATTGATATCACGCGCCCGGTAAGAGGATGCTGCACGAGCGCATCGCAGAGCCGGTTAAGTGCCTGTATTTGTAGCGGCTCACTTCCAGCAAAGCGCGCGGAAAAGTCGAGTCCGACTTCGCCGATGTAGTGCTCTTGGGCGGCAACTTCGCAAAGCAGATTGACTTCGGCAGGACCGCAGCGGCCGTCGGCGAGCCACCAGGGATGGAGGCCGACGCCCGCGATAATGTTTGGGTAGCGGCTGGCACGCTTTTTTGCTGCCGCGAAGTCGCGTGGGTCGACCCCGCAATCAAAGACCCCCAGTCCTATAGCCGCAGTTTCGTCGGCAACAGCATTCGGGTATGCCATCAAATCAAGATGGCAGTGTGCATCAAATAACCGGGGCTCCATCTCGGCGCGTTCCGCTAGTCCAGGCGCTGGCCATCGGAGCGTACACGTTCGGTGCCGCGGCCGCTGATCTGGCGGATAACCTCGCCGGCAATCATCTGACCCATGATGGGCGGCATAAAACTGGCGGTTCCGAGCTCGGTACGCTCGTGGATGTTGGAAGGGTCGCGGGGCTGTGTCTTAACCGATTCCTCGCAGCTAAACAGCACGTGCAGGCTCTTGATTCCGCGCTTCTTGCATTCTTTGCGCATGATGCGGCTCATGGGGTCACGTACCGTATCGAAGATGTCGGCAAAGCGGAGGCACTCGGGATGGAGCTTGTTGGCCCCGCCCATGGAGCTAACCAAACGGATGTCGTGGTCCTGAGCATATTTGGCAATGGTGAGCTTGGCCGAGATGGTGTCGATGGCGTCGACGACGTAGTCGAGCTTGCCGTCCGTCTGCTCCAAAACGCTCGCAAAGAACTCGTCGATGTTATCGCTCAACAGGTATTCAGTTCGCTTGATGACGGTGGCGGCAGGATTGATATCGTGGATCATGGCCTCCATCACGTCAACCTTGCGCTTGCCGACGGTGCTGTGAAAGGCGATGGCCTGGCGATTGATATTGCTGGGCGCGATGATGTCCTTATCCAGAATGACGAAATGTCCGATGCCGCCGCGGGCGAGTGCCTCGCAGCAGTTGGAGCCCACGCCTCCGCAGCCGAGCACCAGTACCGTAGCATCGGCGAGCTTGTCGAGTGCCTCGCGGCCCATGATGATCTCGAGCTTGGTGTCGCGTGTCTCGATGGGGGCTGCGGCTGCGGTTTCGGTCATGGATATCCTCCGATGGGGAAGCGAATCGTGTTTTAGCTATCGCCATTATAGGTAATCGCCCATAGGTTGCGATGGCGCTTACTTTGATGTGGTTTGAAGCATTTCGATTAGATAGTTAGACAAACATCTAAATATCGAGTATAGTGTGCGCGTCGAACGAAATGATGAGAGGAGGTCCTATGCCAGGAGAGGGTTTTAAGGCGCTTGCCGATCCTACGCGGCGGCGCATTTTGGAACTACTGCACGAGGGCAATTGTACGGCCGGAGAGCTTGCCGAGCATTTTGACATCAGTAAGCCGTCACTGAGCCATCACTTGGCGACGCTCAAAAACGCCGGGTTGGTTACCGATGAGCGCCATGGCCAAAACATCGTATACAGCTTAAACACCACCGTCATGCAGGATTTAATTGGCTGGTTTATGGGCTTTACAAACACGGAAGGTGATAAGGATGAATAACGAAAACAAGGGCATTCACCCCACGGGGGTATCGTCGCGCGTGTGGATTGCGCTGGTCGCTCTGTGCGTCGCCAATGTCGTAGCGCACCTCATGGTGATGCCGAGCTTGCCGGCGCAGATTCCCACGCACTGGGGCGCGAACGGCGCCGTCGACGGTTGGGGTCCTAGCTGGATGGCCTCCGCGCTCGGCGTGCTGCCTCTGGCGCTTCTCGCAATGTTCTGCGTGGTGCCGCGCATCGACCCCAAAGGTGAGGCATATCGAACCTCGGGCAAGTTCTACCAGGGCTTCGTAATCGCCTTCACCTTGTTCATGTGCGCCATAAGCTGGCTGGGAGAGCTTACGGTCTGGGGCGTGGTGCCGGCGGTCGGTTCGGTTAACGTGCTGATTTCCGGTGTTGTCGGTTTGCTGTTCATCGGCGTAGGCAACTACTTGCCGCGTGTGAAGCAGAACTATACGCTCGGTATCAAGACACCTTGGGCGCTTGCCGATCCCGAGAACTGGCGCCGTACGCAGCGTTTTGGCGGCGCCTGCTTTATGGTGCTGGGTATTGGCCTGATTGTGATGGGCGTGGCAGGCAGCGTGCTTTCGAGTGAAGTCGTCGCCGCGGTGATTGCGGTTCTGGCGTTTGGTTCGGTCGGAGCCGTCTACGTCTACTCGTATCTGCTGTGGCGCAAATCGCAGCGGGCCGTTCGCTAAGGTTGCGGAAAACTAGCGTACGCAGTTCATAGTATGTTCCGGGGGACTTTTCCCAGGTAGTATTAGGGGGTGTGGGCAACCATGCCCCTTTTTCGTTACGTTTCAGAGCTGATTTCCTTATTTCGTTTCCACTAAAGCGAATCAAGAATAGGGAAACAGCAGGTAGAAAGGATAAAACAGGCAAATGGCAGAGTTTATCTACCAGATGTATCAGGCTCGTAAGGCCCATGGCGACAAGGTAATCCTTGACGACGTGACCCTGAGCTTCTACCCCGGTGCCAAGATCGGCGTTGTGGGTCCCAACGGCATGGGCAAGTCGACCCTGCTCAAGATTATGGCCGGCATCGAGGAGGTCTCCAACGGTGATGCCAAGCTCACCCCCGGCTACACCGTGGGCATCCTGCAGCAGGAGCCGCCGCTCGACGACGACAAGACCGTCATCGAGAACGTGCGCATGGCATTTGGCGACATGATCGCCAAGGTCGATCGCTTCAACAAAATCGGCGAGGAGATGTGCGACCCGGATTGCGACATGGACGCCCTCATGGCCGAGATGGGCAAGCTCCAGGACGAGATCGACGCCGCCGACGGCTGGGATATCGATTCCAAGCTCGGCCAGGCCATGGACGCCCTGCAGCTGCCCGATTCTGACATGCCGGTCAACGTGCTTTCCGGTGGCGAGCGTCGTCGCGTGGCCCTGTGCAAGCTGCTGCTCGAGGCTCCCGACCTGCTGCTGCTCGACGAGCCCACGAACCACCTGGACGCCGAGTCGATCCTGTGGCTCGAACACTTCCTGCACAACTACCAGGGCGCTGTGCTTGCCGTCACGCACGATCGCTACTTCCTGGACAACGTTGCCGAGTGGATCTGCGAGGTCGACCGCGGTCACCTTTATCCCTACAAGGGCAACTACTCCACGTATCTGGAGACTAAGGCCGCGCGTATCGAGGCACAGGGCAACCGCGATGCCAAGCTCGCCAAGCGCATGGAGGCCGAGCTCGAGTGGGTGCGCAGCTCGCCCAAGGCTCGTCAGGCCAAGAACAAGGCCCGTCTGGCTCGCTACGAGGAGATGGAGGCCGAGGCCCGCGCAAGCCAGAAGCTCGACTGGACCGACATTCGCATTCCCGTTGGACCGCGTCTGGGCAACAAGGTGCTTGAGGCTCATCATCTGCACAAGGAATTCGATGGCCGCGTGCTCATCGACGACCTTTCGTTCACCCTGCCGCGCAACGGCATCGTGGGCGTCATCGGCCCCAACGGTGTCGGTAAGACCACACTGTTCAAGACGATTGTGGGTCTGGAGCCGCTGACTTCGGGCGAGCTCGAGGTGGGCGAGACCGTCAAGATCTCCTATGTCGATCAGAACCGTTCCGGCATCGACCCCGATAAGAACCTATGGGAGGTCGTCTCGGACGGCCTGGACCACATGATGGTGGGCGAGACCGAGGTTCCCAGCCGCGCGTACGTGGCGAGCTTTGGCTTTAAGGGCCAGGACCAGCAGAAGCGCGCCGGCGTGCTCTCCGGTGGTGAGCGCAACCGTCTGAACCTGGCGCTCACGCTCAAGCAGGGCGGCAACCTGCTGCTTCTCGACGAGCCCACGAACGACCTCGACGTCGAGACGCTGTCCTCGCTCGAGGCGGCGCTGCTCGAGTTCCCGGGCTGTTCGGTGGTCATTAGCCACGACCGTATGTTCCTGGACCGCGTTGCCACGCACATCCTGGCGTGGGAGGGCACCGACGAGAACCCGGGCAACTGGTATTGGTTTGAGGGCAACTTTGAGGCCTATCAGGCCAACCGTATCGAGCGCCTGGGCGAGGACGCAGCCCAGCCGCATCGTATCCACCGCAAGCTGACGCGTGACTAATTTGTTACGCGGTTTTACCAAACCGCGTAACTGCTCGACGCTGCGCGGGTCGCAAGCACCCCATCTTGCCGTTCAAGCCGTCGCTCGCGTACCGAAGTACGCGTCGCTCCTCTTTCACGGCAACCTGGGGCACTTGCGACCCGCTCGCTGTTGGTTACGCAACATCAACAAATATAAACGGCTCAAATCCTGATTTGGATTTGAGCCGTTTGTCGTTACCGCTCGGTTTCTTCGACTTTATCGATGGTCCAGGTGGCTCCGAGACCGCCGGTGGTGTTGCGGCGGATGCGCACGGCAACCTCGTGGCGCTCGCCGGCCTGCGTGTAGCGCAGGGGGAAGATTGCGCGGTTTCGCGCGGCCTCGATGGTGCCGCGCTCGCGGGCGATCCAGTAGTACTCGCCGACGATGCCGAGCGTGTCGGCGCCGTAGGGGAGATAGGTCGACAACTGGTGCAGAAGCGGGCCGGGGCAGAAGACTTCGGTTGCGAAATCGATGGGGAAGTCCTCGGGGATGGTCGGTGCCGCGGGTGCGGGGGTTGGGGCCGCTGCGGGTACCGAAGCCGATGCCGGTGCGGGAATTTGGTCGCAAACAGCGGTGGGCACGGATTCGATGGCGGGCGCGGGCTCCGACGTCGCTTCCGGCTTAATCGTGGAATCTGTGGGCTCCACGGTGACGGGCGCGTCTGCAGCTGCAGTTTCAACCTCAACCTGCGTCGCATTCTCGTTCTCGACGCTCGGCTTTGCCTCGATGGGCGTGGATGCCATGGTGGTGATGCCAGCGTTTGCGTTCTCGGGGTCATAGACGACCGTAAGCGAGATGGCAGGCTGCGGCGTCTCGGGCTCTGGCGTCGACTCGGTAGCGCCTTGATCGGCGGGCTCGTCGGACTGATCGTCCTCGGCCTCGTCGCCAAAGACATCGCTGTTTTGGAACGCAGACGTCTCGGGCTGGTCAGCGGCTTCTTCGGTTGTCGACTTGGGAGCCTCGTTGAGCTCGGCAGCGGCTTCCTGCTCGGATATGACTTCGGAATCGGTCGTGGCGGCGATTTCGGTTTCGGCTTCTGCCGTTACCTCAATAGCGACTTCGATCTCTGTCTCGGGCTCGGGCTCCGGAGCGACTTCGGCCACGGGCTCGGGCTCGGGACGCTTAACGTGCTTGGGGCGCACGGCCTTGAGGTCCTTCTCGCCGCGCTTTTTCTTTTTGTAGGACTGCTTGGCTCCCTTGGCTGCCTTGGGCTTATCCTCGCCCTTGGCAAGGGCGGTATCCCAGGCATCGTTGGCGATGACGGTGGCATACAGGCGACCGCCCTTAAAGACGGTCAGCTTAATGCAGTCGTCGAGCTCCTCGAGCAACTCGCGCGTGGACTCAAAGCCCAGGTCATAAGCGGTCATGTCGCCAGCGGCGAGCGCCTCCTCGACCTGCGTCATAAACGTTTGCTTGCCACATCCAATCGCATCGCGCAGCAGGCGATACAGATAGATGTGGTTGCCCAGCGAAAGCGTGGGCCTAATTATTGTCTTGCTCATGGCAAATCTCCTCTTTACACATGTAAAGCATCTTACCATCGCATGGCGTTCGCCATGGCGGCGCCCAAGGCAAACGGGCGCGAACCGCTTTCGATTCGCGCCCGTTGTACAGGTCGGTTATCTATGAGAGGCAAATGTGCTTAGTTGCCCGATGCCGTGCCTTGGCTCGAGTTGTCAGATGCCGTGCCGGACGCGGTTCCGCTCGAGTTGTTGGTGTTGCTACTGTCTGCTGCACCCGTTCCCGACGTGGTGTCGCTCGTCTGGCCTCCCGTGTTCGGCTGTGAACCGTCAGTCGTTTGGCTTGAGTCGGTCGTGTCGGACGGCGTGCCACTGTTGGCCGTAGAGGAATCGGTGCCCTGCGATTGGTTTTGGGTGTTCGAGGACGAATCGGCAGAGGTAGAACTGTCTTGCGTGCCGTCCGCCTGTGCCTGCTGATCTTGCGACTGGGTGTTGCCATTTGCATCACTCTCCGTCGTGCGCGACGAAAGGATCGGCTCGGGACGCTCACCCAGACCCTCGCCGGCGGTGGTGATAAGGATGGCGCCGGTGCAGGCGATGACCGCGACGATGGCGATGGCAATCGAGAAGATGATGACCTTCTTTTGCGTCTGGCTGCGCTCTGCCGCGGCCTTGGCGCGCAGGCTGTTAGGGGCGACGCGGGCCGTGGTCGCGCGTCCCGCAATCTGGCGCATCTCCTGCGTAGTCGCGGCGCCGCCCAGGTGCTCCTCGGCATTAAATTCAACGGGCTCATAGGCGCCGGTGGGGTAGTCGACGGCGGCGTGCGTGCCCTTGAGGGCTTCGGCGCTGGCAGAGATAAAGTGGCGGTAGACCTGCGAGGACACAACGGTGATGACCGAGCTCACGGCGGCGCCGATCACCGATCCGGCGATACCGATCTTGGAGGCAAGCGCGACGCTCGTGGCGGCAGCTGCGGCGCCGGCGATGATCTGGGGAATGGAAATGTCGTCGAACAGGCCCTTTTTGGGCGCGATGGCCATGGTCTGTCCGATGGAATGGTTCTCGTGCACGCCGTTGTTGAGCGATGCCGGTGTCATGACGCGCGTGCGCGGCGCGTCGGTGTACTTGGTTGTCATACGGGGTCCTCCCGGTGTAAATCTGCTTCGTTTCGTGTAGCCATCAGGGTACCCACCAGATGTGAATCGTACGTGACATTTAGCAGATACCATCAACTCATCAAGGGGGGCTTGCTGTCTTTGGTGCAATAGCTTGATGCTAAACTGGATTTACGATTGCGAGGTGGTTTACGTGATGTACCCGTATATGACATTCGAAGACGGTACCGAGGTCGTTCATTCTGACCTGATTGCAGATGAGGATATCGAAAAGGTTGTCGTGCATTTTGAACGACCGACGGCAGAGGGCTTCGACTCCGCTCGCTGTGAGTTGCCTTCCTGTTCGTGGACTGACTGGGAAGGGCATTTTACTCAGAGTGAAAAACGAGCTTTCGAAGAGTGTTTGAGCAAATCATTTAGATTAGTTCGAGTTTAGTTCGAATAAAGAAGCCGAATGCGATGACCTAAAGCGTATGCATTTTTAGTATTAGATGCGTATGAAATGGAGGATGTGAATGGATGAGCTAATAGACTTTAAAAAACGATTTCTCAAGAATGGCGAGCTGGTTTCAATTCCAAAAAAGGAAAGCTATAAAAGAATCATGCTGCTATGGGCCGTCTCTTTCTTTGAATTAAATACAAGTTATACGGAGCTTCAGGTTAATCGTGTGCTGTCACAGCTCTATCCTGATTATGCCGTGTTGAGGCGGTACTTGGTTGATTATGGATTCCTATTAAGGGATGAACGAGGCCTGAAATACGAGGTTAATCGTGATGTTCACGGTATTGAGAGCTAGCCATCCGGTTCGGGTCCTATATATTGCTAGAGGGATAAGCGAAATAGGCAATTGGTGTGCGAATATTGCTTTGCCAATGCTGATTTACGAGGTAACTCACGATGTTTCTGCAACTGCTTTGATGGTCTGCTGCAGATTTGCCCCCTCTCTGTTTTCAGTTTCGCTCGCGCAGCTGCCTCAGAAGATGGGTATCGGGACACTGCAGGCCATGAGATTGGCAGACTTAATTCGCGCGGGATTATTCGTTTGCTATATTTTTGTTGATAGTAAATGGAGTATGTTTGCTATTACGTGCGCGGTATCGCTTTGCCGAACGGTTGAAATGCCCTGCTTTTACTCGTTGTTAAGAGCCAATACGAATAGTATCAATCGCGACGTAATTAATAATTCGTTTGGGTTTCTGCAGAATTTGATGATGGTTCTGGGGCCAGTTGCCGGCGGTTTTGTTGTCGCTCAATTTGGGGCGGAGGCTGTTCTTGCATTAGACGCGCTTTCTTTTGCCGCGTCGTTCTGGTTGCTGCGAGATGTTCCGTCGGTTATCGAGGTTAATGATAAAGAGGGGATAAGCAAAAATGAAAAAAACAGGACTGCATTTAGTGATCTTAGCGCGAAGCACTTGGCAATTGGTTTCCTATTAATCGATATTTCTAGTGGCGTGGCATTCGGCTCTCTGAATTCTCTTTTGCCAGCTATAGCGCAATTGCAATTTGACTCGTCATCGATACAATATGGATTCCTTCAGAGTAGTCTTACAATCGGACTGTTGTTCGGAAATACAATATATGGTCGTTTAATTAGTGGTTCCGATTGCGTTAAATCATATTGTTTTGTGACGTATCTTGCGCTCGGTGCGTATCTGGCGTTTGGCTATCGTTATGCGTCTGGGATATCGTTTATTTCCCTTTTTATCGTCGGTGCCGGAAACGCCATTCAAGATGTGCTTCTCATAACATCGCTGCAGGATTTGGCGAGAGACGAATCTGAATCGATAAGCCTGTTTTCAATTAGGGAGTCTTTGCAATCGGTTGCTGTTGTTATTTCAACACTCCTTGTTTCGCTGTTCACGAGCACCGCGATGTTCTCAATTCTCGTTACAGGACTTGGTGTATTTTCAATTATGATGGTAGCTGCGTTTCAATTGAATTATTTGCGAAAGATGTGACGTTGATATGCCTAAAACGCTTTTAGTATTTCCCCCAGGATGGAGTCCAGTGGGGCCGTATCTTGCCTTGCCTGTTTTGAAGTCATATCTTCAAGAGGTTGAACAATATAAAGTTAACATTGTTGACTTAAACGTGGAATTTTACGATGACCTCCTATCTTTTAGACATGTCGAAGAGTGCTGTAAAAGGTATCGGGAATCAAAGGATTCGTTTAGTTCGAATGTTCAATTAACAATCGAGTTGATACAAAAGTCAGCACTT
>DBFABM010000072.1:0-4094 GCA_048194085.1 Collinsella aerofaciens
CCTTCTTCCTCTTTCCGGACATGCCGTCCTCCGATCTCCCGGGGCCGGCCGGTCCGGCCCTCAGGGTATCGGGTTCCCACATTCATCCGCACATGTACGGATGAATGTGGGAAGTGTTCGGATGAAGTCGATAATCAAGGACGGGCGTACGCGCACTCTCGACACACACCTGCCGGTGACGGTCAACACTAATATGATGTACGAAGGCCGTTTTAAGTACCTGGATGTCGGTTACCTGCAAGAGCACGACGCCGTCTTTGATGTCGAGGCGGGCGATGTCGATGGCGACGGCGTCGACGAGCTTTTTGTCTACGCGGGCTGCTATGTCGACGAGAACGGCGTGCGCAAGGCTGTAGTCGACATGTATGACTTGGAGGGCGGCAACTGGAAGCAAAGCGTCGTCAAGATCGATGCCGGTAACGCCGCGGACTACACCACGCACAACAAGGGCGGGAACGACTCCTGGACGCAGCTTCAGTCAGCTCCTGTCGTTTCGCTAGCGGCCGGCGACCTCGATCGCGATTTTTGCGATGACCTCGCCATCGTGGTCTCGGCACCCTACGGCAAGAAGAATATTGATAAGTCGACGCATTGCGAGCTGTTTTCGTGGGATGCATCCAAGGGTGCGCTCGTCCATGTCGATGCTCTGGGCGACGCGGGCGCAATCTCCCTCTCCGCGAACGGCAAGACCATGGTCGCTGCGAATGCGACGTTCGGCACGTTTGCCGCCTACGATGAAGAAGGAAAGAAGACGGGTGAAACCGTCACGGGCCTTATTCTTGCGGGCTATGACTGGCAACGCAGCGCTTTTGATTACGGCGCTTCTGACGGCAGCAAGGGGCTGTACGGCGCGCTGTACCGCTACGCGTATTTTGACTCGGAGTCTGGCGAGTTCAAGCTTTCCGATTGCAAGGAATACAGAGACGGGCTCCTCGCCTCCTATGGGCTGATGCATGTGCCCAACAGCGCATGGAAGGATAGCGCTCAGGATAAGCGCTATCCGTGCACCTTGGCGCCTATTGCCCTTGCCACTGCCAACCTTGACGGCCTGTCCGAGCAGCTGGCGGTCGACGAGGTGCTCGTGGGCGGCGATGTGTTCCGCGACTTTGCCTGCAACACGGCACAGAGCGGGGCTCAGGGCTTGGGGTCCATGGTCGGAACCATGAGCATGAGCGGTCAGCAATACAACAGCAGCAACAAGCATGACCACAAGGGTATAGAGCAGGTGTGGATCAGCGACGTCAAGGCGGGCAGCGTCTCGGGTTCGGACCGCTATAACGAGAGCTTTATCGCCGTGGTGGGCAAGCACCGCGACGAGGACCTGCGCAAGAACGATGACTACTATTGGATGACCGCCTCGCATTTTTCGCTCGACGAGAACGGAAAGGTGCGCCGCGGCGAGGAGCAGGTGATTAGCGAGAGCAACCGTCGCGGCACTACCTACGGCACATTTATCTCGCTCGCGCTGCCCGATGTCGACAACGACAGCGTCAAGATCACGTACAAGGACCGCTACAAGGTCTATACCAACCCGCGCGTGCTTGCCGTGCTGCAGGATGCGCCCTATGTTGAGGATCTGGAGCAGGCATACGGCTATCTGGTGTTGGGCGGCACGTCATACGGAGAGGAAAAGGGCACGGGGACATCCCAGGGCTATACCATTGGCGCCGAGTTGGGCGTTGCCGTCGAGGTGCAGACCGGTCCGCCCCTGGTCGCGATGAATGCTTCAGTCGATTTTGCCGCCGAGGGATGCTATGACTACCGGAGCGAGCGCACGGTCAGCGCAAGCGTAAGCTATGAGTCGCATGCCGGCGAGGGTGACAAGGCCGTGCTCTACACGATTCCGATGGTCTATTACGAGTATGAGATCGAAAATGAGGAAACTGGTGGCAAGGGCGTGATGGCGGCGCCCGTGTCGCTCGGCGCGCAGACCTCGGTCGTTAATGTCGAGGCCTATGACCGCATTGCCAAACAGCACAGTATGACGCCGCTCAGCTACTTTTTGACCAACCGGTCGGGAGAACCCGGAACCTATCAAACGACGCTCAACGGCGAGACTCCCGTTGGGGATTCCTTTGGCCTGGGCAAGCCTGGCGTAACGCGCGCCTACACGCACGATGGGTTTAACGGCGCCGCCGCGCAGTCGGGGGCGAGCATTGAGCAGACCATCGAAGTCGAGGAGGGCAAGGAGCAGGAGCTCGAGCTCGGCTTGACGCTGAACGGCAGCGTTGTCATGGGCGCGAAGCTCGCAAAGCACGAGTTGTTTGGCGGCCTGTGCTTTGGTGCCAACGCCGGCTTTACTACGGGTAACTCCTCGAGTGAATCGACCGAATACGGCGGCACCGTCGACAACCTGCCCGAGGCCGCGCAGGGCAAGTACGGTTTTGTATGGCGTCTGGGCGTCAACGCGGTGGATGTCGACAAGTTCGAGGCAGACTCGGGCGACAAGCTCGGCACCAAGGACACCGACCAGTTCTGGATCGTGGGCTATGACGTTAAGGACGTCGAGATGCCCGACGCGCCGGCCGTGACGGGCTTTACGGCAAACGCCGTCGATTCGACCAGCGTTACGTTTAGCTGGGACGATGTACTCGCAAACAAGAGTGGCTTTAGCTACGGCGTGGGCATGCTGCAGAGCAATGCGGCGGATGCGGTCGTCAATAGCTGGAAGATTGCCGACAACACGCAGACCTCGCTCAAGTGGGATGGGCTGCAGCCCAATACGGAGTATCGATTCGCCATCGCCGCCGTTAAGAATGGATCCACGACCGAAACAGGTATTCGCTCGGCAATCATCACGGTCAAGACCATGCCCGATGGCATGACGATGACCGTGAGCGGACCTGCGGCGGATGCTGCGGAGGGGTCGGATCTTGGATACGACTCTTCGGTTGAGCGCGCGGCGGGAAGCCACCTGACGCTCTCGGCGATTGGCCATGTGAAGCAACTCGGTGCCGACGATAGCGAAACAGGACTGGCACCGACCTATATGTGGTACCGCAAGGGCCGCGGCGAGACAGAGTTTAAGCTCGTGGGTGCCGATGGCAACCTCGCGGCTGGAACGGCCTCAAAGCTCGAGATTGACCTGACCGCAGACGATGACGGTGCGCAGTATTACTGCCACGTGGGATACAACGACGTGGGCCTCGACACCGGCACGACGCTCGTGAATATCGAGACCGAGGAGACGGCGCCCACAACGGTGAACGCCGCCCCGATCCGCACGCGCCGCCTGTTCTCACAGGCAAGTGCGGGCGCCAAGAAGTTCCTGGACCATACGCTGGTAAACACCGCCGGCCCAACCGATTCCGAAGGCTCAAAGGACCCCGAGACTCCTGAGACCCCGACGAACCCGGACAAGCCCAAGTCCGACAACGGAGCTAAGACCGACACCAAGGTCAAGACTACGACCACAGCGAAGAACCTCGCAAACACCGGCGACCAAACATTCGCCCTAGTCGCCACCGCAGCAGCAGCGGGAGCAACGCTCGTAGTGATAGCCCTCATCATGCTGATCAAGCGCCGCAAGACCCACTAGTAGCCAGTCGAACATATCGACAACCCAAAAACCCGGGTAGCCAAAAAACAGGCCACCCGGGTTTTCTGTTGAGTGGAGACTCCGCAAGCGGAAACTGCATCCCACAATTAGCGCCCAGACCGGGACGCACTTTCCCAAAGGGTCCTCAACGGGAAACTGCGTCCCATAATTAGGCCGAGAAATGGGATGAACTTTCCCAATGAGAGCCAACCGGAAACCACGTCCCAGAATCAGCCCCCAAAGTGGGACGCACTTTCCCAACGAGCCTCAACCGGAAAATACATCCCGGAATCCAGCTGAATAGTGGGACATACTTTCCCAATCAGGTCCCAAGCGGAAACTGCATCCCATTCCGGACGTGAATTCTGGGACACGGTTTCCGGATTCAAAAAAGGCCACATGACGTGGCCTTCAACTTATATATGTTCAGCAGGTGTCCCCATGACAAGCCGCGCTTCAACACCGAGGCGTCTGCCCGGCGACGCGGAACGTAAGGTTCATCGCGAGTTCCGCACGAGCCGGAGAGCACTTAATGTGCTCTCCGTGCGAGCAGGAC
>DBFABM010000032.1:0-2989 GCA_048194085.1 Collinsella aerofaciens
GAACAGGAGTCGCTCGAGCTCGTCGGGCGGCAGGTTGAGGAGCTCGTCGCCGGGACGGTGCAGGCAGACCTTCCTGAGCTTGCCGATCTCGGAAGGCACGTGCAGACCTTTCGTCATGGCCTCCTACCTTTCTTTCGGGCCTTTCGGCCGAATCTCTCAGCGCCCTTCCATAGCGGACGCTGCTTGCTGACAGCTCTAGTTATATCCAAATTCCACCCGCAATTCCACCTCGCCCCCGAACGGTCAACAAAGTGCGATGAACGGTATATCGCATGAGATTCCCCCATAATGTACTTCGGCGTTCTAAAGTAACTTTTCTAAGGTAAACGCTCTTTTTTCCTAAAAACTATTTGCAATTGCATCTCTAAACTTTTGATTCAGAATTGCATAGCTAAATCGGTTTTATGTATATAAATGATGTTTGTTTACGTTTCCGCCTGCATTCAATGATATTCAGCTATCCATCATTCTTATTCACACTTACGTACCAGTTGAGTGAGGATATAGACCGCTTGCAGACGAGCAGGACGTCAGTCCTATGACTTGTCAGCGTAAGAAGTAGGTAAAGATACCGTTCACGCGATACGTCCGTGCCAGCGGTCGACTAAATTGAGACAATAGTGATTAGTGTTAGGCTACCGTCCCTTGTGGGGACTGAACGGACAGATGCATATGCCGAGCAAAATCGAAAAGAAGCAAGCCGCCGCAAAGCTGCGCAAACCGCCGCGCGACTTCTCGTACACGCAAAACCGAGAGCTCAGCTGGCTACGCTTTGACAACCGCGTGCTTGACGAAGCCTTCGATGAGACCGTTCCGCTGTTCGAGCGTCTAAAGTTCGTGTCGATTTTCGAGTCCAACCTCGACGAGTTCCTTATGGTGCGCGTGGGCGGCCTGTCCGATCTGGCGGAGCTCAAAAAACAACCTGTCGACAACAAGAGCAATATGACCGCCTCCGAACAGGTCGATGCTGTCATGGCCGAAATGCCCGGGCTCCTTACCCGTTGGGAGTCCATCTTTAAGAGCATCGAGGGCAAGCTCGACACCTTGGGCGTTCACCGCGCCCACATCGATTCGCTTACGCCCGAGGAGCGCACCTTTGTAACCCGCTACTTCCAGGCCTACGTGTCGCCGGTCATCTCGCCGCTGGTCATCGATCCTCGCCACCCCTTCCCCAACCTGCGCAACGGCGCGCTCTATCTGGCCTGTGGTCTGGACGGCGCCACCGACGAGGAGAGCCTACTGGGCCTTATCGAGATTCCCGCCTCGATGAACCGCGTGGTCGAGATCCCCTCGCCCACCGGCACCTACTCCTACATCTTGCTCGAGGACGTCATCCTCGCCCGCCTGGACAGCTGCTTTGGCTCCTATAAGCCGCTGGATCGTGCGCTGATCCGCGTCACCCGCAACGCCGACATCGATCCGGACGGCGAGGGCGTCGAAGAGGAAGAGGACTACCGCCAGCACATGAAGCGCATCCTCAAGAAGCGCCTGCGCCTGCAGCCGGTAGTGCTCGCGGTCTCGGGGTCGCTCGAGAAGGCGACGCTCAAGACTATCCGCAAGGCGCTCGAGCTTTCGCGCCGCTCTGTCTTTACCTGCGATATCCCGCTCAACCTGGGCTACGTCTTTGGCATTGAGGGCAAGATTCCCGAGCACCTGCGCAACGAGCTGCTCTTTACGCCGTTTAAGCCGCAGCCCAACCCCACCATCGACATGACCCGCTCCATCCGCGAGCAGGTGCTGCAGCACGACAAGCTGCTCTTCTACCCTTACGAGGCCATGAATCCGTTCCTGGATCTGGTACACGAGGCAGCCTACGACCCCGAGTGCATCTCGTTGCGCATCACGCTCTACCGCGTGGCCAAGCAGAGCCGCCTATGCGAGTCGCTGATCGATGCCGCCGAGAACGGCAAAGAGGTCACGGTGCTCATGGAGCTCCGCGCGCGCTTTGACGAGCAGAACAACATCGAGTGGGCCGAGCGTCTGGAAGAAGCGGGCTGCACCGTCATCTATGGTTCCGAGGGCTTTAAATGCCACTCAAAGATCTGCCAGCTCACCTATCGCGAGGGTATGGCGCTCACCCGCCTCACGCTTTTGGGCACCGGCAACTTTAACGAGAAGACGGCCAAACTCTACAGCGACTTTATGCTCATGACAGCCCATCCCGGCATCGGTGAAGACGCCAACCTGTTCTTCCGCAATCTGTCGCTGGGCAACCTGCGCGGCGACTACCGCTTCCTGGGTGTGGCGCCCGTCGGACTGAAACCGCTCATCATGCGCGGGCTTGACCGCGAGATCCAGCGCGCCCTTGCCGGCGAGCCCGCCCGCGTGTTCTTTAAGCTCAACTCGCTGACCGACCGCGAGGTTATCGACAAGATCGCCGAGGCATCGTGTGCCGGCGTGCGCGTAGACATGATCATCCGCGGCATCTCGTGCCTCAAGCCCGGCGTTTCGGGCAAGACCGAGAACGTGCATGTCCGCTCCATCGTCGGACGCTTTTTGGAGCACGCGCGTGTTTACGCTTTTGGCGTGGACTCGGACATGATTTACCTGAGCTCAGCCGATATGATGACGCGCAACACCGAGCACCGCGTGGAGATCGCCTTCCCCGTGCTCGACCCCACCTGCCGCGCCCTAGTGCACGAGTACATGGGCATGCAGCTGCGGGACAACGTGAAGGCCCGCAGCCTCACGAGCGACGGCACCTGGGTCCCCGTGGAGCGTGCAGAGGGTGAGAAACCCTTCAACTCGCAGGAAGCTCTACTGGAGCGTGCCTATCGCAATGCCGAGGCCGCGCCCGAGCCCGTCATTGAGGCGGAACCTGCCCCCGAGGCCGAGCCGCAGCCAGTAGCACCCAAGGTCCAAGAGGTCCAGGCGACCGTCATTGAGCCCGAGCCTGCACCTGCACCTCAGCCCGATCCGCAGGTCACCAAGCCCGCACCCGAGACGAGCGCCCGACGCGATAAGCCCGCCGGCAAGACCAAGGCCATCG
>DBFABM010000035.1:0-3481 GCA_048194085.1 Collinsella aerofaciens
GGCTCGGCGTGGCCCTGCGCCTCGGCCGCAACGCCGCCATCGGCGCCGGCGCGGCGGGGATGCTCCTCGCGTTCTTCTCAGTGGGCGGACTTGCGCACGGCCTCATGACCGGCGAGCTCACCGGTGCCCTGGCGACGCCCCTGAGCTGGGTGCCGCTCGCCTGGCCCGCGCGTCTGGGGTCGCTCGGGGTGGAGGCCTTCATCGACGCCGCACGCGCGGTGGGCCCTCTCCTCACGGCTGCGCTCGCTGGCCTCGTGCTCACCCTGGCAGCCGCCGCCGTCCTTCTGGCCTGGTTCTGCCGCTTCGAGGACGGGAGGGCAGATGCGTAGGAAGCCGCTCGCCGCCGTGCTCGCCCTTCTCTCCGTAGCGCTCGTCCTGGGCGGGAATGCCCTGCTCGACGCCGGCTGGGGGTCGGCGCTGCGCTCGACCGCCGACCGTGTATTGCCCAACCCTGAGATCACCATGTGGGCGGCCGCGCCCGCGGCTGCGCGCGGGGCTCTGGACCGCTGAGCGCGGCGCAAGTACAATGCCGACGGGAGTTTCAGGAGGTCGAACATGGCGAGGATACTGGCAGTGGATGATGAGCGGACGATCCTCGACGCGCTCGCGCGCGTTCTCGGCCGCGACGGCCATGAGGTCGTCAAGGCAGCGGACCCGACGGCGGTCCCGGGGATGGACCTCTCGCGCTTCGACCTCGTGCTCTGCGACGTCATGATGCCGGGGCTCGACGGCTTCGAGCTCGTGCGGCAGATCCGCCCGGACTTCGACGGGCCCATCATCTTCCTGACCGCGCGCGTGGCCGAGGAGGACGCCGTGGCCGGCTACGGCCTGGGCGCCGACGACTACGTCCGCAAGCCCTTCGGGGCCGCGGAGCTGCGCGCCAAGGTCGCGGCCCATCTACGCCGTGAGCGCCGGCCGCGCTCGCACGCCCTCTCCTTCGGGGAGGTGCGGATCGACCTCGGGGCGCGCGGCCTCGCCGTGGGCGGCGAGGCCGTGCCGCTCACGCCCACCGAGTACGCCATCTGCGAGTACCTCGCCCGCCATCCCGGGCAGGTCATGAGCCGCGCGCAGATCCGCGAGGCGGTGCTCGGCTGGGAGAGCGACGCCGACGACGCGGCCATATCCATGCAGGTCAGCCGCGCCCGGAGGAAACTCTCCGAGGCCGGCGCCGATCCGATCGCGACCGTCTGGGGGATGGGGTACAAATGGCAGCTCTGAGGACCGGGGCGCGAGGTCGCGGGGGCATGCCGCTCTCCTTCGTCATCGCGCGCTATTTCGCCTACGCGTTCGCGGCGGTCGCCACGGCGTGGCTCGCCACGTTCATGGCGCTCTCCGCGGCGATCAACGCGGGCTTCGTCTACGAGGCAAGCTGGGGGCCGGCCAATGCGCGCGAGGTCGCGGAGGGCCTGGCACGCGACGGCGTCTGCGGGCAGCAGGACGTGCCGACGGCGTACCGCTACCTCATCCTGAACAAGGACGGACACGTGCTGATGACAGACCTCGAGGGCACGCGACTCGAGGACGCGACGGAAATGGCCCGTGCGGCACTCGCCGCGGATCCGGGCACAGTGGAGATCGAGGGCGGGGGCTCGGGCCTCACCTACGCCGCGTTCCCGCTCAAGGGCGGCGGGGCCTGCGCACTCGTCAGCGAGTACCTGCCGCAGTGGGTCTCGCGCGACCTCGCCGGCCTGCTTCCCAACCCGCAGAACCTCATGCTCGTCGGCGCCGCTGCGGGAAGCGCGCTCGCGCTCGCGCTCGTGGCGCGCCGTGCGAGCCGCGTGATCTCGCGCAAGATGGCGCCGCTCGCGGAGGCGGCGGGGCGCGTCGGCGCGGGGGAGCTCGACTTCGCGGTCGGCAGCACCAACGTGCGCGAGGTGAACGACGTCCTCGCCGCGATGGACGCCATGCGGGCCTCCCTCGCCGAGTCGCTCGAGGCCCGCTGGGCCGCGGAGCGGGGGCAGCGCGAGCAGGTGGCGTCGCTCGCCCACGACCTCAAGACGCCGCTCACCGTGCTGCGCGCCAACGCCGACTTCGTGGCGGAGGAGCTGGAAGACGAGAAAGACGCCGACCTCGCGGCCGCCGCGCGCGACATAGCCGGCAGTGTCGAAAGGCTCGACGGCTACGTGCGCCTGCTCATCGAGGCCTCGCGCGGGTCCGGCGGGGCGGAGAGGGCCCCCATGCGGCCGGCCGAGCTCTGCGAACAGGTCCTCGCCGAGGCCGCCCAGATCGTCCGGGCGCGAGGCGTGACGCTCGACGCGGCCACGGGCCCTGCTGTCGCGGGCGCGCCCGAGGCCCCGCTCGACCGAACCGCCCTGGCGCGAGCCGCCGCGAACCTTGTGGCCAACGCCGCCGAGCACGCGCGCTCGCGCGTGGCGGTCTCCTGCGACGTCGAGGGCGGCCACCTCGTCATCGAGGTGTCCGACGACGGACCGGGCTTCTCTCCCGCCGCCCTCGAACGCGGCTGCGAGCGCCTCTTCACAGACGACTCCTCCCGCTCCTCGCGCGACGGAGGCCGCCACTACGGGCTCGGCCTCCACGCCGCCTCCGAGGCCGCGAGCGCCCACGGGGGCTCCGTCTCGCTTGCCAACAGCCCCTCGGGCGGCGCGGTGGCCACCATCGCGGTCCCCCTGTGCGGGATCTGACGACTCAGGCCCTTGATTCGCGATTTCGGGAATGACTCAATTGATTCGCAAAACCTCAGGCCGCTCCTTTAATCACTCCCTGGTTTCCGCCGGGGTTCGTAGCGGGTGGCGTGAAGAGGGGTGGTTCAAAGGGTCGGAGAGATGCCTATAGCGCAATCGTCTGGTATTGGCGCGGTGAAGGGCTTCTCGCCTCCATCAGTCCAAATCGTCAAGCTCCGAAAGCCTTGCGAGCTCGATGGCCGAATCGACCGCCTCTTCGAAATCGACGCCTTCCGCATAGGGCGATGCCGAGACGCAAGAGGACCAGATGCCCCGCATCATATCGGATCTCCTGACCTCGCCGAGCACGGCTTCGTAGTCGCCCATCTTGCCGAGTGAACCGCGCCTGGAGGCGGTGGCGACAACGGCTTCGTGCGGGGAATCCCGCCAGCCGCATTAACCCGTCGCCCGCGAAAGACGTCGAGCTGGAGAAAAGGACCTATTTCCCGTCATGGATTGGGTTTGCCTGCATGACTAGAGCCCTGCTGCAATTGGCTGGATCACCGTTCCGGGAACCGGTATCGACCTACCTGTCCGCCAAGCCCCTTCTTCAGCTCCAGCCTAGCATCTGACCCGCGCCGCTATATGCGAAAGCCGGAGAGATGCGTCTTTGTCGAGAAATTGAAGTCGGTCTTCCCTTACTGCGCGATTTATGCGCTACAGTTAGATGGCTCTAACTGATTGGGGGCGACAGCGATGCACGAACGCAAGGGCTTCTGGGACAGGAATGCCGGTCGGTACGACCGTTTCATGCGAAACGACCGTGCGGCGTATGAGAAGATGTGTGGGCTGATCCGGCC